>JBQCJR010000866.1:0-13625 GCA_051952595.1 Kofleriaceae bacterium
TCGCTCAGGTAGATCAGCTTGGGGGCCTTGAGCGCGACCGCGAGCTCCGCGGCGATGGAGTCGGCGTTGATGTTGAACGCGGAGCCGTCGGGGCCGAGGCCGATCGGCGAGATCACCGGGATGTAGCCCTGGCCGAGCAGCGACTCGAGGAACGCCTTGTTGACCTCGACCAGCTCGCCGACCTGGCCGAGGTCGCGGCCGTCGTCGCGCACCAGCTTCTTGGCCCGCAGGAGCGCGGCGTCCTTGCCCGAGAGCCCGACGGCGTGGGCGCCGCGCCGGTTGAGCTGGGTCACCAGCTCGCCGTTGATCTGGCCGGTCAGCACCATCTCGACGACCTGGAGCTCCGAGCTCGAGGTCACCCGGATCCCGTCGACGAACTCGGCCGTGCCGCCGATCTTCTCGAGCGCGCGCGCGATCTCGGGGCCGCCGCCGTGCACGACCACCGGCAGCAGGCCGACCGAGTGCAGCAGCAGGACGTCGTCGCAGAACGACCGCACCAGCGAGTCGCGGGTCATCGCCGCGCCGCCGTACTTGATCACGCAGCGCTTGCCGCGGAACTGCGAGATGTACGCGAGCGCCTCGACGAGCAGCGCGCGCTTGAACGCCGGGCTGTAGTTGCGGAGCTTGTCGTCCTTGGCCACCCCGCCGTCGGGCGCCTCGACCAGCAGCGAGGTGTAATCGGCGTTGAGCTTGACGTAGTCGTACGACAGGTCGCAGCCGTACGCGCGCGCGTCGTGGGTGCCGGCGCGCAGCTCCACGTCGATCACCACCTCGGGCTCGCGCAGCCGCGCCTTGAGCGTCGCGCGATCGAACGGCTGCGGCGCGCCGTCGTAGACCTCGACGCCCTGGATCGTGACCTCGGCGCGCGCGGGGTCGATGTCCCAGCCCTGCGAGCCGGCGCGTGCGCCCACCGTCGAGAGCACGCGGCCCCAGTTGGGGTCGCCGCCGAACATCGCCGCCTTGACCAGCGGCGACGCGGTGATGCTCTTCGCGATGTCGCGCGCGACGTCCTCGGTCGGCGCGCCGGTCACGATCGTCTCGATCCGCTTGGTCGCGCCCTCGCCATCGGCGGCGATCGCGCGCGCCATCTCGTCGAGCAGATCCGCGAGCGCCGCGGCGAACCGCTCGTACGCCGCGCTGCCGGCCTCGATCGGCGGGTGGCCGGCCAGGCCGTTCGCGAGCACGAACACGCTGTCGTTGGTGCTCATGTCGCCGTCGACCGTGAGCTGGTCGAACGTCTTGCGGGTCGCGGCCTCGAGCGCGTCGTCGAGCAGCTCGGCGCCGATCGCGCAATCGGTCGTGATGATCGCGATCGTGGTGGCGAGCTGCGGCGCGATCATCCCCGAGCCCTTGCACAGCCCGGCGAGCGTGACCGCCACGCCGTCGATCTCGATCGTGCGCGACGCGAGCTTGCGCGTGGTGTCGGTGGTCATGATCGCCTCGGCGGCGCGGTCCGGCTCGGGGGACAGCTCGGCGATGCACCTCGGCAGCGCGGCGACGATCTTGTGGTGCGGCAGCTTCATGCCGATCACGCCGGTCGACGCGCTCACCACCTGGGCGGCGCGGATCCCGAGCGCTCCCGCGGTGGCCTCGAGCACCGCGCCCACCGCCTCGATCCCGGCGGGGCCGGTCAGCGCGTTGGCGTTGCCGCTGTTGACCACGATCGCGCGCATGCCCTCGGCGGGTAGCCGGCGCTCGGCGTCGACCACCGGCGCGGCCTTGGCGCGGTTGACCGTGAACGCGCCGGCGCACGCCGCGTCGTGCGACGAGACCACCAGCGCGAGGTCCGGGCGGTGGGGCTTGATCCCGCAGGCGACGCCGGCGAACCGAAATCCAGGGGGCCACTTCATAGGTGCCTCGCGAGGTGATCGAGGCCCGCCGTGCGGGGCAGGCCGAGCAGGGTGTTGAGGTTCTCGACCGCCTGACCGGCGGCGCCCTTGAGCAGGTTGTCGAGCGCGGCGGTGATCACCGCGACGCGGCCATCGCTCGCGATGCCGATCGCGACCTGGTTGGTGCCGACCACCCGGCGCAGCGAGACCTCCTCGGGCGTACGGGCGATCGCCACCGTCGGATCACCGGCGTACGTCGCGTGGTACAGGTCGAGGAGCTCGGCGGTGGCCATCGGGCGCGCCAGCCGCACCGTCAGGATCTGGAAGATCCCGCGCGCGATCGGCAACAGGTGGGTGGTCATCACGACCCGCGGGCGCGCGCCGAGCCGGCCGAGCGTGGCCTCGATCTCGGGCACGTGCTGGTGGGCCAGCACGCGGTACGCGCGGACCTCGCCGTACATCTCGCCGAGGCTCATCGCCTCGTCGGCGGTCTTGCCGGCGCCGGTGACGCCCGAACCCGAGGTGACCACCAGCTCGCCATCGACCAGGCCGTCGCGCACGAGCGGCGCCGCGGCGGTGATCACCCCGGTCGCGTGGCAGCCCGGGTTGGCGATCAGCGCGCCGGCCGCGACCTCTGCGCCGAACAGCGAGGTCAGGCCGTAGACCGCGGAGGCATCGGCGCGGTGGGCGTTCGAGAGATCGACGATCCGCGTGGCCGGGCGCAGCTGCTCGGCCAGCCGGCGCGCCGGCTCGGGCGGCACGGCGAGCAGGGCGACCGCGCAGCTCGGCGCGATCCGGAGCGCCTCTTCGGTGCGCACGAACGCGAGGTCGCCGTGGGGGCGGCCGGTCAGCGCGGCGACCGGCTTGCCGGCGTGCGTGTCGCTCGCGGCGCACGCGAGCCGGACCGCGGGGTGGCAGGCGAGCAGCTTCGCGAGCTCGAGGCCGGAGTACCCGGCGGCCCCGAACAGCGCGACGTCGAACCGCGTATGCATGACGCGCATAGTTATGCACTTTCGCGCATAGCGATCAAGGCCACGCGTGGCCTCTGGCGCGTGGTGGCCCGGCGGTTGTAGCGTCGGGCCATGCGCCTCTCCGGTGGTCTCGCGATCTGGCTGGTCGCCGCGCTCGGCTGTGGTGGCTCGAGTGACTCGCCGGACGCCGGCCCGCCGAGCGACGCGGTCGCGATCGATGCTCCCGACGACGCTGCGATCGACGCTCCGGTCGATGCGTGGCTCGATGCTCCGATCGACGCTCCCGATGGCGTGCCGCTGATCGGGTTCGGCGACCTGTCCGGGATGTGCGGCGTGCTCGCGAGCCCCGAGCTGACCGGCGACATGCCGGTGATGTTCCAGGTCGACCTCTCGTTCATGCGCCGCTACGTGGACCCGGCGGATCGCCCGCTGCTCACCGCGGGTGGCCGGACGATCGTCGAGACCCCCAACGCCGGCGGCAGCTCGGTGTACTCGGAGGTGTTCGCGTTCGAGGAGCTCGCGCGCTGCGAGCTGGCGTCCCTGATCAAGACCGAGACCCAGATCCTGTACGACGTCCCCAACAGCAAGAAGACCGACATCCTGGTCGGCATCGACGGGGTCAAGATCGGCGTCAGCGTGGTCCGCGCGGTCGCGTTCCCGTTCGGCTCGCCGTACACGCTCGAGGCCGCCACGACGATCATCCGGCGCAAGCTCGAGGACATCCAGGTGTCGACGGCGAACGTGTCGGCCGCCGATCGCTGGGAGAAGCAGGTGCTCGCGGTGCTGGCGTGGGACGCCCAGCACGCCCAGACCGTCATGCAGGCGTGGAGCGCGCTCGATCCGGCGGTCCGCGCCGACACCATCGTGATCGTCACCGCCACCCACGGCGAGGACACCTTCATCTATTCGGACAATTAGCGCCCGGGGGTGCGTCAACGCGCCGCTCCCCGAACAGGCAGGATCACGGAGCGGTGCCGGCTTGACGCTGACACCCGCCAACACTACGTTTCTCCCCATGATCACAAAGACGAAGCTGCTTGCGGCCGTCCTGGGCCTGTCGCTGACGGTCGGCGCAGGTGGCATCGGCTGCGACTCCGGAGACTCCCGCGGCAACGAGCGCTGGGCGACCACGGAGAACACGAACGTCAAGATCGACTGGGACAAGGTCAACGAGGCCTACAAGCAGGCCAACGGACCGGAGGACCTCGAGCGCCGGATCAACGAGATCTACGAGGGCGACGAGATCATCAGCATCTCGGTCAAGGACGAGGACGACAAGACCCAGGTCGTGACCGGCTTCTTCGACAAGAACACCGACGGCAAGGTCGACGACGCCGAGAAGATCTTCACGATCAAGCGCGAGCTCAAGGGCTCCGAGGCGAGCTACCAGACCCACGGTCACGGCCCGCACTACGGCTACTACGCGTCGCCGATGTTCAGCATCGCCTCGGGCATGCTGATGGGCGCGATGCTCTCGAACATGTTCATGCCGACGTACGTGCCGGTGTACACCACCGCGTACACGACGAGCGCGGCGCGCGCGAGCCAGCTCTCGGGACACCGCTCGGGCTACCGCTCGGCGAATCCGGATCGGTTCTCGAAGCGGTCGCAGAGCGGCCGCTCGTACGGCGGCGGCAAGTCGACCGGTGGCACCAGCCGGTCGCGCGGCGGTAGTCGGTTCGGCACCACGAGCCGCGCGCGCACCGTCGTCGCGATCGTCGCTTGAGCGTCCCCACGATCGCCGAGCTGCCGTTCGTCGAGCGGCCGGTGATCGAGCTGCTCGCGCTCGATCGCGACGAGCCGCTCCCGGACTACGCCGGCTACGGCTGGGCGAAGGTCGATCGGCTGTGGCTCGCCGGCGAGCGCGGCGCGCCGAAGCAGATCGACCACGCGCTCGTGATCGCGGTCCACGCCGCGGACGAGGGCGCGCCGCAGGCCGCGGACATCGAGCTCGAGCTCGAGATCGATCCAGACCTCGCGGTGCGCGTCGCGCTATCGCGGTTTCTCGAGGTGTGGCTCCCGAGGCTGCCGCAGGAGGTCGCAGCGATCGTGCTGGTGACCTGCAACCCCCACCGGGCGCGACTCCCGCTCCCGCCGGCGGCGCGGGCGCCGATCTACGGGGCGCTCGGAGATGTCTACGCGTGGCTCGATCCCGGCGATCGAATCCGCCTTGCAGCGGACTCGTGGCGTACGCTCGGAGACGTGACCACCGAGCTGCAGCGCCGGCGCCCGAACGCCGCGATCACCGACGAGGACAAGCAGACCTACGCGGGTCTGTACGTGATGAAGAAGATGGACCTCCGGCCCGAGGACGGCGGCATGACGTTCCCCGTCGTGTTGCCCTCGGAGCTGTCGCCGCTCGACGAGCTGCTCCAGCAGCTCGCGGTCGACGGCTACGTCCAGATCAACGCCAAGAAGGAGCGCTGGGAGCTCACCAAGCAGGGCATCGCGTACCTCGGCGAGAACATCGACGAGGCGACCGATCTGGTCGACGAGTTCGACGAGGCCGAGCTGCCCGAGGTGATCGCCGAGCTCGAGGAGCGCAAGCTCGACGTGTTCCGCGCCCGCTTCCTGTGGGGCTGGTACGACGGCGAGCTCGACGATCTGGTGCTGTACCAGGAGCGCCGCGGCATCCGGCCCGTCGAGCGCATGTGGGCCTTCTTCCTGATGGGCGACGAGCTCTGGAACGACCTCGCGCGCGATCTGGAAGCTGACTAGGAGAGGGACATGACTCGATCGCTTCATGTCGTCGTGGCGGGGCTGGTCGCCGCGTGTGGTAGCTCCACGACTCCGCCGGCGAAACCAGCGCCCGGCGGGGAGGTATCGGCCGTGAACGACACCGCAGACAAATCCGCCGTCCCACCGCCCTCGACCGAGCCGGCCCCGCCGATCGCCGAGACCCGGCCGTACGCGGTGAGCTCGCCGCACGGCACGCGCAACGATCCGTACTACTGGCTGCGCGACGACACGCGCTCGCGCCCCGACGTGCTCGCGTACCTCGAGGCCGAGAACGCGTACGCCAAGCAGATGATGGCGCCGGTCAAGCAGCTCGAGGACACGCTGTTCGCCGAGCTGCGATCGCGGGTCAAGGAGGACGACACCTCCGTCCCGGTCCACAAGGAAGGCTACTGGTACTACACGCGCTACGAGACCGGGAAGCAGTACCCGATCCACGCCCGCAAGAAGGGCACGCTCGACGCGCCAGAGGAGGTGCTGCTCGACGGCAACCAGCTGGCGACCGGCCACGCGTTCTACGCGATCGGCGGTATGGACGTCAGCCGCGATGGGCGGATGCTGGTGTGGGGCGACGACACCGTCGGCCGCAACCAGTTCACGCTGCACGTCAAGGATCTCGCGACCGGCCAGGTGATGCCCGACATCGCGACCCAGGTGTCGCCGAACGCGGTGTGGGCCAACGACGGCAAGACGCTGTTCTACGTCGGCAAGGATCCGACGACGCTGCGCACCGATCGGGTGTTCCGCCACGTGCTCGGCGGCACCTCGGAGCTGATCTACAAGGAGGACGACGGCCAGTACTACGTGCACGTCGCGCGCACCAAGTCGCGGAAGTACGTCCTGCTCCACGCGGGCGCGACGACCAACAGCGAGGTGCGGCTGGTCGATGCCGACAAGCCGGCGAGCGCGCCGAAGGTGTTCCTGCCGCGCGCCAAGGACCACCTGTACAACCTCGACCACCTCGACGGCCGGTTCGTGATGTTGACCAACGCCGACGCGAAGAACTTCCGGCTGGTCGAGATCGCGCCCGGCAAGGAGGCCAACCGCAAGGCGTGGAAGGAGCTGATCCCTCACAGCGCCGAGATGCTCGTCGAGGACTTCGCGGTCTATCACGGGTTCATCGCGGCCTCGGTGCGCACCGGCGGGCTGCGCAAGGTGAGGGTGCTGCCGGCGAAGAAGCCGGCGTACTTCCTCGATGCACCGGATCCGACGTACGCGATGACGGTGGTCGACACGCCCGATCCGGAGGCGGCGCGCGTCCGCTTCGCGTACGACTCGCTGACCACGCCGAACTCGGTGTTCGAGGCCGACGTGGCGACCCGCGAGCGCAAGCTGCTCAAGCAGCAGCCGGTGCCGGGCTTCGATCCGTCGCTGTACACGAGCGAGTACCTGCACGCCCGCGCGGCCGATGGCAGCTCGATCCCGATCTCGGTAGTCTACAAGAAGACCACGCCGCGCGACGGCACCGCGCCGCTCCTGGTCTACGGCTACGGCTCGTACGGCGCGTCGCAGGATCCGCGGTTCAACAACGTCGCGATCAGCATGCTCGACCGCGGCTGGGTCTACGCGCTCGCCCACGTGCGCGGTGGCCAGGAGCTCGGCCGCGCCTGGTACGAGGACGGCAAGCTGCTCCACAAGGTGAACACGTTCACCGACTTCATCGCGGTGACCGAGCACCTGGTGTCGAACAAGCTCGCCGCGCGCGATCAGGTGTTCGCGATGGGCGGCAGCGCCGGCGGCCTGCTGATGGGCGCGATCGTGAACCTGCGGCCGGATCTCTACCGCGGCATCGTGTCGTTCGTGCCGTTCGTCGACGTGGTCACCACGATGCTCGACGAATCGATCCCGCTGACCACCAACGAGTTCGACGAGTGGGGCAACCCCAAGGAGAAGGCGTTCTACGACTACATGCTCGCCTACTCGCCGTACGACAACATCAAGCCGGTCGGCTATCCGTCGATCTACGTGCGCACCGGGCTGCACGACAGCCAGGTCCAGTACTACGAGCCGGCGAAGTGGGTGGCGAAGCTGCGCGCGACCAAGCGCGATCACAACCTGATCGTCATGGACATCGACATGACCGCGGGCCACGGCGGCGCGTCGGGCCGGTTCGACAAGCTCCAGCAGTGGGCGCGTGCGATGGCGTTCGTGCTGCACGTGCACGCGCGGCCCGACGCGCGTACCCCCGCGCGCTAGGAGGCCCGCGCCCTCCCGCCGGCTGAGCGCGCGGCGTTGTCATCGAAGCTCATGGTCCGCCCTGCCGGGCTTTGCCGCACTGCGGCGCGCTTCGTGTTACTGGTCGTTCGTGGAACAGGGAGAATGCAGGCGGGGCGCGCAGATCGAGCTGCGCCGCCATCCCGGCGAGCTCGCCCAGGTGGTCACCGCCGCGCTCAAGCGGGCGAGCCCGCGGCGGGAGCACACCGGCCACCGCGTGGTGACCTCGATCGCCCGGCGCGGGCTCGGCGTCGACGTCGCCGCGGAGCGGATGGCCGAGGTGCTCGCCGACGTGGTGGTCCACGCGGCGACGGCGAGTGATCCACGCACGACGATCCAGATCGCGGCGCGCCGCGCCGGCGAGCGGATCGAGCTGGGGATCCACCACGCGGGTGCCGGCGATGCGCGGGAGCGGATCGAGCTCGCGCGCGCGCTGGTGGAGCAGCACGGCGGCGCGGTGCGCGCCGAGTGCCCGGGGCTCGGGCTCGCGAGCACGTTCGTGATCGAGCTGCCGGCGATCGAGCTGGCGCGTCCGGAGCACGCGCCGGGCCCGGCCGACGAGCTGTACGAGCTGCGCGGCGGGGCGAGCCGGGCGCGGATCCTGGTCGTCGACGATCACCAGGACTCGGCGGTCGCGCTGAAGCGGGGGCTCGAGGTGCTCGGTTACCGGGTCGCGGTGGCGTACGACGGCCCGTCGGCGCTCGCGATCGCGCCGGGCTTCGGGCCCGACATCGCGCTGCTCGATCTCGGGCTGCCGCGGATGGATGGCTACGAGCTGGCGCGCCAGCTGCGCGCGGGCATCGAGACGCGGCTGGTCGCGATCACCGGCTACGCTCAGGACGCGGATCGCGATCGCTCGGCCGAGGCCGGGTTCGACGAGCACCTGGTGAAGCCGGTCGATCTGGTGCGGCTGGCCCGGCTGGTCGAGCGGCTGTCCCCGTAGCGCGCGATCACCGCAGGTACTCGGCGAGGACCTCGCGCACCAGCTCGATCGCCGCGGGGACCACACCGGCGACCACCGGGCTGAGGCCGAGGTGCTCGGTCAGATCGTGCGGCTCGCAGCCGATCACGATCGTGCGCGGGACCTGGCCGCCGAAGCCACGCACCACGGCGAACACGATCCCGAGGTTCATCCCGTGCGCCGCGTGGTGGCGCGCGCGCGACGGCGCCTCGGGCTCCGGATCGACGACGTACAGCGTGCCCGGCGGCCCGCCGCGGGTCATGCAATCGGCGACCACGCAGAGCTCGACCGGGGTCAGCAGCTCCATCGCGAGGTGGATCGCGCGGATCCCGAACTCGCCGACCACGGTGTCGGGCGGCGGCGACGCGCCGAGCCGCCGCGCGACCTCGACGCCGAAGCCGTCGTCGCCGTACAGCACGTTGCCCACCCCGGCGATCAGCGCGCGCGTCACAGCAGCTCGACCTCGTCGGGGCGGTAGTAGTGGTAGCGGCCGTTCCACGGGTGGAGGCCGGGGGAGGGGTCGTCGTCGAGCGCGAGCGCGAGGTAGGTGCTGCCATCGGCGCCGTCGCGGACCCCGACGATCGTCGCGACCCGGCCGGTGTAGCGTGCCTCCTCGGCGCCGCCCGCGGGGCGCAGCCGGACCCGCCGCCCCGGCGCGAGGCTGCGCGGCACCATCTCGATGTCGCGGAGATCGCGCGGCGCGCCGTGCAGGCGCTCGAACCAGTCGTCGGACAGCGCTCCCGCGCGGTCGAACACCTCGGGCGTCCACGCCTCGATCGCGGGCCCCTCGCGCGGCTCGGCGGCGCGGCGCAGGGTGAGCAGCTCGTCGAGCTCGGCCGCCTCGCCCGGATCGCGGCGGCGCTCCGGCGCGATCTGCGGATGGTCGTAGAGCAGGATCGGCGCGGACAGCACCACGCCGCGCTCGGCGTGGGGCCCGACCAGCACCGGGAACGTGCGCACGTTGGTGCATCCGGCCGCCGCGTCGCGCGCCCACGGCGGCGGCGCGAGCAGCGAGAGGAACTCGGCGCCCTCGGCGGCGAGCGCGAGGTGCGTGGACGCGAACGCCGCCGCGACCGCCTCGTCGCGCGGCGCCCGCCGATCGCTCGCCGCGGTCTCGTTCTCGACCCGGATCGCGATCCGCGCGAGCGGGGGATCGCGGGTGATCCACTCGGCGCGGATCTCGATTCGCCCGGCGAGCGGCAGGCGGCGCAGGATCACCCGGCCATCGCCCGCGGGCTCGATCTCGGTGCGCCCCTCGATCTCGAACCGCGTCTCGGTGGGGCGCGCGCCGGCCTCGAGGTCGATCTCGAGATCGACCGACCGGAGCACGCCCTCGTCCCAGCCGACCAGCCTGCGGCGATCCACCTCGAGCACGTCCACCGGGTGGAACGCGCCGTCGCGGCCGATCTGCTCGACCCGCCGGCGCTCGATCTGGAAGAACCGGAGCTGTCCGGAGATCCGGCGCGGCGCGCCGTGCACCAGCACGTGGGACTCGAGCCACCACGCCTCGCCGCCGCCGGCCTCCGACCACGCGCGTGGCGCGAGCACGCCGAAGGTCCACCGCGGGGGCTGCGCCGAGGCCGCCGCGGCGCGGTGTGGATACAGCGCGCGCCCCTCGAGCAGCACCGCATCGGCCACCGCCCACGCTGCCTCCAGCTTGCTCGGGAACCCGCCGCCCACCACCACGCTCTCCATCGCCGCGGGGCCGTGCAGGACTCGCACCCGCGCGCGCTCGACGGGGCTCGCCGGAGGCCGACAGCGGCGCGCGGCGCATGGCGCGCGGCGGGCGGCTCTGCCGCAACCCCTCCCGCTCGTCGCGCTCGTGGGCGCTCGGCCAGAGCTGCCTCGCCGCGGCGCGTGTTGCCGAGGGGCCACGCGCTCGTCATGGTCGCGCCGTGGAGGGCGTGTTGGACGGCGAGCTCGCGCGGCGCGAGCCGGGCGCGATCCCGCTGTGGGTCCGCCGCGCGCGCGGCGCGGTGCCGGCGGTGGTCGAGCTGCCGGTGACCGGGCCGCCGGTGCTCGCGGTCGGCAGCGGCCGGCGAACGGCGATCTGCGTGGCCCACGACGGCCACGCCGCGATCGGCCGCCAGCTCGGGGTGCTCGACGAGCTCGGGGATGCGATCGACCAGCTGTGCGACCTGCTCGGGCGCGCGCCCGAGGTCGTCGCGCACGATCTCCACCCCGGCGATCGCTCGACCCGGTGGGCGCGTGCCTCGGGGCTCGCGCGGATCGCGGTGCCGCACCACCACGCGCACGTCGCGGCGTGCCTCGCCGAGCACGGGCGCCCGGAGCGCGTGCTCGGCGTGGTGCTCGACGGCCCCGGGATCGGCGACGACGGGGCGCAGTGGGGCGGCGAGCAGGTCGAGGCGGACCTGATCTCGGCGCACCGGGTGGGGCACCTGCGGCCGCTCGCGCTGGCGGGCGGCGAGGCCGCGCTCCGCGAGCCGTGGCGCCTCGCGGCCGCCGCGCTCGACGACGCCGGCGCGTCGCTCGAGCTCGTGCCGTGGTCCGCCGGGGGGCGGCACCCGGATCTCGACGAGCTCTCGGCCCGGCGGATTCGCGCCGCGCTCGCGGGCGACCCGGCGCGCACGACCAGCGCCGGCTGCTGGTTCGCCGCGGTCGCCGCGCTGCTCGGCGCCGCGCGGCCGCGCGATCTCGAGGCGCTCGCGGATCGCGCCGCGCCGCCCGGGCGATCGATCGAGGTCGCGCCGTTCGCGTGTCCGATCGGGCACGGCGCGCCGTTCGAGATCGATCTGCGGCCGGTGATCCTCGCGATCGCCGGCGAGCTGGCGCGGGGCGCGCCGGCGGCGCTGAGCGCGGCGCGGTTCCACGCCACGATCGCGTGGGCGATCCGCGACGCGTGTCGCCGCGCGAGCGGATCGCGCGTCACTCCGACGGTGGTGCTGACCGGCGGCTGCGCCCAGAACCGCTGGCTGATCGATCGCGCGACCGCCTTGCTCGAGGCGGATGGGTTCGAGGTGCTGGTCCACCGCCGGGTGCCGCCCGGCGATGGAGGGCTCGCGCTCGGCCAGGCGGCGGTCGCGTCGGCGCGGCTGGCCGGGAGGAGGGCGCGGTGCCCGTAGCGCTGGCCGGGCGGATCATCGAGCTGTTCGATCGCGATGGACTGCGCTTCGGGCGAGTCCAGTTCGGCGGCGTGGTGCGCGAGGTCTGCCTCGAGTACCAGCCGGAGTCGCAGACCGGCGAGTTCGTGCTGGTCCACATCGGGATCTCGATCGCCACGCTCGATCGCGAGGTCCGGCGCACCTGGGAGCGGCTGCGCGAGATCGCCGAGGGCCCGATCCCCGAGGACCGAGAGGAGTGACCGCGGCGGGCGCCACGCGCACACGCGGGGGCGTGCGCCTGGTGCTCACCACGACACGGGCGCGCTGCTGTCGTGTCGGATCTGCGCCGAGCGCGTCGGCGCGCGGGGGCATGTCGGTTGCAGCCGTCGGCCGCCATGGCGGGATTGTTCTCGGAGGGGGCGAGCACGGCCTACCGCGCCGCCCTCCTCGGCCTCGTCATCCTGATCTCGTTCGTGGTGTGCGCGCCGATGGTCTACGTCCGATTGCCCTACGCCGACGACGTCAACGAACCGGTGCTCCAGCCGGTGAACTTCGACCACCGCCACCACGTGCGCGACGACGGGATCGATTGCGTGTACTGCCACTCCACCGTCGAGACCCAGGCGTACGCCGGCTATCCCTCGACAGCGCGCTGCATGGGCTGCCACTCCCAGGTGTGGCCGGATAGCCCGCAGCTCGCGCCGGTGCGCTCCAGCTGGGAGACCGGCCTGCCGATCCCGTGGAAGCGGGTCTACGCGCTGCCGGGCTACGTCTACTTCCACCACGGCGTCCACGTCGCGAGCGGCATCGCCTGCGCGTCGTGCCACGGCGCCGTCGAGAACATGCCCGCGGTTCGCCGCGTGGTGAGGATGACGATGAACTTCTGCCTCGACTGCCACCGCCAGCGCTCGGGCGGCCGCGCGATCACGCTGCTCACCACCTGCTCGGCGTGCCACCGATGAGCCGTCGCGACGACGAGCTGATCTCGGTGAGCTCTCGCGGCGACCTCCGCCGGCGCGACGTGCTGCGCCTGCTCGGCGGCGGCCTGGCGGCGCTCCAGGCGGGCTGCCTGGTGGAGCCGGGCGAGCACGTGCTGCCGTACGTCGCCGATCCGTTCGAGCTGCGGCCGGGCGTGCCGGTGCGCTACGCGACCGCGCTGTCGCTCGACGGCTTCGCGACCGGCGCGATCGTGGTGACCCACGATGGTCGGCCGACCAAGCTCGACGGCAACCCGGTGCATCCGGCGTCGCTCGGCGGCTCGATGGCGTGGCTACAGGCGCGGATCCTCGATCTCTACGATCCGCAGCGCCGCCAGGAGTCGGTCGCGCGCACGCAGCCGACCAGCTGGTCGCGGATCGCCGAGGAGCTCGCGAACCTGGCGCCCTCGCCGCTGTGGATCGTGATGCCGCCGCAGACCTCGCCGACGATCGCCGGGCTGCTCGCGCGGATCCGGCTGCGCCACGACCTCCACGTCGTGTACGACGAGCCGCTCGATCACCGCGCGGCGTACCGCGGCAGCGCGCTGGTGTTCGGCCGCCCGGTCGAGCAGCAGCTCGATCTGGCGCGCGCCGACGCGGTGGTCTCGCTCGACGCCGACTGGGCGAGCTCGATGCCGATGTCGGCGGCGTGGGCGCGCGCGGCGGCGCGGCGGCGGACCGGCAACCAGATGAGCCGGCTGTGGGTGTGCGAGCCGATGCCGACGCCGACCGGCACGCTCGCGGATCACCGGCTCCCCGCGCGCGCGGGCGACGTCGTCGCGATCGCCGTCGCGATCGCCGGGCGGCTCGGCGCGGGCAACCTGCCGGGCGCGCTGGTGGCGCGGGCGGAGCGCCGGCTCGGCGACGCGGTGGCG
>JBQCJR010000867.1:0-2015 GCA_051952595.1 Kofleriaceae bacterium
GGACTCAGCGCCTTGCTCGGACGCCGTCTCGAAGCTCGCGTCGGCCTCAGCGCCGTGATCAGCCGCAGCCTCGAAGCTCGCGTCGGACTCAGCGCCCTGCTCGCTCGTTGCCTCGGCGCTCGCGTCGGACTCAGCGCCCTGCTCGCTCGTTGCCTCGGCGCTCGCGTAGAGGTCAGCGCCCTGCTCGCTCGCATCGGCCGTCTCGCGCGCGTCGCCCTCGGTGTTGGTCTCGACCGCGAGCTCGCTCGCGTCCGAGGTCACGTCGGTCGCCTCGGCGGCTACCGTCTCGGCGCTCGCGTCGCGATCGCTCTCCGCCGTCTCGATGCGCGCATCTAGCTCAGCGCTCTGATCGCTCTCCGCCGCGTCGAAGCGCGCGTCGGGCTCGGAGCGCTGCTCGCCCTCCGCCGCTTCACCTTCCGCGTCGCTGTCGAGATTGCTCGCGTCTGGGGCCACGTCGGTCGGATCGACAGCCGCCTCGGCGCTCGCGTCGACCTCGGCGTCGGCCGCAGGCTCGCCATCGGCCTCGCCCTCTGGCTCGCCATCGGCCTCGCCGCTCGCCTCGAGCACGGCCGGCTCAGTGGCCGGCTCGCTCGCGAGATCCGCCAGATCGGGCACAGGGCCGCCGTCGCCCGAGCCGCCGCCGCCGCCGCCGTCCGAGCCGCCCTCGTCGTCGGAGCTGGGGTCGCCTTCGTCGTCGGGGCGATCGGCGTCGTCGGACTCGACGGGCGTGTCATTCGGGTCGACGCCGAGCCGGTCGCTCATGACGCGGCGGCTCTCGTCGGTGAGCTCGGAGTACTCGCGCAGGGTCGGCAGCTCGCGCAGGTCGCCGAGGCTGAAGAAGTCGAGGAACTCTTTGGTCGTGCCGTACAGCATCGGACGGCCGACCTCCTCCTTCTTGCCGAGCGTGCGGATGAGCGACCGATCGATCAGCAGCTTCAGCGTGTTGCTCGAATCGACGCCGCGGATCTCGTCGATCTCCGGGCGCGTGATGGGCTGGCGATACGCGATGATCGCCAGGGTCTCGAGCTGGGCGCGCGATAGCCGCACCGGGCGGCCGGAGATCAGCTGCTGCACCCACACCGAGAACTGCGTCCGGGTGCGGAACTGGTAGCCGCCGGACACCTGCTGGAGCACGATGCCGCGCTCGGCGTAGTCATTGGCCAGCTCGACGAGCGCCTTCTCGAGGCGCTTGGTGTCGCTCACCCGCGTGAGCTGGCGCAGCCGCGCGATCGTCATCGGCTTGTCGGACGCGAACACGAGCGCCTCGACGAGGTGGCGGAGCTGGAGCGCGTCCATCGAAGCCGCGCTGGTGGGCAGCTGCGCGCCGATGTCGCCACCGAGATCCGACGCTTCGTCGGACTCGACGACGAAGCCATCGGCCTCGCCGATCGGCGCGTCGCCGACCACGTCACTGCTGTTCTGTAGCTCGTCGACGGGCACGGCGTCGCCCTCGAGCACCACGTCCTCGGTGACGACCTCGTCTTCGGCGAGCGCGGCGTCCTCGGACGCGGCAGCGACCTCGTCCTCGGCGAGCGAAGCGTCGTCGGCGGGCAGCTCCTCGACGACGACGTCCTGGACGGCCTCGGCCTCCGCCTCGAGCTCGGCGCCAGCGTCTGCGTCGGCGTCGACCACGGCGTCTCGCATGGCGGCCTCATCACCGCCCTCGATCACGGCCTCGTCGGCCTGTGCACCCGCAGCTTCCGCGGCAGCTTCGGTCTCCTCGGCCGGAGGCGCCTCGACCGCGGCCGTCTCCTCGACCGGCTGGGCCTTCGCCGCGCGCGCCTGCTTGCCGCGCTTCTTGCGCCCGCGCCGCCCGACCTCCTCGGCGACCTCGGCGAGCTCGCGCGCATCCGGCTCCTGCTCGGCCACGACGCGCGCCGGCACGCCACCGTCGTCCTCCACGGCGGCCTCGACGACCGGCGGCGGCTCGCCCTCGGCGCCCTCGGCGACCGAACCGCTGCCCTCGGCGAGGATCTCCGAATCAGGAACACCCGACGACGCCACCGCCCCGGCGG
>JBQCJR010000868.1:0-7922 GCA_051952595.1 Kofleriaceae bacterium
CGGCGAGGTGACGACCTCGGCCTTGTACTCGCGCTTCATGCGCTCGATGTACACGTCGAGGTGGAGCTCACCCATGCCGGCGATGATCGTCTCGTTCGACTCGGCGTCCACGTAGCACTGGAACGTCGGGTCTTCCTTGGTGAACCGGTTGAGCGCCTTCGACATGTTGATCTCGGCGCCCGAGTCCTTCGGCTTGATCGCGACCGAGATGACCGGCTTGGGCACGAACATCGACGTCATCGCAAGGTTCACCGTGCCGTCGGTGAACGTGTCGCCGGAGTTGCACTCGATGCCGAACAGCGCGCAGATGTCGCCGGCGCCGGCCTCGGTGATGTCTTCCTTGTCGTCCGAGTGCATGCGGACGAGCCGGCCGACCTTCACCTTCTTGCCGTTGCGGGTGTTGACGATGAAGTCGTCCTTGCGGACCACGCCCTCGTAGACGCGGACGTAGGTCAGCTGGCCGTAGCGCCCGTCCTCGAGCTTGAACGCCAGCATGATGAGCGGCTTGTTCGGATCCGACGACAGGACCACCGGCTCCTCGTTCTTGTCGAGGTCGAGCGCGACGTTCTCGACGTCGCGCGGCTCCGGCAGGTAGTGGCAGACGCCGTCGAGCAGCAGCTGGACGCCCTTGTTACCGAGCGCCGAGCCCATCATGACCGGCGTGCACTTGAGCGCGATCGTCGAGGCGCGCAGGCACTTGCGGATCAGCTCCGGGGTGACCTTGTCCTCGAGCATCGCCTCGGTCAGCTCGTCGTTCACCATCGACAGCTGGTCGAGCATCTCGTCGCGCGCCTTCTGCGCCTGCTCGGCGAGCTCGGCCGGGATCGGGCCGCGCTCGATGGTCTGGCCGTTGTCGCCGTAGAACTTGAACGCCTGCATCTCGATCAGATCGACGAGGCCCTCGAGCTTGTCCTCGAGGCCGATCGGGATCTGGATCATGACCGGGTGCAGCTTCAGCTTCTCGCGCAGCTGGTCGCGGACGCGGAACGGGTTCGCGCCGGTGCGGTCGAGCTTGTTGACGAACGCGATCCGCGGCACCTTGTAGCGGCGCATCTGGCGGTCGACCGTGTAGCTCTGCGACTGCACGCCGGCGACGCCGCACAGCACCATGATCGCGCCGTCGAGGACGCGCAGCGAGCGCTCGACCTCGATCGTGAAGTCGACGTGGCCCGGGGTGTCGATGACGTTGATGTGGTACGGGCCCTTGATCGTCGAGCCCGGCACGGACATGACCGACTTGATCTTGTCGTTCGGCGGCCACGAGCAGAACGTCGCGGCGCTCTGGATCGTGATGCCGCGCTCGCGCTCCAGCTCCATCGAGTCCATCTTGGCGCCGACGCCGTCCTTGCCCTTCACTTCATGGATCGCGTGGATGCGAGCCGTGTAGTAGAGGATTCGCTCGCTCAACGTGGTCTTGCCACTGTCGATGTGAGCCGAGATGCCGATGTTGCGGACTTTGGACAGGTCACTGAGCACGGGAACGTCTCCTGCAGCAGCCCCCAGTTGTCCCGGGGGGAAAGCCGTTAAGGGCGCGGGATTGCTACCTTGTAAGAACGTCCATTGCAAGTCCGACGTGACGACAACGGACCCTACCTCGGGCCAGCCGGGGTCTGGCGTCCCTAAGCGCGGCGGAGCACACGGATTTTGCGAACCCAGCCGATGGCTTTGGTACCCTGACCTTCGAAGTCTCCCAAGACATGCTCCAAGCTCACCACCTCGATGACAACGCGGCCAGCGAGTTCGTCTCCGGCACCTTGCCAGAGTCGGCGCTCACCCGTGTGGAGGGTCACCTGGCGGGCTGTCGCGAGTGCAGGGCGCTGGTCGCGGCCCTGGCCGGGGACGTGGCGGACTCGAACGTGGCGACCGCTCCGCACGAGCGCGAGTCTCCCTCACAGGTCAGCCAACGCCCGACGCGCACCCTGACGATCGGCGACCGGGTCGGCCGGTACCTGGTGCTGTCCGCGCTGGGGGCGGGGGGCATGGGGGTGGTGTTCGCGGCCTACGATCCGCAGCTCGATCGCAAGGTGGCGCTCAAGCTGCTGCGCGCCGGGAGCAGTTACAACACCCGGGACGCGCGGACCCGGCTGCGCCGCGAGGCCCAGGCGATCGCCCAGCTGTCGCACCCCAACGTCGTGAACGTCTACGACGTCGGCTCCACGGACGACGACGACCTCTACATCGCGATGGAGTTCGTCGAGGGCGACACCCTGACCAGCTGGCTCCGCAAGTACCCGAGGACCTGGCGCGAGATCGTGGACGTGTTCCTCCAGGCGGCGCGCGGGGTGATCGCCGCCCACTCGGTGGGCCTGCTCCACCGCGACTTCAAGCCGGACAACGTGCTGGTCGGCGGCGACGGCCGGGTGCGGGTCACCGATTTCGGCCTGGCGCGCTCGGTGATCGCGCCGGACGAGGCCGGGCCGCGCGGCCCGTACATCGCGGCGCTCAGCGTCGAGCTGACCGCGACCGGCACGGTGCTCGGCACGCCGCGCTACATGGCTCCCGAGCAGCTGACCGGCCCGGACATCGACGCGCGCGCCGATCAGTTCGCGTTCTGCGTCGCGCTCTACGAGGCGCTGTACGGCAGCCATCCGCTGCCCGGCGCGACCTCGGTGTCGATGCTCGAGCGCAACGATCGCGCGGTGCCGCCGCCCGATGGCACCAAGGTGCCGGCGGCGATCGGCCGCGCGGTGCTGCGTGGCCTCGAGCGCGATCGCGCGAAGCGCTACCCCACGATGGCCGCGCTGGTCGGCGAGTTGTCGCCGGTCCCGGCGCGCCCCGCGGTGCGCTCCGCGGCGGCGGTGGCGGTGGTCGGCGTGCTGCTCGCCGGCGGTGCGATCGCCGCGGCGGTCTCTCGCCCCGAACCCCCGGACGATCCGAGCCCGCGCGACAGCAACGGCAAGCCGATCTCGGTCGTCCAGCCGCTGGTCTCGCAGCTCAACGACCTCAACGTGCAGCTGCGGGAGCGCGAGGCCGAGAACCGCGCGCTGCGCGAGGAGCTCGCGCGCCGCATCACCGATGCCGGCGAGATCGCGAAGCTGACCGAGGAGATCGCCAGGCGCGACAAGCAGATCGTGGACCTCGGGGTCCAGATCAACCGCCTCGACAAGAAGGTGCGCGATCTGACCGGGCGCCCCGCGCCGCCGAGCCAGGGCGAGCTGGCGCGCGACGCGTTCATCGACGCGCACGGCGATCTCGAGAGCTGCTTCACCGAGTGGGGCGCGCGCGAGCCCGGCGACGCGGATCTCTCGATCGCGATGACGGTCAGCCCCGAGGGCGGCGCGCACTCGGTCATCGATACCACCGCGCCGGTGTCGCGCGAGGGCACGGAGCTCGATCGACTCGGCCCGGCGCTCCGGGTGTGCGTCAGCGACGCGCTCGGGCGGGTGAGGTTCGCCCCCGGGCCGGAGCAGATCGATCTCGTCGTGAAGGTGCAGTGGTCGGCGAGCGATCGCGCCGTGAACGTCTCCGGGCAGGTGATCGGCCGCCGCAAGGCGGTGCAACACCTGCTCGAGTGACGCGCCGGGCGCGCGTGTTGCCACCACCCGTGAGCGCGATCGATCACGCTCGATCGAGACCTCGCGGCGTATAGTGGCCGCTCATGCATCGGCCGGTCTGGTTCGCGTCCTGGCTCGCGCTCGCCGCCACCGCGTCGATCGCATCGTCGATCGCCCCGGCGGTCGCCGCGCCGGCGACCCAGCGGATCGCGGTGCCGACGCCGGTCGAGGCGTTTGTCCAGCCGCCCCCCCACGAGGGCGTGCGGGTGCTCTACCTCGAGCGGTGCCGCGGCGGGTGCGTGGTCACCAAGGGGACGATGAACGACGCGTCGACGATGACGTCGACGATCCCCGACCGCCCGGGCCAGAGCGTGATCGGCGAGTTCCGCAACTCGGCCGGCGCGGTGGGCGCCGCGGCGGACGCCGAGTGGGCCGCGTTCGTGACCTGCATGCAGGAGGTCTACTCGCCGTTCGCGGTGACCGTCACCGACGTGCGCCCGACCGAGCCGGCGGATCACGTCGCGATCGTCGCCGGCAGCCCGGTCGACATCGGGCTGTCGACCGACATCCTCGGGGTCGCGCCGCTCGCCAGCAACTGCAGCCCGCAGCGCAACGCGCTGTCGTTCTCGTTCGCGAACGCCCACGGCCCCACCGATCGCGTCCACAACGTGTGCTGGACGGCGGCGCAGGAGAGCGCGCACGCGTTCGGCCTCGATCACCAGTGGGCGTTCGTCAGCGACAACCGCTCCGCGTGCAACGATCCGATGACCTACCGCAACGATTGCGGCGGGCAGAAGTTCTTCCGCAACGCGGTCGCGTCGTGCGGCGAGCACAACCCGCGGGACTGTCGCTGCGGGAAGTACCAGAACTCGCACGACAAGCTGCTCACCGTGTTCGGCGAGGGCCGCTCGACGATCCCGAACCCGACGATCAACCTGCTGCTGCCGCTGCCGACCAGCGAGACGCTCGGCGAGCAGGTCGCGGCGCGCGCGCACTCGCGGCGCGGGATCGCGCGGGTCGAGCTCCACCTCAACGGCTTCAAGTGGGCCGAGGTGCGCGGCGTCGCGTTCACCGGGCAGGGCCAGCCCGAGGCGGCGTATCAGATCCCGGTCCCGAGCGGCGTGCCGGACAGCATCATCGACGTGAAGATGCGGGCGTTCGACGACCTCGGCAACTCCACCGACTCCGAGGTCGTGACGGTGACCAAGGGGCCGGCCGGTGGCTGCACCACCGCGGACACGTGCCTCGAGGGCCAGAAATGTGATCTCGGCCGCTGCGCGTGGGACCCGCCGACCGGCGAGCTCGGCGAGCCGTGCCGCTACGCGCAGTTCTGCAAGAGCGGGCTGTGCCGCGGCACCTCGGAGGAGACGATCTGCACTCGCGAGTGCGTGCCCGGGGCGCAGTCGGGGGCGTGCCCGGACGGCTTCGCGTGCGTCGAGACCGCCGTTGGCCAGGGCGTCTGCTTTCCGCCCGTGGAGGGCGGTTGTTGCAGCGTCGCGCGCGCCGCGTCGGGGCCCTGGGGCCACGCCGGGTTCGCCGCGCTCGTGCTCGCGATCGCCGTGCGACCGAGGCGGCGCCACCGCTCACTGGGTTCTCGGCCGGTCAGCGACGGTGAGCGCGCGGGGATGCGTCCGTAAGGAATGCTGCTGACCGGTTCGCGGCTCCTGTAGTATTTCGCGTCGCATGCTTCGCGGGACGACGCTCCTGATCTCCTTGTTCGCGGTCGCGGCCTCCTACCAGGCGAGCTTCGCCGAGGCTCCGCGGTCGCCCAAGCTGCTCGTCCACCGGCTGCCGGCGCAGCCGCTCGCCCCGCCGGCCGCGTACAGCGGCAGCACGATCTATCTCAACCGCTGCCTCGGCGGCTGCACCGTGCGCACCGGCATCGACGACGCGACCACCGATACGTCGAGCATCCCGCGCCAGCAGTCACAGCTGCCCGAGTACACCGGCTTTCAGGCCGGCGAGTGGGAAGCCACCGTGCAGTGCGTGAAGGAGATCTACTCGCCGTTCGACGTCAAGATCGTCGACGCGCGACCGGCGCCCGGCACGGTGTACTCGGAGATCCTGATCGGCGGCAGCCCCGCGAACCTCGGCCTGCCGCCCGATGTCGGTGGGATCGCGCCGGGCTCGTCGAACTGCGCGGTGGTGCCGAAGGGCGTCGCGTTCGCGTTCGCGAGCGCGATCGACACGTTCGGCGTGCTGTCCGGCGGGAGCCGGGTCCACGGCCTGTGCTGGATCATCGCGCAGGAGACCGCGCACGTGTACGGGCTCGATCACGAGTTCGAGTTCGTCAGCGATCAGCGCTCGGCGTGCAACGATCCGATGACCTACCGGTCCGATTGCGGCGGGCAGAAGTTCTTCCGCAACGAGTTCGCCAAGTGCGGCGAGGACCAGACCCGTCCGTGCCAGTGCGGCGGGAGCCAGAACTCGCACTCGGCGCTGCTCACCGTGTTCGGCCCCGGTCTGTCGATCGTCCCGGCGCCAACCGTCGCGATGACCTCGCCGACCGCCGGATCGTCGACGCTCGCCGCCACGGTGACCGCCTCGGCCGGCTCGAAGCGCGGCGTCGCCAAGCTCGAGCTCTACCTCAACGACTACAAGTGGGCGGAGGTCAAGGGCGTGCGGTTCGGCGCGCAGGGCCAGGCCAATCCGGCCGATTACGCGCTGCTGGTGCCGTCGCAGGTCCCGAACAGCATCGTCGACGTGAAGGTCCGCGCCTACGACGACCTCGGCAACTACTCCGAGACCCCCACGGTGACCGTCACCAAGGGCGCCGCGTGCACCAGCGCCGAGAGCTGCCTCGCCGGCCAGAAGTGCGAGGGCGGCAAGTGCTTCTGGGAGCCGCCCACCGGCGAGCTGGGTGCGGATTGTTCGTATCCCCAGTTCTGCAAGAGCGGGCTGTGCCAGGGCACGGCGGACCAGCCGATCTGCACGCAGCAGTGCATCCTGGGCGTCGCCGATAGCTGCCCGAGCGACTTCGCGTGCGTCGATGCCGGCGGCGGCGCGGGCATCTGCTTCTTCCCGGCCGAGGAAGAGACGGGTTGCTGCAGCGTCGCTCGCGATGGCAACGTGCCGTGGGCGCACCTCGGCTTCGGCACGCTGCTGCTTGGCCTGCTGGTGCGGCCCCGGCGCCGTCGGCGCGGCTCGCTGTGATCCGCCTGGCCCGACCGGGTAAAAACCAGCTGACGGCGCGCGGCTGTCTGTAGTATCTCCGCGATCCTATGCGACGTCCCGTTTCGTCCTGGCTGATCGCCTGTTCGCTCCCGCTCCTCGTCAGCGTCGCCGCTGCGGCGCCCCGCAGGATGACCGCGTCGGGGCACGAGATGGTGGGCGTGGGTGGTCCGTGCGTGATCGTGCCCGTCGGTCCCGAGACGTCGGCTCCGGCCCTCCAGGCCGCGTTGCCGCACGTCGGCCAGATCTCGCCGATCCTGTACCTCGAGCGCTGCCGCGGCGGCTGCACGGTGCACGGCGGCAACAACAACGACTCGCGCACGATGACCTCGATGATCCCCCCGCCGGGCGATCACCAGTTCCCGGAGTTCACCAACTTCGCGCGCGAGAGCGGCGCCGCCGCCGACGCGGAGTGGAACGCGATCGTCGACTGCGTCCGCGAGGCGTACTCCTGGTACGACGTGCAGGTCACCGACGTGAAGCCGCCGGGCGGCACCTCGTACCACCTGAACCTGGTCTCCGGAGCGCCCGCGATCATCAACCTCGATCCGAACACGCTCGGCATCGCGCCGTTCTCGTGCACGCCGATCGAGAACTCGCTGTCGTACTCGTTCGCCGGCGTGCACGGCGCGTCGGACAGCGCCGACTACGTCAAGCGGGTGTGCTGGACGATCGCGCACGAGGCCGGCCACTCGTTCACGCTCGAGCACGCGTTCGAGTTCCTCGACGGGCGCTCGGCGTGCAACGACCCGATGACGTACAACGAGAGCTCGTGCCACCCGTACCGGTACTTTCGCAACGAGCCGACCACCTGCGGCGGCTTCGAGCTCGAGCCGTGCCGGTGCGCTTCGACCCAGACCTCGCACCAGAAGCTGATCAACGTGTTCGGCTCCGGGACCACCACGGTGGAGCCGCCCACCGTCGCGCTGCTCTCGCCGGTGCCGGGTGGCCTGGTCGGCGCGGTGATCGAGGCGAACGCCGGCTCGCGCCGCGGCGTGTCCAAGGTCGAGCTGATCGTGAACGGCTACAAGTGGGCCGACGTCAAGGGTGCGGCTTTCGGGCGCACCGGCCAGGCGAACCCCGCCAAGTACAACCTCACCGTTCCGCCGGGCCTGCCGAACAGCGTCGTCGACATCGTGATCCGCGCGTGTGACGACCTCGGCGTGTGCACCGAGTCGCCGAAGGTCACCGCGACCAAGGGCGCCGCGTGCACCAGCGCGGACAGCTGCGCCAAGGGCCAGAAGTGCGAGGAGGGCA
>JBQCJR010000869.1:0-3513 GCA_051952595.1 Kofleriaceae bacterium
CGATGAAGGAAGTGGCGGCGCGGGACAAGCAGGACCTGACGATCCAGAAGGACGGCAAGGGCCGGCTGTACTACCGGATCGGGATGACGTACGCGCCTGCGAGCCTGCAGCTGGCGCCGGCGGACCACGGGTTCGTGGTGCAGCGGACCTACGAGGGCGCGGATGATCCCGGCGATGTCGTGCGGCAGGCCGACGGGACGTGGAAGATCAAGGCGGGGGCGCGGGTGCGCGTGAAGATCAAGCTGGTCAACGAGAACCGCCGCTACCACGTCGCGCTGGTCGATCCGATGCCGGCCGGCTTCGAGCCGATGAACCCGGCGCTCGCGGTGACCGGGCCGGTGCCGACGGATCCGAACGAGCAGAAGCAGCGCGGGGCGTACTGGTGGTGGTACGGGCCGTGGTACGAGCACCAGAACCTGCGGGACGAGCGCGTCGAGGCATTTGCCTCGCTGCTGTGGGAGGGCGTGCACGCGTACTCGTACGTGGCGCGCGCGACGACGCCGGGGCGGTTCGTGGTGCCGCCGCCCAAGGCCGAGGAGATGTACATGCCCGAGACGTTCGGGCGCGGTGGTTCCGACCGCGTGGTCATCGAGTGAGGTCTTTCATGCGAGATCGTCGTCCTTTGCGCGCGTGTGCGTTCGCCCTCGGGGCGACGCTCGCGCTGATCGCCACCGCGTGTGGCCACAAGTCGAGTGATCCGGGCAACGGCTCGGGCGCGTCGCCACCGTCGCCGCCGCGCCGGAACGCCAGCTCGCCCGCCGGCACCCGTGGGCTCGAGCTGCGGGTCTCCGAAGGCAAGCAGGGCGCGCCGGCCTACGACCGCGCCAAGCTCGCGCCGGCCCAGCCGCTCGCGGCGGCCGACGTGCAGGCCCTGCTGTCGCGCGCGCAGCCGCTGGCCGCCGAGCCGGGCGACGCGCAGTCGTTCGCGTTCCGGCCGCGCTCGCAGCCCGCGCCGCGCACCGGGACCCAGATCGCCGGCTCGTTCCCGCCGCCGCCGTCGAGCCTCGCGCCGCCGCCGTCGAGCACGGCCGGCGACAAGCTCGCGGTCGTGCGGTGGATGCCCGAGGGCGCGGTGCCGCTCGCGCCGGAGCTGAGCGTCACGTTCAGCCAGCCGATGGTCGCGGTGACCTCGCAGGCCGACGCCGCGGCGACCACGCCGGTGAAGCTGACGCCGCAGCCGGCGGGCAAGTGGCGCTGGATCGGCACCCGCACGATCGTGTTCGATCCCGAGGTCCGGTTCCCGCAGGCGACCACCTACCAGGTCGAGATCCCCGCGGGCACCCGGAGCGCGACCGGCGGCGCGCTGGCGGCCGCGACGCGGTTCTCGTTCGAGACCCCGCCGCCGTCGGTGGTGTCGAGCTATCCGGCGACCGGCCAGCCGCATCCGCTCGACGTGCCGATGCTGCTGGTGTTCGATCAGAAGATCGATGCCGCCGCGGTGCTCGCGAAGCTGAAGCTGACCGCGAACGGCCGCGCGGTGCAGCTCCGCGCGATCGATGCCGCCGAGCTCGCCCGCGCCGCGACCGGCACGCGCCGCGACAAGGAGCTCGCGGCGAGGATCGAGGCCGAGAAGCAGGATGGCAGGGACGGCCGCTGGGTCGCGTTCCGCGCGCTCCAGCCGCTGCCGGTCGACGCCGCGATCGAGCTCGAGGTCCCGGCGGGCACGCCGTCCGCCGAGGGGCCGAACCGGACCAAGACCCCGCAGCGATTCGCGTTCCGCACGTTCCCGCCGCTCCGCGTGGTGCGCCACGAGTGCGGCTACGGCGGCACCTGCTCGCCGGGCATGCCGCTGCACATCCAGCTCAACAACCCGCTCGATCCCGAGGCGTTCGATCCCTCGTGGGTCTCGGTCCAGCCCGAGATCCCGGGGATGCGGGTGATGCCTGGCCACGACGCGATCCTGGTCCAGGGCGCCACCGAGGCGCGCACGACCTACACCGTGGCGCTCGCGTCCGCGCTGCGCGACGACTTCGGCCAGACCCTCGGCAAGCGCGCCGCGCTCGACTGGCGCGTGGGCGACGCGCAGCCGACGTTCTTCGGGCCCACCGGGCTGGTCGTGCTCGACCCGTCGGCCAAGCGGCCCACGCTCGACTTCTTCACCACCAACTACGCGCAGCTGAAGGTGAAGCTCTACCAGGTCGACGTCGCGGACTACCCGGCGTTCCTGGTCTATCTGCGCGACCAGTGGAACCACGACAAGCCGCCGGTCCCGCCGGGCAAGAAGGTGTTCGACGGCGAGGTCGCCACGAACGCGGGCAGCAACAAGCTGGCCGAGACGTCGATCGATCTGAGTCCGGCGCTGCCCGGTGGCCTCGGCCACGCGATCGCCGTGGTCGAGCCGTCGCCGTGGGGCAACGCGTACCAGCCGCCGCGGATGATCAGCTGGGTGCAGTCGACGCGGCTCGGGATCGATGCGTACGTCGACGCGGATCAGCTGATCGGGTTCGCGACCGACCTGGAGACCGGCGCGCCGGCGAGCGGCGTCGCGCTCGAGCTGCGCCCGTTTGGCACCCAGGCCACCACCGACGCGAGCGGGCTCGCGACGATCGCGCTGAGCCCGACCGGCACGACCGGGCCCCAGCTGCTGGTCGCGCGGCGCGGCCAGGACGTCGCGTTCGTCTCCGAGCGCGAGGCGTACTGGGCCGACCAGGGCACGTGGATCAAGCAGTCGCGACCCGCCACGCTCGCGTGGTACGTGGTCGACGATCGCAAGACCTACAAGCCCGGCGAGCAGGTCTCGCTCAAGGGCTGGGCGCGCGCGATCGAGCAGGCGCGCAACGGTGACATCACCGGGCCGGGCGGCACGTCCTCGCTGTCGTTCGTCGTGCGCGACGCGCGCGGCAACCAGATCGCGACCGGCGCCGCGAAGGTCGACGCGGTGGGCGGGTTCGACGCGCAGTTCGCGCTGCCCAAGACGCCGAACCTCGGCACCGCGTCGATCCTCTTCGACGCCGTCGGCGAGACCGGCGGGCAGTACGTCCACTCGTTCGAGATCCAGGAGTTCCGCCGCCCCGAGTTCGAGGTCACCGCGCAGGCGAGCCAGGGGCCGTTCCTGGTCGGCGGCAGCGGCGACGTCACGGTCGCCGCGAAGTACTACGCGGGCGGACCGCTGCCGGGCGCCGACGTGCGCTGGCTGGTCCAGGCGCAGCCGACCACGTTCACGCCGCCGAACCGCGACGACTACGTGTTCGGCGAGTGGCTGCCGTGGTGGGGTTATCGCGACCGCGGCGGCTTCCACGGGGGGCGCTCGCCGGGCGGCAAGGTGTGGGAGCTCGCGGGCAAGACCGACGCCACCGGCGCGCACCCGCTGCACCTCGACTTCCTCTCGGTCGAGCCGGCCGCGCCGATGTCGGTGGTCGCGACCGCGAGCGTCAGCGACGTGAACCGACAGACCTGGTCGGCCTCGGCGACCTCGATCGTGCACCCGTCGTCGCTGTACGTCGGGCTCGAGATGAAGCGGCCGTTCGTGGAGAAGGGCGTGCCGTTCGAGCTGGGGGTGATCGGCGTGGATCT
>JBQCJR010000870.1:0-11100 GCA_051952595.1 Kofleriaceae bacterium
GTCGAGGTAGCGCTAGAACCTCGGGCGGCTCGTCGAAATTCCTGGCACCGCCCGAAACGTGGATCCATCACGCCGAGTGCAACCCTCGGGCTTGTCGCGCGTTCTAGTCGTACGTACCGACGTGAGAACCGACGTGAACCGTGACGCCAAGACTCAGTCCGCCCTGATCGCGCTCGCCCGGACGCGCAGGATGCAGCGCGCGCTCGCGCATGCCTACCTGCACCGCGGCGCGCCGATGCCGACGCTGAAGAGCTCGCTCGGGTACATGACGGGCACGGCGTGTGTGGCCGAGGACGCGCCCTCCCACGGCCACCACATGGTGGTGCTCGGCGTGTCGCGCGCCGAGGGCGTGGCGTACGTCGTCGAGGAGCTCGGCGATCCGGCCGAGGCGCCGATCGCGTACCGGCTGTGGCTCGCGGGGCCGCGCCAGGGCCACCTGGTCCCGGTCCACGCCTGGTACGAGCACTCCGACGCTCCGGCCGAGATCCGCGCGCGGCTCGCCGCGATCGCGCCGACGCTCGAGCCCGCGATGCCATCGACCACCGAGGCGTGGATGCTGTCGACGCGGGTCGTCCAGCGCCGCGCGCTGCGGGTGGCGCGCACGTGCTCGGACCTGCCGATCCGCAAATTCGCGCTGCAGCTGGTGGTCGAGCCGGTGAGCGGCCACGGCCCGAGCGGCAAGACCACCGTGACGGCGTTCCTGCGCCCGCAGGCCCAGCTCGCCGAGGTGTGGTCGCTGCCCAGCGGCGAGGCGATCGCCCGGGTGAGCTTCACCGGCATCCCGAGCGGCCCGGGGCAGTCGAAGGACACGGTGGTGCTGCTCACCAGCGGCGGCGACGAGTGGGACACCCAGGTCTGACCCGCTGTTAGCTCGGGTGATCGATCCGAGGGACGCGGCGGCGCCGAGCGAGGTAACCTCGCCGGACCGACATGCGAGCCGCCATCGCCACCGCCCTGGTCGCCCTCGCCGCCGGCTGCGGCGACGACGCGTCCCACCACGACGAGTCGTACAACTGCGCCGAGGAGACCCGCGCCGACGAGTTCGTGACCGGACTGGAGAAGACCGGCGCGATGGGCAAGCTGACCTTCCAGTTGCTCTCCGCGGCTCCGGCACCGCCGGCGCGCGGCGACAACACGTGGGTGATCCAGGTCAACTCGATCACCGGTGGCTCGACGGGCGCGCCACTCACCGGCGCGACGATGACCGTGACGCCGTTCATGCCGGACCACGGCCACGGCTCGCCGAAGCAGACGATGGTCGAGGCGATGCCCGAGCCGGGTCAGTACCAGCTCGCGCCGGTGAACATGTGGATGCCCGGGCTGTGGGAGACCACGATCAACGTCAGCGGGCCGGAGAGCGACAAGGCGACGTTCCGGTTCTGCCTGCCGAGCTGACGCGGATCAGGTCCGGCCGGGCGCGGGCAGCCACTTCGCGATCGCGGGCGGCGGCGTGAACGTCGACAGCAGCGCCACCGCCTCGGCGGCATCCGCGGCGAGCGCGAACATCCGGCGCTGCTCGGCGCGCAGAAACCCGTGGCTCACCAGATCGTCGACCAGGATCGCGAACCGATCGAAGAAGCCGTTCACGTTCACGAGGACGATCGGCTTGCGGTGCAGCCCGAGCTGCGCCCACGTGATCGTCTCGCACAGCTCCTCGAACGTGCCGAACCCTCCGGGCAGCGCGATGAACCCATCGGATCCATCCGCCATCCGCTGCTTGCGCTCGTGGAGCGACTCGACCACCACCAGCTCGCTCAGGCCGCGATGCGCCACCTCGGCATCCACCAGGAACCGCGGGATGACGCCGACGACCCGACCGCCGGCTCGCATGGCCGAATCGGCGAGCTCGCCCATGAGCCCCTTGGCCGCGCCGCCGTAGATCACCGAGTGACCGCCGCTCGCGAGCGCCTGCCCCAGCGCCGCGGCAGCCATCCGATACGCCTCGTCGCCCCCGAAGTTCGACCCCGCATACACACAGATCTGCACGCGCGGACACTAGAGAGCCCGGTGTGCGCCGTCAAGCGCCGCGCGCATCGCGGCCCGAGGCCAGCCCCGCGTAGTAACCACTCACCAGGCTCGGCACGATGCCGCGAATCCGCCCCACCAAGTCTCCCGCGCAGCGCAGGCCCTCGGAGATCTCCAGATCTCCGTTGGTATCGGGGAACTCGCCGACGCCCTCCACGACCGGGAACAAACACATCGTGCGCGGATCGTCGAGCTCCGGAGACCACTCCAGCAATCCCTGCAGACCCTCGCGGAGCAGCGGCCCGAGCAACGGCCCGAGCGAGCCATGGACGTCGCCCGGCTCGAACACGTGGCGCGGGAACCACGGCCGATCGTCCAGCGAGACCGACTCGGTCGGCTTGCCGAGGAACTCCCGCAGCGGTTGATACATCGCCGTCCGGCGCCCGCGCAGCAGCGCTTGCACGTGCTCCCAGGCGGCGCGGCCCGTGGCGAGCTGCTCGCCCTCGAAACGCACCAGGAACCCGAAATTCGAGTACGCGGTCGGCGGCCCATCCGAGCGTCCCGAGATCGCAGCGTACTCGCCGTACGGGATGTTCCAGACCTCGCCCCGACGACACGTGCAAAACGTCCGGAACTCGAAGCCGCGGACGCGCGCGAGGCGCTTCACGTCGGCGGCCTTGTGGCGGGCGAGGAACGTGCGCTCGTGCGGAGCCTCGACCCGGATCCCGAGCTCGTAGCGCAGCGGGCGCAGCCGGAGCAGCCGGGACGCGCGCAACTTCTCCTGGAGAGGACCGAGGCGGCCCATCGCGAAGATGACCTCGGACGCCGTGGTCGACCACGTCTCCGCGCCTCTCGCGAGGCGAACGTGGAACCCCGCCACGTCGCTGGCCCGCTCGATACCGATCACCGCCGCGCGCGTCACGATCTGGCCCCCCACGTGGTCGCGCAGCTTCGCGATCAGGCCGCGGCGCGCCGGCAGCGTGCCATAGAACGACGGGTACTCCTTGACCGCCTCGCCGTCGAACTGGAAGCCGTGGGCGCGCACGTCCGGGAACTCGGCGCTGCCGATTCCGACGCTGTTCAACTGGGCGCAACACCAGTCGTAGGCGCGGCGGAGGCGGGACTGATCGGACAGCGAATACAGGTGTGTGCCCGAGGGATAGAAGCTGAACTTTCCATCCGAGAACAACCCCGCGCCGCCCACGCCCTCCCCGAGCTCGTCGGCGTGGTCGTGTCGCCGCGACTCGTTGTCCTCGCCTCGGTCCACGACCAGGAACGATCGGCCACTCGCGCGCAGCGCAGCCCCGGCGGCGAGCCCCGCGGGGCCGGCGCCGACGACCAGACCATCGAGATCAGGCTGAATGCTCACATGGCTTCCCTCTCGGCGGATGCCGGGTGGAGCGTGTCCAGGAGCAGCGTGCAGATCTGGTCGAGGAGCTCGTCGGGGGCGCGGCCGTCCTGCGCGACGATGACCCAACCGTGCTCGCGCGCCGCCGCGAGCAACTCCGAACGCACGCGGCGCTGGTAGGAGATGAAATCGCGGCGCAGCTCGCCGCTCCGGCAACCGTCCCAGTGTCCGAGCTCGGACGCCGTGAACGTGCGCTTGCGATCGAACGACAGTCCCGGATCGATGTCGAGCAGGATGGTGTACGCGGGCCGCGGGATGTGCTCGAACAGCGAGGCCAACCACGCCCGGTCGAACCCGCCGCGCAGGAACGCCTTGGCGACCACGCGGTGGTACCAGCCGTCGATGATCGCCAGCTCGCCGGCATCCCGCGACACGCATCGGCCGATCGCGGAGTACCAGGCGGCGAGCAGGTACAGCGAGAAGTGCGTGCCGAGCACGTCCTCGCTCTGCTCCTCGGCCCAGATCGCATCGCGCAGGTGGGCGAGCCGCTGCGCGCTGCCGGGCGTCAGCGGCGGGATCGCCTTCTTCTCGAGCAACTTCGCCGCGAGACCGGCGTCGCGCAGCCGCTCGACGAGCCCGCGGGCCAGCAGCGACTTGCCGGCTCCATCGATGCCTTCGAAGCTGATCAGCATGAGCTCCCCCGCGAGACTCAGGCCAACGCGACCGGATGGAGCTCCGCCCGCGACAGCAGCTTGGGAAGGATGTCGCCCCAGTCGTTCGTCGCGGGAGCCTCGGACGGCTTCGGGCGAAGCCGCTCGAGCACATCGGGCCGCACCGCGAGCCCCGCGATCTCGTGCGCGCGCGCGAGCACGTAGTAGAGCGGAGACTGCATCGAGTAGCGGGTGGCGACCTGGAGCAGGTGATCCCAGTCGATCTCGGCGCGCCGGGTTCGCAGGACAGCATCGAGATCGCCCAGCATGTTGAGCTTGATCGTCCCGTACTCGAACGCCTCGTGATACAGCCTCGCTGCGAGGAACCACAGCATCGTCGTAGGCGACTGGACGCGCACGAGCCTGCCGAAGATCGCCTCGTGGCGCGCGCCCCACCACACGTCGGCGAGCTCGATCCCCGTCGACAGGTTGATGTGGAGATCGATGAACACCGGGACGGTCATGACTCCGTGCTCGTCGACGGCACACTTGATGTGCTTCTGGCGCCAGCTCCGTGGAATGTGATCTGCGGGTAGCGGCGAGGGCACGCGGACCGTGCGCGTCACGCTTGGCAACTCGTGGTGCGACCGCAGGTACGCGTCGTCCACGTACTGCCACATACGTCGAAATCGATTGTCGCCCGGGTTCCACACGCCGTGCGAATAGCCGAGCCCGAACAGGACGTGGCGGGCCCGCAGCGCCTCCTGCGGGTGCACCATGATATCCAGATCTTGCATCGGGCGAAGGAAGACAGATGGGTAGTACAGCGGCCCGAGCGCAGATCCCTTGATCAGGTGGTAGTCGATCGAGGCATCGGCGAACGCGCGCGCGATCCGCCCGAGCTCCGCGTACATGACGCGCGTCCGTGTATCCGATACCGTTTGCCAGCGATCCAGGTATTCGCGCACGGTCCGCGGCACGTGCGTCCACTCGATCGACTCGAGATGATGGCGCAACGGCGACAGCGTACGGCTGTTCTCCGAGCGCCACAGCACGAGCGACCAGTTCGTTGGCGCGGCGAGCAGCCGGCGCAGCGTGGCGTACTCCGCCTCGCCGAGCACGGGCCGGGCGGTCAGCAGGAGGATCGTCTCCTCGGTCGAGAGCTGCATGTGCTGCCCCTCTAGGCTTTCTTGCCCTTCGTACTCGCGACCGCGCCGGGGGCCGCCGCCAGCTCTTGCTCGAAGCTGCCGAGGCTCGCCTCGAACTCGGACAGCTGTTTCTCGAAGCCGTCGAGACCGCCCTCGAACCCCTGATTGAAGATCTGATCGATCGGCAGCGGTGCCGCAGCGACCTTGCCGCTGTCCTCCGGGGCGGGCGCGGGCGCGGTCCGCGCGGCGATCCGGACCGGGTGCGACGAGTGCAGCAGCCTCCGGATACCACGCACGGGGGCGAAGTACCGGAGCAACTCGACTCCTCGACCGGCGTCGATCTCGTCGCGCAGGCGCTGCGCCACGCTCGTTGCCACGCTGCCGTCGAGCGTGATCACGAGCTTTCCATCGGTCTCCTCGATGGAGAAGCCAAAGAGGGTGGATGTCGCCATGAGAGCCTCAGGCTGCCCAGGCCGGAGCCTTCGCGAGACTCACGGCGCCGCGCCGTCGGCGCTGCCCGAACTGCCTGGTGGTGTTCCATGGGCGCGACCAGGTCTTGCCGGTCGAGGCCGCGCGCTTCTGCGCCGCCTTGACCCGACTGTGCATGATGCGACTCGTGCGGATCAGTCCGCGCGACTGCATCTGCACGTACATGGACAGCCGCGCGAGCTTGAACGCGCGCTTGGCCACTGCCATGGCGCGAGCCGCGACGGCGCGGTTGCCTGCGCGATACGCGGACCGGCCGAGCGACAGCGCGCCACGCGCGGTCGCGAGGAGCCTGGCCGTGAACGGTGACGTGCTACGGCGATTGCGGATGTTCTTGCGCGAAGCTCGAGAAACTCGACGGTACGTCGCCTTCGTTCTTCCCCACATCAGATCCTCCCTACCAGCGCTATTCCCCACACCTGAGCGCCTGTGTTCTGCCGATCTAACAGAGCAGGTCTCCACGGAGCAAGCACTTTGCGTGCGCCACACCGCGAGATGCGGTGTCAAAACTCTATTTGTCTCGAGATCGCGATTCTCGGAACTCGATGCAAATCGCCTCGATGGCGGACGCGCGTCAACCAGTTGTTGCGCTCGCACTTTTTTTTCGTAGCCGCCCCCCGCGCAGGCGCCAAACGGTTTACGCGAGCCACCGTTGACCCTGGCCGCCGCCCGCGCCTAGCCTGGACGGCGGTGTTCACGGGGAGGGGTCTAGATGGGCGACTCGCGCGCGTGCCTGATTCGAAGCCTGATCGTCATCGACGACGATGAGCGGTTGCTGGTCGCGTTCCGGCGCGCGCTCCGCGACGAAGGCCGGCTCGTGCTCACCGCTTCGGATCCGATCATGGGGAGGCGCATCTGCCAGGACCAGCGCCCCGATCTCGCGATCGTCGACCTGCGGCTGAGCGAGAGCTCGGGGCTCGATCTCATTCGCGATCTCCGGCAAGACCGCGACGACCTCAAGATCGCACTCGTCAGTGGTTGGTTGTCTATCTCCACTGCACTGGCAGCCGTGTACGCAGGCGCTCATGCGTTCTTCTCCAAGCCCGTATCACCCGGAGAGATCGTCGCGTACTTCGAGCACGGCCCAGGCCACGCGCCCGAAGCCCATCGTACTCCGAGCCTGGCGCGGGTCGAGTACGAGCACATCCAGCGCGTGCTCGCCGACGCGCATGGCAACGTCGCCGAGGCCGCGCGCAGGCTGCGGATGCATCGCCAGTCGCTGCACCGCAAGCTGAAGAAGCTTGCGCCTTAGGGCGGGCCGCAGCCCAGCCGCGCGGTCGACCGCAGCCACACCTTGGGCTGGCCGACCTCGAGCGTTGGCACCTGGTCGCGGATCTCGGGGGCGAGGTCGCCCGAGGCGATCAGGCTATCCAGCACCTCGAACGGCAGCGCGCGGAACCGCATCCGCGCGGTGATCCGCTGGATCCGCGCCACGTCGGCCCCGACCACAAACGCCTGGGTCACCGAGTGGTCGAACGCCGGATCGGTCTGGACCAGCGTCGTCGGGCCCTTGAGCAGCTTGCTGTCGATCCGATCGATCTCCCAGAAGAAGTGCGCCGGCGTGTCATCGGCCTTGAACGTGCGGTCCCAGAATCCGAACACCTGGGGATCCGCGATCTCCGGATCGACGCCATCGGGGACCACGCCGCGCTGGTACACCACCGCGCCGCTCTCGTCGTACGCGATCAGCTCGAGCCACGCCCGGCGATCCATCGCGGCGCCGCTCGGCCACGAGTGCCCGGTGCCGAACGAGTCGATCCGCACGGTGATCCGGCCGCCGTCCACCGGCTCGACGCAGATGCCACCCGGCGGCGGCTCGCCCGGCACGCGTGGGGTCGGGCCGATGATGTTGACCGACTGATCGAGGATCTCCTGGACGGCGGCGCGCTGCGCGGCCTGCTCGGGGAACGGCGTCATCGCGAGGTCGATCCCCGGGAACATGTGCGAGTGGAACCCGCCGTTGCGCAGCGGCACGTCGAGCCCCGGCGCGTCGGCCACCACGTCGTCGGACGACCCCATGTGGCAGCCGCCGCAGGTCAGGTGGATCCCCGGCGCGGTCTCGGTCGCGAAGATCGTCGTCTTCCACTCGGCGAACGTGCGCTCGACCGCCACGTCGTGCCGGCCGTTGAGCGCGCCCGGCACGACGATGTCGTGGCACGAGCCACACAGCTCGGACTGGTTGAGGTCCGAGTCCATGAGCACGTCGTACTTCGAGTGGTGCGCCGAGCTGTCGACCGGGTTCTTGACCCCGCCGCGCATCGTCTGGTCGTTCGCGAGCACCAGGCCGTTGTTGTGTGTGGTCGTGACCTCGGTGACGTTGTGGCAGAAGTAACAGGTGATGCCGCGCGCGGATGGAGGGAGCGCGGCGGGATCGAAGTTCGCGAAGTCGGTGAACCCGAGGCGCTCGGCCATCGGCGCGTGGCAGTTGATGCAGAAGTTGCCGAGCCGGCCGTTGGTCTCGCGCTGGCCGCGATTGTTCATCGCGACGAACACCGGATCGTCGGCCGCGTAGGCGTGCATCGAGCCCGACCACTGCTGGTAGTGCTTCGGGTGGCAGTCCATACACGTGCTCGGATCCTGGAGCTGCTCGACGGTGAGCTTCGCGTCCTCGCCGCAGCCGGTCGCCGCGACGAGCCCGAGCGCGAACGTGGCGCCGAGGAGCGCGCGGTTTGGATGATGCCTCACGGCGCCCCCGGGCCGGGCGCGCCGGCCTGCACCCACTGGATCAGCGCGCAGCGCTCCGCCGGCGACAGCGGGCTGCCCGGTGGCATCTGGTACGGCTCGCCCGGCGAGCTGGTGCGCACGATCAGCTCGCTGCACCCCGGATCGCCGGCCGTCACCCGCCCCGCGAGCAGCGAGGCGTGCGCGGTCTCCGGATCGGCGAGCGACATGCCACCGGCGCCGCCGCGCGCGTGGCACGCCGAGCGCGCGCTGCCGCAGCCGTTCTGGAGCGTGTTGGCCCACACGTTCTCGAACGTCGGGGCATACAGCGGCGCGCAGCTGGTATCGACGGTGATACACGCCGGTGGTTCATCGGACGGGCAACCGGCGAGCGCGGCGAGCACCACCACGAACCACGTGCGTCGCATGCCCGCACTCTACCCGACCCGGCGCCGCGACACGACGGCTGCGACCGGCGTCACGCCCACGGCGCCTTGGCGAGTGGTGCCAACTGGTCGATCAGCCGCCGGTAGCGCGCGTACGCATCCTCGAGCGACGCCCCGGGCTCGAACACCGCGCGTGGCGCCGGGGCCAGCGCCGCCGCGGCGGCGAGATCGGGGTGCAGCCCCGCGGCGACCGAGGCGATCATCGCCGCGCCGAACGGACAGCTGTCGGCGTGCGCGGATAGCTCGTGCGGCCGGCCGGTCGCGTCGGCCCGCAGCTGCGCCCAGACCGCGCTGCGCGCCCCGCCGCCGAGCAGGCACACCCGCGCCGCCGGCAGGCCGAGCTCGACGAGGCGATCGATCACGTCGCGGCACGCGAACGCGAGCCCCTCGAGCACCGCGCGCGCGACGTGGGCGCGGTCGTGCCCGGCGGCCAGGCCGTGCAGCGTGCCGCGCGCGTGTGGCCGCCACACCGGCGTCATCGCTCCCGCGAGCGCCGGCACGAACGTCACGCCACCGGCGCCCGGCGGCGCGGACGCCGCGAGCGCGTCGAGCTCCGCCTCGCCGGACAGCCCGAGCAGCTGGACCGCCCAGCGCACCGCGCCGCCCGACAGCCAGCCCGGGTTCTCCACGAACCACGCGCCCGTCGGGTACAGGTGGGTCTCGACCATCGGCTCGGGCCCCACGCGATCGAGCACCGGTGCGCCGGCGATCGCGCCGACGACCTCGGCGGTGCCGACGGCGCAGATCGCGCGACCCGGGGCCACGGCGCCGGCGCCGAGCGGGTTCGCGAAGTCGTCGCCGGTGCCGACCGCGACCGGCGTGCCGGCGGGCAGCCCGGACAGCCGCGCGCCCTCGGCGGTCAGCTCGCCGGCGATCGCGCAGGTCGGCCGCACCGCAGGCAGCTCGCCGGGATCGATCTCGAATGCCTCGAGCAGCGCGGGAGCCCACCGCCCGGTCGCCAGATCGAGCAGCATCGTCGTCGAGGCGAGCGCCGGATCGAGCACCGCCGCGCCGGTCAGCCGCTCGACCAGGTAGCTGACCGGCTGGTGGTAGCGCGCCGCTCCCGCCACGCGGTCGCGCAGCCAGCGCAGCTTGGGCGCGAAGTGGCTCGGATCCGCGACCTGGCCGGTGAGCTCGAACAGCGCGCGTGGATCGAACCGCGTGGTCTCGGCGATCGCGCGGCGATCCTGCCAGATCAGCGCGCGATGGAGCGGCGCGCCGGTGCGATCGACCGCGACGCAGCCATCGAGCTGGCCGGCGATCGCGAGCGCCGCGATCTCGTCGGGGCGGGCGCCCGCCGCGGCGAGCGCGCCGTGCAGCGCCGGGCCGAGCGCCGCCAGCCAGTCGGCGGGATCCTGCTCCGCGAGCTCCGGACGCGGATGGTGCGTCGGATACGCCACCGCGTGCTCGCCGCGCACGGCGAGCGCCTCGTCACACACGACCGCCTTACAACTCTGCGTCCCGAGATCGATGCCGGCCACGAGCACGAGTGCGATGGTAGACGACGTGAACTACTTCGGGCACGCGGCGGTCGCCAGCTGGTCCTCGACCAGCGCGGGAGTCGTGCTCGGCGCGATGTTGCCGGACTTCGCCACGATGTGCGGCGCGCGGCTCGAATCGGCCGCGGATCCGGACGTCGCCGCCGGGATCGATCTGCACCACGCGACGGATCGGGTGTTCCACCAGCTGCCGGCGGTGACCGGGCTGATGCGCGAGCTCGACGAGCTGCTCGCGCGCGACGGGTGTGCGCGCGGGCCGCGCCGCGCGGTCGCCCACATCGGCATGGAGCTGCTGCTCGATGGCGTGCTGGTCGGCGAGCCGGCGTACCGCGACGCGTTCCTGCGCGGGCTCGGCCACGACGCCGCGCTGCGGTGGCGCGATCCCGGCGACCCACCGCGGTTCGCCCGGCTGCTCGAGCGGCTGCGCGGCCACGGCGTGCCCGACGATCTGCGCGACCCCGCCTCGATCGCGTACCGGCTCGCGCGCATGCTCGCCCACCGCCCGCTGCTCGCGCCCTCGTCCGACGACCTGCACGCGATCCGCGGCGCGCTCGCCGAGTTCCAGCCGCGGATCGAGGTCGCCACCGAGACCGTGCTGCGAGGCGTGCGCGCCGGGCTGTGACGCCGGTCCGCGGTCAGCGCACGCGTCGCGCGATCCGGTACGCGTGGTGGATCCGCGGATCGCGGAAGTCCGGCGGGATCGTCGCGCGGGTCTGGTCCGAGATCTCGAGATCGGGGCGCGCGAGCTCGAGCTTGAACCGGCGGCGGTTGGTCGAGAACCACACCACGCCGCCGGGCGCACACACCTCGAGCACGTCGGCGAGCATCGCGGCGTGGTCGCGCTGCACGTCCCAGGTGTAGTGCATGCGCTTGGAGTTCGAGAACGTGGGCGGATCG
>JBQCJR010000871.1:0-7997 GCA_051952595.1 Kofleriaceae bacterium
AACGCGATCGCCGCGCCGATCGCGCTCTCGTTCACCGCGCCAGCGTGGAGCCGCCCGCCGGTGGGCCTCGGCACCGCCAGCGGGGCGCCGGTGCTCGTGGTGAGCGAAGCCGGCGCGGTGGTCGCGGCGTGGACGGTCGGCGCGGCGGGCGCGCGGCGCGTGGTGGTCGGCCGCCACGACGGCGCGGGCTGGCAGCCGCTCGGGGACGCGCTCGGCGCGGCGGACGCGAGCTCGCCGGCGATCGCGCTCGGCGCGACCGGCGCACCGATCGCGGCGTGGATCGAGGCCGGCGCGGCGCGTGCGGCGCGCTGGGACGGCGCCGCGTGGATCGACCTGCCGTCGCCGGGCGCGGGCACCCGGGTCGCGCTCGCGACTCCCGCGAGCGGCGGCGAGCCGGTGGCGGCGGTGTTCGGGGCCGGCGTCGCGGTGCGTGCGCTCTCGGCGGACCACTGGTTGCCGCTCGGCAACGACCTCGCCCTCGGCGGCACCGTGGTGGGCGATCCCTCGCTCGCGTCGCCGGCCGAGGGGCGCGCGGTGGTGGGCTGGGTCGAGGTCGCCGGTGGCGCGTCGCGGGTGCGCGTGTATCGCTACGCGTCCAGCTGGATCGCGATGGCGGCGATCGATCTCGGCGCGCCGCCGTCCGGCATCGATCGGATGAGCCTGGCCGCGCGCGATCAGACGATCGCCGTGGCGTGGGACCAGTGGAGCGGCTCGTTCGGCGTCTACGCCGCGCAGGCGACCGGCAGCGCCACCAGCTGGACCCGGCTCGGCCGCGCGCTCGATGTCGACGTCGCGGGCGACGCGACCGGCCCGGCGATCGCGCTCGACGCCGCGGGCGCGCCGATCGTCGCGTGGCGCGAGAAGATCGAGACCACCGAGCGCGGCGCGATCGCGCGATGGACCGGCTCGGCGTGGGCGATCGTCGGTGGCCCCAGCTGGCTGCCGGACGGCAGCGCGGGCCCGGCCGGCGCCGCGATCGCGCTGCACGCCGGCCAGGCGCCGGTGGTCGGCTGGATCGCGGGCGGCGCGCTCGGCGTCGCGCGGTTCAACGGGCCGCGGAGCGCCGCGGTGGGCCTGGCGTCGCGCGCGTCGATCGCCGGGTGCAGGTTCTCCGCGGCGAGCCCGCCGGCGCGGCTGCTCCAGACCGGCTGCTTCACGATGGCGTCGCCGGGCAAGCCGGTCCCCCACGCCGGGCTGGTCCCGTACGACGTGGTCGCCGAGCTGTGGACGGACGGCGCGAAGAAGCGGCGGTGGATCGCGCTGCCCGACGGCGCGTCGATGACCACCACCTCGACCGACGCGTGGGGCGCGCCGGCCGGTGCGTTCCTGGTCAAGGAGTTCGCAGTCGAGACCACGCCGGGCGATCCACGCACGCGGCGCCCCGTCGAGACCCGGTTCCTGATCCGCACCGCGACCGGGTGGGAGGGCTTCACGTACCGGTGGCAGCCCGGCGGCGGCGACGCCGATCTGTTGAACGATGGCGTGTTCACCTCGAGCTGGCCACTCGATGGCGGCGGCACGTACACCCACGTGTATCCGAGCCGCAGCCAGTGCCTGTCGTGCCACGAGGGCTCGTACGGGCCGCTGCTCGGGCTGCGCCCGCAGCAACTCGCGCGGTGGGCCGACTACGGCGGCGTGATCGCCGAGCAGCTGCCGACGCTCGCCGCGATCGGCGTCGCGCCGAGCGCGTCCGGCACGCCGTGGATCTCGCCGCACGACGCCTCGGCGAGCACCGCCGAGCGCACGCGTGGATACCTCGCCTCGAACTGCGCCCACTGCCACAACCCGGACCACATCGCGATCAAAGATCTGCGGTACACCACGCCGCTCGCGCAGACCCGGCTGTGCGAGGTGATCGCACCGGGCGCACCGGCCCAGTCGCGGGTGTACCAGCTGGTGACCAGCCGGCCGGGCATGCCGGCGCTCGGCTCGCTCGTGCCGGATCCACTCGCCGCCCAGCTCGTCGGCGGCTGGATCGCGTCGATGGGGTCGTGCCCGTAGGGCGGGCGCTCAGAAGTAGATGCGCAGGCCGATGCCGCCGTCGATATCGGCGAGATCCTGCTGCTCGTACTCGCGCACCAGCGTCAGCTTGAGCGCGATCTCTCCGTAGATCTCGATCGGCGAGCGGCGGAACCGCAGCCCGATCTCGAACGGCGCGCGCACCGCGAGGTTCAGGTCCTCCTCCATGAAGCCGTAGATCGCGCCACCGATGCCGAGCCGCAGCGGGACCAGCACGCTCGAGCCGCGGCCGACGAACGGCGTCACCAGGTAGGTCAGGTGGGCGTACGAATAGTCGCGCCCGCCGTCGCGCACCGAGGTCGCGCCGATCACGATATCGAGCGCGGACCGCCGCTGGAGGTCGATCTTGAGGTCCAGGCCGAGCGGCTCGCCGACGAACACGCCGACTCCGACGTCGGCGCGCGCGGTGGCGGGGACCGCGCCCGCGAACAGCAGTGCGAGGAGGATCAGCTTCCGCATGCCGCGATGGTAACGGCCCGACGATGTCCTCGGTGCGCGGGCGCGCACGTTTGCGAGGTGCGCGGACCGCGGCACGCTTCGGACAAGGAGGTACATATGGCACACCGTCTCGACCGCAGTGACGTGCTCGACATGCTCGAGGAATCCGCGATGCTGCGGCGGCCATTCATCATCGAGCTGAAGAATGGCCAGCAGTTCGAAGACCACGTGACCGATATCGCGAAGTGGGATGGCGAGGACTACGTCGCGTTCGCCGACCACGAGTTCACGCCCGTACGACGGATCGCGAGCATGCGCCGCGCATGGCCCATCCGATTCACGTACGCGGGCAAACATTGACCCACCGCGGCAACGCGGGTCGGCCCTCGCGACGAGGTGGCATGTTCGATGCTTTCTCGTCGGGCCATGGACATCCTCACCTGGCTGATCGTGGGTCTCGTCGCGGGCGTGCTCGCGTCGCTGATCGTGGGCTCGGGCTACGGGATCATCGGTGACATCGTCGTTGGCATCGTCGGCGCGTTCATCGGTGGCTTCGTGTTCCGGCAGGCCGGCTGGCACGCCCCCTGGGGCGGCCTCGCCGGCACCATCTTCGTCGCGCTCATCGGCGCGATCATCCTGCTGGTGGTGCTCCGGTTGATCACCGGCGCCAGGGCGCGAACACTCTGACCGCCCGGCGTGCGCGCGCGCGATCAGTCCTCGAGCGGCGCGTCGAGCGCCGGCTCGAGATCCGGGCCGATCGGGACGATGCGCGTCGGGTTCACCGTGGTCTGGCTCCAGTAGTAGTGCGTCTTGATATCGTCGAGCTGGCAGGTGTGGCGGACGCCCGGGTGCTGGTACATCCGGCGCGTGAACCGCCACAGGTTCGCGTAGTCGCGCAGCGGCCGCAGGTTGCACTTGAAGTGGGCGTAGTAGACGAGGTCGAACCGGAGCAGCGTGGTGAACAGCGCGATGTCCGCCTCGGTCATCTGCTCGCCGCAGGTGAACGGCGCGTTGGCGAGCACCACGTCCCAGTGGGCCAGCGCGCGGAACAGCTCGCTCACCGCGGCCTCGTAGGCGGACTGCTCGGTCGCGAACCCCGCGCGGTAGACGCCGTTGTTGATCGGGTTGTAGATCGCATCGAGCACGCGATCGATCTCCTCGCGCAGCTCCGGCGGCGCGAGGGTGGGCAGGATCGGATCGCGGGCCAGCGGCGCGAAGTCCACGTCGAGCATGCGCATGATCTCGCGCGACTCGTTGTTGACGATCGTGCCCTCGACGCGGTCCCACAGGATCGGCACGGTCACCCGCCCGGTGTACGTCGCGTTCGCGCGCACGTAGACCTCGCGGAGCAGCGCGGCGCCGCCGATCGGGTCCGGATCGCTATCGCGGAACCGCCAGCCATCGTCGCCCATGCGTGGATCGACGAAGGTCACCGAGATCGCGTGCTCGAGGCCACGCAGCGCGCGCGTGATCACCGTGCGATGGGCCCACGGGCACGCGTACGCGGCGTAGAGGTGGTAGCGCCCCGGCTCGATCGCCGTGGCGCGGTTGCGGTACCGGGTCGCGGGCCGCACGAACCCTCCCGCGCGATCCGGTTCGTACCATCCGGTGTGCCAGACTCCGTCGACAAGCTGTCCCATGACGGATGGCTACCACGGCCCGTGGCTATCCGACGTACGTGATCTCCCACTCGCGGACGTCGCCCTCGACCGTGACGTCCACGACCTCGCCGGTCTTCTTGCCGAGCACCGCCTTGCCGATCGGCGACACCGGCGTGACCACCGACAGGTGGCCATCGCCGCCGGGGCCGGTCAGGGTGATCCCGGCGCCGACCGGCGCGAGGAAGAACGTGCGGCCCTCGCCGGTCTCGGCGTCCTCGATCTCGACGATCGCGCCCACGGCGACCCGCGCGCTCGACGGCAGCGGGCCGGGGCGGAACTGGGCGAGGCTGTCGACCTCGGCGAGGGCCTGCTTGGCGCGGCGCTGCTGGGCGCCGCCGAGGGTCGAGAGCTGGTGAGCGGCGCGCGCGTCCTCGCGCTTCTCGTCGGGCGTCGCGCCTTCGCGCGCCTCGGCTGCCGCGGCGTTGCGCGACGCGAGGGCGGCGCGCGCCGAGGCCTCGAGTTGCTGCACGAGCTGGGCGACGAGCTGGGACTTGTCCATGGCGGGGAGCGTCGCGCCACCGCCGGCCGCGGCCAAATTTTCGGCCGCCCGCTGCGCCGCGCTACTCCGCGGGCCCGACCGACGTATGGTCGTGCACGATCCGCCAGCCCTCGGGGCGGCGCTGGAACACCACCGAGAACACCCCGCGCCCGTCGGACGGGCTGTTGGTCAGGATCCACCGGCCGAGCGCCACCGCGGCGTCGCGGCCCACCAGGTCGATCGAGTCCACCTCGAACACCAGCTTGCCCATCGCCGCGGGGTCGGCCGCGTAGCGCGCCCGGTAGTGATCGAACGCGGTCTGCCAGCCGCGCCGCACCTTGCCGCCGGAGGTGAACACCAGCGCGTCGGAGCGCGCGTATCCATCCATGTAGCCGGCGAGGTCGCCGCGGTTCCACGCCGCGGCCTGGTCCTGGAGCACGGCGTCGATGGCCGCGCGGTCGGCGGCGGGCGGGGCCGGCGCCGCGGGCTCGTCGCATACCGCGCGGGACGGGGCCGCGCACGCGGCGGCGAGCCCCAGGATCGCGATCGTGAACGCGCGCGGCAGCACCGGTCGAAGCACCGGCAGATGCTACCGCACGGGCGGCTCAGATCGGAGCGAGCGAGAAGTTGACGCGGACCCGCGCGCCGTCGCCGGTGAGCACCACCGAGGTCTGCTTGCGCCAGCCGGTCTCGAACGGGTTGAGCTGCATCTCGTCGCCGAGGTCGTCGTCGCCGAGCGTGTCGCTGTCGCGCAGCTTCGCGCGCAGCCGGATCGACTGGCCGGCGGCCGGCTTGACGTGCAGCACCGTCTCGGCGATCGGCGTCGAGCCGCCACCGAACTGCTGGCCCTCGCGGATCCGCACCCAGTTGCTGCTGCTCTTGTCGAACAGCACCTTCGCGCCGTCCGCGCCCTCGGCCCAGATCGTGCCGTAGATCTCGAGATCGCTGCCCGCGTCACCGCCGGCCGACTCGACCGCGATGCTGTCCAGGGTGACCTTCACCTTCTGCGACACGCGCACGCACTCCTTGACGTCGTAGTCGGTCGTGAACGACATCCGCGCCGGCGAGTTGTCCTTCAGGTAGGACAGCTTGTAGGCGATCGGCGCGCCCGGGGACTCGCGCGAGTAGTTGCCGCCGCTCTTGATGAACTCCTTGAGCGCGTCGTAGCTGTCGATCGTCCGGGTCGCCGTGCCGGCGTCGCCGCCGAGGATGAACGCGGTGATCTTGCTCTTCGAGATGATGTCCTTGTAGGTCACCGAGACGTCGCCCGCGACGTCGATGCCGCCCGAGTACGCGAAGTCGAGCGCGGCGCCCATCTCCTCCTTGGAGTACTCCGACTCGAAGGTGAACAGCACCATGCGGCCGTAGGTCACCGAGGACACGTACGCCGGCGGGTGCTCGGCGTCCATCTTCGCCTCGACGTCCGCGAGCTGGACGATCGGCGCGAGCAGCTCGCTCGGCCGGCTCGGCGCATCGAGATCGACCGTGTAGTAGGCCTGGGTGTAGCGCACGACGTAGCGCGACCGGACCTCCTGCTTGGCCCAGTCGAAGCTCGTCTTCAGGCTCGCGACGCCGAGGCCCCAGCTGGCCTGGACGCCGAGCGCCATGTTGAGCTGGTTCTCGGAGTGGACCTCCTCGATCTCCGAGTACAGGTTCGCCGCGGTCGATCCGGTGATCTGCGCATCGAGGATGCCCGACAGCGCGTCGCGGTACGCCGACAGGCTCGGATCCGCGATGAGCGCCTTCTTGGATCCGGCGAGGTTCTCGAGGCTGACCGAGATCGTCGCGGGCGCGCGCGGCAGCACCACCTGGGTGAACAGGCCGGTCAGCACCGAGTCCGCGCTGACGATCGCGCCCGGGTACAGCGCGTCGGAGTTCGCCGCGTAGGCGACGATCCGGTCGTACTGCCGGGTCTCCTTCAGGCTCTGCGTCGAGCACTGGTAGTCGCCCTCGCGGGCGTCGGGCGTCCGCGTGCCGGAATCGACCTGGGCGGGGTCGGTCGGCAGGTAGGGCAGCGATGAGATGTACTCGTCGATCCGCGAGCGCTCCGGCTCTGCGATCTCGGCGGTGCATCCGGTGATCAGGGCGACGGACAACCAAGCTGCGCGCATGTGGCCAGACCACTAAGCAAGCAGCTGGCCAGCGGGTTTCGTCGGGCATTCACCACGAGTGGAATGTGCGCCGCGTCGCAGAATCACCACTTGCGCGGCGACTGCTCACAGCCGTGGTCGGGCCTTTCGTCCCCAAGCGGCACACCGACCTGGCCAGTCGATCAGCCACCGGGTACGGTCGATCCGATGGCGGAGGGACGCATCGACGAGGACCGGCGTGGGCGGGTGAGTGCCGCTCGGATCCGCCGCCCGAGGCTGCTCGATGCCGAGCTCGCGCAGCTCTACGCGCGCGCGGTGCTCGCGATCGCGCGCGCCGACGACGAGATCGAGCTCGAGGAGGGGCTGCGGCTGGTCGCGTACCTCGAGGCGCGCACCGGTGGGCCGGTCTCGCTCGACGATCTGCTGCTCGCCGAGCCGCTCGAGGCCTCCGAGCTCGTCGCGCAGCTGCGCAGCCCGACCAGCCCGTTCCGGGGCGCCGGGATCCACCCCGGCGAGCTCGCGGCGATGATCGTGCACGACAGCATCGCGATCGTGCTCGCCAAGGGCTACGTCGCCGAAGAAGAAGCGCGCCAGCTGCTGGTGTTCGCGACCGCGCTCGGCTGCAGCGTCGATGATGTCCGCGACATGAGCAGCCACTTGGTGCCGTTCCTCGCCGCGCTCGAAGGGGTCTCCTGGTAGGGTTTGCGCCGTCGCGCATGATCCAGCAGCTGTTCCCAGGCGATCTGCCGGCGCTCTGCGAGCACATCCAGCGCCACGCCGCCGAGTCCGGGCGCGACGGCGACGTGATCTTTCGGCCGCGCGCCGCCGAGGAGCTGATCGACGTGGCCGCGGCCGCCGAGCGCTACCAGATCGCGTGGGCGCGCACGATCGCCGAGCCGCAGTGGATGCGCACCTGGGCGCTCTCCGACCGCGGCCGGGTGCTCGGCCACCTCGATCTGATCGGCGGTCGGGTGCCCTCCGAGCTGCACCGCGCGTCGATCGGCATGGGGCTCGAGCGAGCCGCGCGTGGGCAGGGCCACGGCCGCGCGCTGCTCCAGACCGCGATCGACTGGGCGCGCGAGCGCGGGCTGTCGTGGATCGATCTCGGCGTGTTCGCGCACAACGCGCGGGCGCGCCGGCTCTACGAGTCGATGGGCTTCGTGGAGACCGGCCGGACCCGGGATCAGTTCCGGGTCGAGGGCACGTCGATCGACGACATCGCGATGACGCTCGCGCTGTGACCGCTCAGGTGCTGGAGACCCGGCGCTTGCCGGTGAACTCCCAGTGCCACGGCTCGCTGCGCACCGTGCG
>JBQCJR010000872.1:0-5483 GCA_051952595.1 Kofleriaceae bacterium
GTGGTTCGCGGCGCCGCGCGCCGGCGACCGCCTCGCGATCACCAGGCACGTCCACACCGCCGCGGGCGAGGGGGTGTTCGTCGCGAGGGGCGCGGGCGAGCGCACGCCGCTGACCGATCGCGCGCTCGCCGCGACGGCGCTCCGCTACCCGCTGATGACCGCGCAGGTGATCGGCCTCATCCACTACGAGGCGCTCAAGCTGCGCCTGCGCGGCGTGCCGTACCGCCGGCCCGGCCCCGATCACCGGCCGCTCGCGTTCGATCCCGCCGGAGATCCCGCCCCCGCCGGAGATTCACCATGAGGCACGCCGCGCAACCCACGCTCGCGCCGGCGTGGCGGAGCCCGGCGGGCCCGCTGCTGCGCTGGGCCGCGCTCGCCCGGCTGCGCGCCGGATGGACCGGAGGCCGGATCGATCTCGAGCTGCCGTCGGGCGCGTGGGTGCGGCTCGGCGGCGCCGGCCGCGCCGAGGCATCGCTGCGCGTGCACGACGATCGCGCGTTCCTCCGCCTGCTGCTGCGCGGCGAGCTGGGCGCCGGCGAGTCGTTCGTCGCCGGCGAGTGGTCCACCGACGACCTCGTCGCGGTGACCCGGGTGTTCCTGCGCGCCACCCGCGCGCGTGGCCTCGAGTCGCCGCTCACCCGGCTCGCCCGGCTGCCGGCGCTCGCCCGCCATCGCCGCGCCGCCAACTCCCTGCTCGGCAGCCGCCGCAACATCGGCGCGCACTACGATCTCGGCAACGCGTTCTACCGGCTGTTCCTCGACGACGAGACCCTCGCGTACTCGTGCGCCTACAGCCCCGACGGCGCGTTCCCACCGAGCGCGCTCGCCGCGGCCCAGCGCGCCAAGCTCGACCGGCTGTGCGACTGGCTCGCGCTATCCCCGCGCGACCACCTGCTCGAGATCGGCTGCGGCTGGGGCGGGATGGCGATCCACGCCGCGGCCACCCGCGGCTGCCGCGTCACCGCGATCACCGTGTCGCGCGAGCAGCACGCGCTCGCCGCCGCGCGCGTCCAGGCCGCCGGGCTCGCCGACCGGATCGCCGTCCACTACCTCGACTACCGCGAGGTCGCCGCGCGGTTCGATCGACCGTTCGACAAGATCGTCTCGATCGAGATGCTCGAGGCGGTCGGCCACGAGTACCTGCCCGGCTACTTCGCGACATGTGCCCGGCTGCTCGCCGAGGGCGGCCGGCTCGCGCTGCAGAGCATCACGATGCCCGACGACCGCTACGACGCGTACCGCCGCGGCGTCGACTGGATGCAGACCTACGTGTTCCCCGGATCGTCGATCCCGTCGCTCGGCGCGATCGAGCGAGCTGCCCGTTCGGCTGGGTTCCAGCTCGCACGCCGCGACGACATCGGCGCGTCGTACCCATCGACGCTGCGCGCCTGGCGCGAGCGGTTCGTCGCCGCGCTCCCCCGGGTCCGCGCGCTTGGCTTCGATGACGCGTTCATCCGGATGTGGTCGCTCTATCTCGGATTCTCGGAGGCGGCGTTCGAGGAGCGCACGCTGCGCGATCACCAGCTGCTGATGGTGCGCCCCGCGTAGCGCGCGCCGGTCAGCTCGCCTTGGTGTGCGTCACGGTGACCACCGTGGTGATCCCGCCGCGCACCCAGAACTTGCCGACCACCGTGGCGGATCGCGGCGAGATCGCGGCGACCAGATCGTCGCAGATCTGATTGGTGACCGCCTCGTGGAACGCCCCCTCGTTGCGGTAGCTCCACAGGTACAGCTTCAGGCTCTTGAGCTCGACGCACAGCTCGTCGGGCACGTAGTCGATCGAGATGGTGGCGAAGTCCGGCTGCCCGGTGATCGGGCACAGGCAGGTAAACTCCGGGCACTCGAAGGCGATGTGGTAGTCCCGCGCAGGCCGCGGATTCGGGAAGGTGTCGAGCTGCTTGCTCGGCCGCGTGGTCATAGGGCGCGGTGAATAGCACAGCCTCCTCGCGAGACGCTGGCGTGCCAGAGCCGGTTGTTCTAGACTGGTTCTTGCGACTCACGTCGCCGAGCACACGCACGATGACCATTTGGACATCGCGATCCGTGGACTTCGAGTCGGGCCGAAGTGCCCACAACGAAGCCCAACCCCGGGAGCCGCTGCAATTCTGCTGGCGGGCCGCAGGCGTTGGGTTCTGGCTTATGCCAGGGGAGGACGAAAGACATGCCAAGTAACAGTCACCGCTCTTTGGGGGGGCGTTCCTAGCCTCCCGCACGTGATCCTCCGGTCGTAAGACTGGGGAATTCGACAGAGCAAACGGGCCCGGCTGACCGGGCCCGTCCTATTTTCGGAACCCGTTTTCGACGAGCCGGGCACCCGAAAACGCGAAACGTCGTCGACGCGCGAGCATCGACGACGTTTGATGGCCTGTAGGACGCGAACGGACTAGAAGGTGAAGATCTGCTCCGGCCGCTTCTCGGCCGGCTTGGGCGCCACGGTCTCCTGGCGCGGCTTGATGATCGGCGGCGGCGGCTCGACGGCGAAACGCGCCGCGGCCGAGGTCATCGGGGTAGGCGCAGGCGCGGGAGCCGGGCGCGCCTCGACCGGGCGGACCGGAGCGACCGCCGGGACCGGCGCGGCAATGACCGGGCGAACCGGAGCAGGGACCACGGGGCGCGGCGCCACCGGAGTCGGGATGGACGGAGCGGTGGTCGACGCGGCGACCGGGCCGTCTCCAAGGAAGTCGTTCACGCGGGTCTCGACGAGCTGGCTCATCGAGACGTTGTTCGCCTCGCAGAACGCCTTCAGCCGCTCGTACGTCGTGCGGCTCACACTAATGCTCCGTCGAGTCTGCTTCTTGGCCATGATTCCTCTGTACGCTACGGGTAGGGTATCGTCAAGCCGTACCTACTAGGCTTAGGGCTCGGCTAGACTTCCCGTCCGTTGCGTACGAAATACCATCGGGCTCTGACATCGAACCCATGATCGCCACGGCGTTTTTCGCGAAACGTCAGAGATCACAGGCGATCGAGCAGATCCCGGGATCTCTACGTGCGACCGAGCCAGTCGATCGGGCGCAGATGCGTCAGCAACTCGGCCTCCGGAGAGCCCGGCTGCGCCATCACGTCGTAGTCCCAGCGCACGAGCGGCGGCAGCGACATGAGGATCGATTCGATCCGGCCGTTGGTCTTGAGGCCGAACAGCGTGCCGCGATCATAGATGAGGTTGAACTCGACGTAGCGACCGCGCCGGCGCAGCTGCCACGCCCGCTCGGTGTCGCCGTACGGCAGCGGCTGGCGGCGCTGGACGATCGGTAGGTAGGCCTCGGTGAACGCCCCTGCGAGATCGCGCACGAAGTCGAACACCAGCTCGGGGTCCGGCACCGGCTCGCCGGCGGGCTGCTTGCCGGGTGCACCGAGGTAGTCGAAGAACACGCCACCCACGCCGCGGGTCTCGCCGCGGTGAGGCAGGTAGAAGTAGTCGTCGCACCACGCCTTGAACCGGTCGTAGTCGCCGATCGGGCGGTGTCGATCACAGGAGTCGGCAAGCGTGCGGTGGAAGTGCACCGCGTCGTCCCGGAAAAAGTAGTACGGCGTGAGATCCGCCCCACCTCCGAACCACAGCGCGTCGCCCTTGGTGAGGCAGCGGAAGTTGGCGTGCGTCGTGGGAACCATCGGCGAGCGTGGGTGCAACACCAGGGACACCCCGCACGCCCGGAACGTGCGGCCCTGCCCCGGCATGTGGTCTGCGAGCTCGGCCGGCAGCTCGCCGTCGACGCTCGACCAGTTCACGCCGGCCTTCTCGAACAGCGCGCCGTCCTGGAGCACCCGCGCCACGCCGCCACCGCCGCCCGGCCGCTGCCACGCATCGGCCGTGAAGTCGGCGCCGCCGTCGGCATCGGCGAGTGCGCGGCACAGCTCGCCCTGGACCTCGGAGAAGAACTTCGCCGCGCGATCAAAAAGATCCGACACGCGCGCATGCTACCATCGTCCGAAGTCGTCGAGCTTGGACTGATGTGGGCAGCCCTTCGCCTCGTGCGCGCCACGCGCGTGTTTGCGGTCATCTTCCTCAGCTATCTGTGGCAGGTGTCATGGGCGAAGCTGTGGCCGAGCCGCTACGACACCCGTGCGCGCTGGAAACAAGTCAATCGTCGCAACGCGCGCCGGATGTACAAGGGATTTGTCCGACTGCGCGGCGTGTACATCAAGCTGGGGCAGATCCTCTCGGTGATGGGGACGTTCCTGCCGCGCGAGTACACCGAGGAGCTCGAAGCGCTCCAGGATGACGTGCCGCCGGCGAGCTATCGCCAGGTGCGCGAGACGTTCGTGGCGTCGTTCGGCAAGACGCCACACCAGGTGTTCCACACGTTCGAGGTCGAGCCGATCGCGGCGGCCTCGCTCGGCCAGGTCCACGAGGCGACCACCGCCGACGGCGAGCGGCTCGCGGTCAAGATCCTCTATCCAAACGTCGCGACGGTCATCAAGGTCGACCTCAAGGTGCTCGGCTGGGCGCTGCGCATCTACCGCAACTTCGTCCCGGTGCAGCAGATCGAGCGCGTGCACGAGCAGCTCGCGGACATGCTCGCGCGCGAGACCGACCTCGTGAACGAGGCGCGCTGCATGACTCGGATGGCCAAGAACTTCGAGGGCGATCCGGACGTGCTGTTCCCGCGGGTGTTCCCGCAGTGGTCGAGCTCGACGGTGATGACGATGACGTTCATGGACGGCGTCAAGATCACCAAGAAGGACGCGCTCGCGAGCCTCCAGCTCGACCCGTACGACGTCGCGACCAAGCTGATCAAGGTCTTCTACAAGCAGCTGTTCATCGACCGGTTCTTCCACGCCGATCCGCATCCGGGGAACTTCTTCGTCCAGCGCGGGCCCGAGGGCCAGGTGCGGATCGTCGTGCTCGATCTTGGATCGGCGACCCAGCTCAGCGACAACCTCGCCGACGGCATGTTCGACATCCTGTCCGGCCTGATGACCCGCAAGGACGACCTCGTCGTGAAGGGCATCGACACGATGGGGTTCATGGCGCCCGACGGTGATCGCGCGCTGCTCGAGCGCACCACGCGCAAGTACTTCGAGAAGCTGCTCAACCTCAACCTCACCGACTTCGGCAAGATCGATCCGTCGGTCGCGCACCAGCTCGCGGATCCGGAGATGAAGCGCGACGAGCTGCGCGAGCTGATGAAGTCGATCGCGTATCCGGAGGGCTGGTTCTACGTCGAGCGCGCGGCGGTCATCATGTTCGGCCTCCAGTCGACCCTGGCGCCGAAGCTCAACGGCATCCACGTCGGGTTCCCGTACGTGACGCAGTTCATGATGGAGAAGCACGCCAAGCGCGCGATCGCCGCCTCGGCCGCCGCCGCGGATCCGAAGCCGGCCACCGAGGTGAAGTCGGTGACCGAGGAGACCGAAGCGCTCCTCAATTGACGCCTAGTGCACCGCTCCCGATATCCGATCAAGCATTCGGCGGTGCGAGCGGATGATCGCACGCGCTGGTTTCGTCCACTCGAACGCGGTTGGGTTGCGATTCCAGGCTC
>JBQCJR010000873.1:0-2027 GCA_051952595.1 Kofleriaceae bacterium
GACCTGGCGGAGGTGGCGGTGTGATGCGCGACTTCATCGGCATCGGGCTGGGACCGTTCAACCTCGGCCTGGCCTGCCTGACCGATGCCCTCGACGACCTGGACGGCGTCTTCCTCGAGGCTCGCGAGGAGCTCGCCTGGCACCCGGGGATGATGCTCGACGACGCGACGCTGCAGGTCCCGTTCCTCGCCGATCTGGTGACGATGGCCGATCCCACCTCGCGCTGGTCGTTCCTCTCCTATCTCAAGGAGACCGGCAACCTCTACCCGTTCTACATCCGCGAGTCGTTCTATCCCCTGCGCCGCGAGTACGACCAGTACTGCCGGTGGGCCGCCGACCGGCTCGGCAACGTCCGCTTCGGGCAGGCCGTCACCGAGGTCGTCCACGACGGGGAGGCGTACGTCGTGCGCACCGCCACCGGCCAGGAGCACCGCGGGCGCCGGCTCGTGCTCGGGGTGGGGACCGCGCCGTACGTGCCCGAGGCGCTGGCGGGCGCGGGGATCCACTCCTCGGCGTACCTCGCACACAAGCAGGAGCTCCAGCGGCTCGACTCGATCACGATCGTGGGCAGCGGACAGAGCGCGGCGGAGATCTACCGTGACCTGCTCGTCGAGAGCCCCGACCACGGCTACCACCTGACGTGGCTGACGCGCAGCCCGCGGTTCTTCCCGATGGAGTACACGAAGCTCACCTTGGAGATGACCTCGCCGGAGTACACCGCGTACTTCCAGGGGCTCCCGGAGCAGACCCGCGGCCGGCTGCAGCGTGAGCAGAGCGCGCTCTACAAGGGGATCAGCGGCGACCTGATCGACGAGATCTTCGACCTGCACTACCGGCTGCGGGTGCAGGGCGACGGCCCGCGCACGACGCTGCTCACCAGCACCACGGTGCGCGGCGCGCGGAGGCGCGGCTCGACGTACGAGCTGAGCTGTCACCACGATGAGACCGGCGACGACTTCTCCCTGTCCACGCGGAGTCTCGTGCTCGCGACCGGGTACGCCGCGCAGGTGCCGGCCTTCCTCGAGCCGGTGCGCGACCGGATCGCCTGGGACGAGAGCGGACGGTACGTCGTGTCGCCGACGTACGCGATCGACCACGGCGGCAGCGAGATCTTCGTCCAGAACGCGGAGGAGCACACGCACGGGTTCGTCGCGCCGGACCTCGGGATGGGCGCGTTCCGCAACTCGGTGATCATCGCGGCGATGACCGGCCGGGAGGTCTACCCGATCGAGAAGCGGATCGCCGTGCAGACGTTCGGGACGCCGCGATGAGAGTGACGATCGAGCCGTTGGACGTCGAGCACGACCTCGCGCTCGTGCACGCGTGGGTGGCCCATCCGCGGTCCGCCTTCTGGCAGATGCAGGGCGCGTCGCTGGCCGAGGTGGCCACGGAGTACCGGATGATCGCCGACGACCCGCACCACGACGCGTGGCTGGGCCGGGTCGACGGCACCCCGGCGTTCCTGGCCGAGACCTACGACCCCTTCCACTCCGAGCTGGCCGAGGTCGCCGAGCTGCGGGCAGGCGACCTCGGGATGCACGTGCTGGTCGCGCCGACCGATCAGCCGGTGCACGGGTTCACCCGGACGGTGTTCGGCGCGGTGCTCGACCACTGTCTGCGCGACCCGTCCGTACGCCGGGTGGTGGTCGAGCCCGACGCGCGCAACGACCGGATCCGCACGCTCAACCGGGAGTTCGGGTTCCGCGAGCTCCGGACGATCACCCTGCCGACCAAGGAGGCCATGCTGTCCGTCCTCGACCGAGACCCTGTCGAACACCTCACTCCCGACCTGCTGGCCCGCGCGCAGCGGCACCTGGTCACGAAGGCGATCTCGGAGTTCGCCCACGAGCGACTGCTCACGCCTGTCGGGGACGGCGAGCGGTGGCGACTGGACTCCCCCGCCGGCGACGTGACCTACACGTTCTCCGCCACCCGGCTGGCCCTCGACCACTGGGCCGTGGACGCCGCGTCGGTGGAGCGGTCGGTCAAGGACGAGCCGGAGCCCTTGGACGCCCAGGCGTTCGTGG
>JBQCJR010000874.1:0-4761 GCA_051952595.1 Kofleriaceae bacterium
TCGGTGATCGACGCCCAGGGGATCACGCGGGCCGGCGGCAGCCCTTGGTGGGCGAGCGCGGCCTGGAACATCGCGACCCGGCGATGCTCGGGGTGGCCGATGACCAGGAACGGCGGGGTCATGCGCGCGCGCGACCTTACACGAGCCAGCGCAGCAGATCCTCGGCGCCCTCGGTCCATTCGGCCCACGCATCGGGCCCCGGTGCCGGTGGCTCCCCGGCGCGCGGCGCCAGCTCGTAGATCGCGGGCGCGGCCGCGGCGAGCGAGACGTGGAGCGCGCGCTGGCCACGCGGCAGCTCGACCGGCGGCGGCGCGAGCGACATCACGACCAGGTCCGAGACCGCGGCCTCGGCGGCCTCGGCGGCGCCGGCGATCGCGAGCTCTGCCGGCTGCTCGGCGATCGCGACCAGCCCCGCGGTGATCTCGCCCTCGAGCAGCAGCGACACCAGCTCGCGCTCCTCGACCAGCTTCTCCGGCGGGAACGCCAGCCGGAGCTGGAGCGCCTCGTGGCCGAGCTGGTCGATCAACCACCGGAGCGCGGCGACCAGCAGGCCGAGGCCGATCACCAGGCGCTGCCACGGCGCGCCCGCGTCCTTGACTCGCGCGTCGTCGAGATCCGCGCCGAGCACGAACGTGATCACGTGCCGGTGGCGGCGGAACACGCTGTCGTCGCGGGTGTAGAACAGCAGCTCGCCCTCGACGTAGCGCAGGGTGAACAGGTCGACTTCTTGGTCGTCCTCCATGTACACCAGCTCGGAGGAGACCAGGTTCTCGATGTTCGCCGACGAGCCACCCGGGGTGAGCGAGGTGAACCCGCCCGCCGGGTACGTGTGATCGTCGGCCAGCTGGGTGTCGCGCACGCCGCGGCGCTGGCGGTTCGGCGGCAGGCGGCGCGGCAGCGTGCGCCCGAGCGCGCCGGCGGCCGCGGCGATGTGATCGGCCGCCATCCGGCGCGCGAACGAGCCGAGCACCTGGAGGTGATCGATCGCGAACACCTCGCGCTCGTCGACCAGGTTTCGGCTCTGGCGCGCGCCGCGGGCGAGCCGCAGATAGGCCTCGGCGAGCGCGCCCGCGGATCCGCCCTCGCGCAGCTCGGCGCGCCCGGTCGCCTCGCGCTCCTCGCGCGGCCGGGCCAGCGCGCGCCGCAGCGACCCGGGGCTCACCGAGAGCCCGGCGAACCCCGCGCGCTCGCACAGCGCGCCGACCACCAGCGCGATCGCCTGCGGCCGCAGCGTCGCGGACAGGTGGGCGTACGCCGCGAGCACGTCGTCGAACCGCGCGGTCTGGACCAGCCGGCCGAGCACGTCGTCCTCGTACGCGCGCAGCGCGCCGCGTAGACCTTCGTCGACGGCCGCCAGCGGGACCGCCCGCGCGGAGCCCGGATCGGCGTGTGGCCGCGCGCCGGCGAGCAGGCTCGCGACATCGGCGATCACGCCCGGCGGCGGCAGGGTCGCCAGCTCGGAGGCACACGCCAGGATCGAGCCGGCGATCGCGACGTCGTCGTCGCCGTCCGACGCGCCGGGCACGCGGCGCAGGGACAGCCCCGCCGCGAGCCAGCTCGCGACCTCGCCCTGCGCCCGCAGCTCGCTCGGTCGAGTCGCCATCACGACAGGCCGAGCAGCCGCGGCACCTTCTCCTCGAGCAGATCGATCTCGTCGCGCGTCTCGCCGAGGTAGGACAGCAGGCGCAGATCCGCGCGCTCGACCGCGCCGCCGTGAACGATCCACGCGTGGGTGCGCAGCAGGCGGTACAGCTTCACGACCTTGCGATCCGAGACGAACACGCCGTCCTCGCGGACCAGCGTCTTGAGCACGCGGCGCAGCTCGCGCAGCAGCTCGTCGGAGAAGTACAGCTCGCGATCGCGCAGCTCCTTGCCATCCGGGCCGATCGTGCGCCGTGCGAGCACGTGGGCGAGCCAGCGGTGCGCCTTGACGAAGTCCTCGAGCGTCGCGTGGTCCTCGATCCACGGCTTCTGGTTCATCTCGCGGTGGGTGTACGCGTCGAGGCCGGCGTCGATCAGCTCGACGAAGTGCTCGTCCTGGACCGAGCGGCACGCCGCCTTGAGGCAGAACCGGTCCTTGAGCGCGGCGAGCTCGGCGTGCTCCGGCAGCTCGTTGGTCGCCGCGAGCAGGATCCGCAGCTTGACCGGGACCGGCTGGCCATCCTGGTAGAACTTGCGCTCGTTGATCACGGTGAGCAGCGAGTTGAGGATCGCCGAGTTCGCCTTGAAGATCTCGTCGAGGAACACCAGCCGCGCGGTCGGCAGCTTGCCGCGATCGCGGCGCAGGTAGCGCCCGTTGCGCAGCTCGGAGATGTCGATCGGCCCGAACACCTCCGAGGGCTCGGTGAACCGGGTCAGCAGGTACTCGAAATACTCGCCGTCCGGGATCCGCAGCGCGTCCTTGAACTTGATCACCAGGTCGCTCTTGGCGGTGCCCGGCGGGCCGACCAGCAGCAGCGGCTCCTGGCCCACCGCGGCGACGCACACCAGATCGATCAGCGGCTGCTTGGCGACGAAGAACCGGCCGAGCGCGAGGCGGAACCGGTTGATCCGCTCGCGCAGCGCGGAGGCCTCGCGGGCGAGCTCGTCGGCGCTCGCGCCCGAGGCGTGATCGATCCGATCGATCGCGTCGGGCGAGCTGGTGCGGGGTGCGGTCGTGGCGGTCACGGTCGTCCTTTCATCCTGCACCGAGGTCGCGGTGCAGCCGGCGGCGGATCAGGTGCTCGTCGTCCTCGACGAACCGGCGCCCGACCTCGCCGAGCGCGAGGTCATCGGAGGTGATGCCGAGCACCAGCGATTCCACGAAGTGGAGCACCGACAGGCAGTAGTGGCTATTGGTCCCGAAGCTATCGGTGACGTCGCGCAGCTGCGCGGCGAGCTCGGTGATCCCGCCGAGCGCGTGGCCGAGCGGCGCCTGCGCGTACGCCTGGGCGAGCGCGCGGGTCAGCTCGAGCCGCGCGCTCAGGATCATGGTCTCGCCGAGCGCGCTGCGCGCCTGGTCGAGGATCGGCAGCGCGCGCTCGGTGGCGCCGAGGAACGCCAGCCCGCCGGCCAGGGCGAGCCGGGCGCGCAGGTGGGTGGAGTCGGCGGCGAGCGCGTGCTCGACGTCGGCGAGCAGCTCGGCGATCTCGTTGCGCAGGCCGATCCGGCGGAGCGCGCGCAGGCTCTGATCGAGCACGCGATCGAGCTCGGCGCCGGGGACCACGCGGACCGCGCCGCCGAGCGACGCGAGCAGCGCCGGGATCAACTCGGTGCGCCCGAAGTGACCGGCGACCACCAGCGCCTCGGCGTACAGCACCGCGCGGCGCGGCTCGGGCAGGGTCGCGATCACCGGCACGGCGCGGGTCAGCAGCGGCACGCTGCGCGACTCCGGCAGCTCGAGCAGCACGTCGAAGCAGCCGTCGAGCAGGCGCGCGCGATCGTCCTCCTCGGAGGTCGCGGCGAGCGCGACCAGCCGCGCGACCTCGGCGGCGCGCTGGGCCAGGTCCACCATCGCGCGGAGCGCGGCGAACTCGGGGCCACGCGCGTCGTGCTGGCGCTTCGAGAACGCGCCGATCGCGTCCGGCCGCTCGACCGGCTCGAGGATCCGCGACGCCTCGCGCAGCCGGTCCACCTTGTAGCGCCCGACGCGATCGAGCGCGGCGAGCTGGGCGCCGAGCGGCTCGGGCAGCGGCGTCTCGGGCGGCAGGCCGGCGATCGCCTGATCGATCCGCGCCGCGAACGCGCCCGCGAGGTACGCGTGGACCGGGTCGCCGATCACCGAGGCGAGCGCCGCCTGGGCGTCCGCGGCGAGCGTGCGCGCGCGATCGTGCTGGCCGATCCGCGCGAACCCGTGCGCGAGCTGGAACCCGACGTACGCGCCGGTGTGCGCCGGCGGCGCCTCGACCGGCGAGCGCTTGCGCCGGGTGGTCCGGATCTTGTCGGCGAGCTTGTCGAGCGCGGTGCCGAGCTGCTCGCCGCTCGCGTTGCCGAGCGCGCCGCTGCGCCCGGCGAACCGCAGGAACGAGGGCAGCTCGCGCTCGACCGGCAGGCCACCGGCGAGCCGCGCGAGGATCCGATCGCGGGCGGTCGCCAGGCCGAGCGGATCGCCGCCGGCCAGCCGCGCCAGCCCGATCCGGGCGAGCCACAGCGAGCGCGCGTCGAGCTCGGCGTCGTGGTCGTCGAGCCAGCGCACGATCTGATGGGCCTGCGGCGCGACCGCGGCCCCCGCGCGGGCCGCGAGCGCGGCGACCCGGCGCACGTCGTCGCCGGTGGGCTCGGACAGCGCGATCGCGGCGGCGAGCGCGGCGGCCGGCGCCGTCTTGCCCAGCTCCGCGGCGAGCCAGCCGTCGAGCCGTGCGTCGGCCGCGGGACCAGACAGCTCCCACACCGCGCGCGCGAAGCACAGCCCGGCGTCGCGGCGGCGTCCGAGCCGCAGGTACGCGCGGCCGAGCTGTTCGAGCAGCTGCAGGCGCTCGGGCGCATCGGCGGGCGCATCCAGCTCGACGAACGCGTTCTCGAGCGCGACCAGCTCGGCGTCGAGCGCCACCGCCTCGACGCGCGCCGGCTCCTCGCGGCGCGGATCGCGCGGGGGCGCCGCGGGGGCGTCGTCCGCCACCGCCGCCACGAGCTGCACCGGGGCCGGATCGCGCTCGCGCCGCCGGGATCGCGGCCGCGGCTCGGCGGCCGGCGCGGGCGGCTCGACCCGCGGGCGCTGCGCCCACTCGAGCCCGGTCGAGACGAACGGCGCGAAGTCGAACGTCGTGGCGCGCAGCCACGGGG
>JBQCJR010000875.1:0-3549 GCA_051952595.1 Kofleriaceae bacterium
ATCTTCGTCGAGATCGAGGAAGGCATCGACGGCCTGGTCCACATCAGCGACATGAGCTGGACCCAGCGCGTGAAGCACCCGAGCGAGCTGTTCCAGAAGGGCGAAGAGGTCGAGGCCGTGCTGCTCAACATCGATACCGGCGACGGCGACAAGCCGAAGATCTCGCTCGGCATCAAGCAGCTGGTCCCCGATCCGTGGGATCGCATCCCGTTCGACTACCCGGCCGGCAAGATCGTCGATGGCAAGGTCCTCAAGGTCCTCGACTTCGGCGCGTTCGTCGAGCTGGAGAAGGGCGTCGAGGGTCTGGTCCACGTCTCCGAGATCAGCGAGGAGCACGTCGAGGACCCGCGCACCGTGCTGCAGCCGGGCGCGGCCGTGAAGGTCCAGGTGCTCCACGCGGACAGCGCCGAGCGCAAGATCGGTCTCTCGATCAAGAGCGCGTCGCGGGCCAAGGAGATGGCGGACGCCCAGGGCTACGCCTCGCCGAACGCCGGTGGCGCCACCCTCGGCGACAAGTTCCGCGGCAAGCTCGACAAGCTGAAGCCGAAGGACGCGCAGTAGTCGCGACCCGCTCGCGGGAGCGCGAGCGAACGTGACAGAAGGGCCGCCTCCGGGCGGCCCTTGGCGTTTTCGGCGCACGCACGGCTAAGATCCGATGCGGCGCGCGATGCGCCGCTGCGAGCAGCACGAGCGTGACCGTGATGAACGTAGGGATGGTCCTTGTGTCGGTGGTGGCGAGCAGCTGCGTGATCGCGCCGCGCTCGCTCGACGCGCCGTCCAACGACGAGGCCACGGTCGCGCTGCTCACCGGCACGCTCACGCCCCCGCTCGATGGGATCGCGCGGCACCCGTGGTTCGCGGTGCGCCCCAAGGGGCACACCGTGTGGACGGTCTACGAGGTGGGCCTCGGCGGGACCGAGATCGATCCGTTCCGCCATCACGAGGGGTACGGCGATCCGATCGTGCACGCGGTGTGGCGCGGCGAGGAGGCCGAGCGCGCGGCGCGCTGTCTCGATCGCGAGGCCGGCGCGTGGAAGTCGTCGCTGCACTACCGGTTCTATCCGGGGCCGAACAGCAACACGTTCGGCGACGTGATGCTGCGCAAGTGCAAGCTGAGCGCGAGCCTGCCGGCGACCTCGATCGGCAAGGACTGGCGCGGGGCGTTCGGCGCGGGCGTGACCAGCGAGCGCACCGGCGTCCAGGTCGAGACGCCGATCGTGGGGTTCAAGATCGGGCTCAAGGAGGGCGTCGAGCTGCACGTGCTGGGGCTGTCGATCGGGGTCGACCTGTGGCCGCCGGCGCTCATCTTGCCGGTCGGGCCGGGCCGGCTGGGGTTCGCGGACCGATGAAGACCTGGCTCTGCGCGCTGGGCGTGGTCGCGATCGGCGCCTCCCACGCCGCCGCGGACGACGGCCTCGTGCCCTGGCAGCGGCGGGCGGCGCGGCTCCAGGGCGGCGCGTGGCTGCACTACGAGCTGACCGGGCTCACCGTGGTGGACGAGGACGAGGCGCCGGCGCGCGCCAAGGAGCTGGTGCTCGCGGGCCTCCGGCTGCACGGGTTCGCGAGCACCAACGCGAGCGTCGCGTACCACGTCGGGATCGATCTCGCCGCGGGCGCCACGATCCGCGGCGGCGGGTTCGCGTACGACGTCGCGCTGTTCCCGGTCGGCCTGGTCGTGCGCGCCGGCCGCACGTCGGTGTTCGGCGTTGGCGCGGGCATCGGCGCGAGCGGCGCGACCGGCACGATCGACGATGCGATCACGTTTCCGATCGAGGCGATCGCCGAGGTCGGCGGTGGGTCGCTGCGGCTGCTCGCCCGCGGCCGCTTCTCGTACGTGGCCGGTGCCGACTCCCGCCAGAGCGCCGCGCCGAGCATCCCGTTCGCCGACGAGCTCGACGCGATGGTCGGCCTGCGGATCGGCCGCAGCTACCCGGCGGTCGGGATCCCGAGCGGCAACGGCTACTTCGTGGGCGCGTCGTACCGCGAGCTGGCGCACGATCGGTTCGTCGGCGTGGTGGTCGGCTACTCGCTCGACATGGCGATGCCGCGGCGCTGGGTGTCCGAGCAGCACCGGCACCGCGGCGGCGGGGCGGAGCCGCGGTGAGTCGTAGTACAGTCGCCGGGTGATCCGCTGGCTCCGCCTGATCGCGACCACGACGATCATCCTGTCGATGATCGGGCTCGGCGTGATCACCGGGCTGTTCCTGGTCGCCAACAGCGGCTGGGTGCCGGTCTCGATCCCGCCGTGGCTCGAGGGGTTGTTCGGTCATCGTCCGCGCGAGATCTGGCTGCCGGCGCTGATCGCAGGCTGGCTCGCGGCGGCGATCCTGCTCGCGGCCGGCGTGCTGTGGAGCATGTTCTACGTGTGGCGCCGCCGGCAGTACGAGTCGCTGATCAACCGGCTCGAGCGCGAGCTGGCCCAGCTGCGCAACCTGCCGTTCACCGAGCCGGCGCCGCTCGAGGATCTGCCCGAGGTGCCGAACGAGCAGGCTGCGCGGGTGATGAGCGCCCTCGACGACGAAAGCAACGACGCCCGCCGCTGACCGCGATGAGGTATCGTCGAGCGCGATGGGAGCCGCGCTGGTCCTGCTGTTCGTCGGCCTCGGCGCGATGGCAGCCGGGGTCCTGATCGGGCGCTACTACGTGCCCGACGATCGGCAGCTGCGGCGGACGGCGCGCCACAGCCGCGCGTACATGCGTGCGCTATCGCACTTGATCGCGCGCGATCACGACACCGCGATCGGCGAGCTGCGCGGCGTGGTCGAGGAGAACGTCGATGACGTCGAGCCGTACTTCGCGCTCGGCGCGATGTTCCGCAGCCGCGGCGAGCACGAGCGCGCGATCCGCGTCCATCAGGCGCTCGCGGTGCGCGAGCGCGACAAGCGCAAGCTCCGCCAGCGTGCGATGTACGAGCTCGGGCTCGACTTCCGCGCGGCCGGCATGCCGCGCCGGGCGACCCGCGCGATGGAGGAGGTGCTGCTCGAGGAGCCGGCACACGAGGGCGCGCTGCGGGTGCTCGCGGCGCTGTACGAGGAGCAGGCGAGGTTCAACGAGGCGGCCGGGCTGTGGCAGCGGCTCGGCAAGCGGCGCAACGAGGACACCCGCCAGCGCGAGCACCACCTGCTGGTCGCCGCGGCCCAGGCCGCGCTGGCGCGCGAGGACCTCGATTCGGCCAAGCAGCTGCTCAAGGCCGCGCAGAAGCACGACGAGTCGGCGCACTTCTTCGCCGCGGCCGCCGAGCTCGCGGCGGCCAAAGGCAACCACCGCGGCGCCATCGAGCGGCTCAAGCAGGCGCTGGTGGCGGACGCCGCGCTGGCGCCGCACCTGCTGCCCGGGCTGATCGCCGCCGAGCAGGAACTCGTGGGGGCCGAGGCCCGCCGCCGAGGCGGGCGCAGCGAGCCCGACGTGGTCGATGACCTCGACGAGCCCGCCGAGCCCGCGCGCAAGCAACTCGCGGCCGAGCCCGCGCACAAGCAGCTCGCGGCCGACGCGTCGAACGGCGCGCGCCCGGACAGCGCCCTGCTGGCGGCGGCGGGCGGACAGGGCAGC
>JBQCJR010000876.1:0-2670 GCA_051952595.1 Kofleriaceae bacterium
GGTCGGTGTCGTTCGCGCGCTCGCTCGCGCTCGTGCTCGGGGTCGCCACCAGCGGAGCAGCCACCTCGGTCGAAGCCGCCCCCAAGTCGCGACCGCGGCCATGGCCCGCCGCGGGGCTGTGTATCCCGGCGAGCGACCCGGCGGCGGCGTGCACTCGGCTCACCGCGCGCGACGCGGCGGCGCTCCAGCGGGCGATCCTCGCGCGGCTGGACGCGCGGACGCTGCGGGCGCATCCCCAGTGGCGCGATGCGCGCGCGCTCGCCGCCCGCCCGATCACCGAGGGGCGGATCGGGCAGTACGAGCTCCAGATCGGCAAGGACGAAGCCGTGGAGCTGCACGGCAACGCGGACGGCGTGATCTACAAGATCACCGTCGCGCGGACCCGCAAGGGCTGGACGGTGATCGACATCAAGTCGTGGTCCGACGTCCAGTTCGAAGCGAACAGCTGATCGCGCTGCGTCGCCGCGGCCCGGGCCCGCCCGCTCAGCGGCGCTTGGACCGCGCGGGCTTCTTCGCGGCCGGCTTCTTCGCCGGAGCCTTCTTCGCTGGTGCCTTCTTCGCCGGTGCCTTCTTCGCCGGTGCCTTCTTTGCCGGCGCCTTGGCCGCAGGCTTCTTCCCCTTGGCCGCGGGCTTCTTCGCCGCGGGCTTGGCCTTGCCTGCAGGCTTCTTCGCCGGCGCCTTCGCCGCGGGCGCCTTCGCCGCGGGCTTCTTCGCCGCGGGCTTCTTCGCCGGTGCCTTCACCGCGGGCTTCTTCGCCGCGGGCTTCTTCGCCGCGGGAGCCTTGGGCTGCCGCTTCGCCGGGGCGCGCTCTTCTTCCTCCTCCTCTTCTTCCTCTTCCTCCTCCTCTTCGTCCCCGTGCTCCTCCTCGTCCTCGTGCGACTGCTCGCCTTCGGCTTCCTCGCCTTCGGCTTCCTCGCCCTCTTCCTCGTCGGCGTGCTCGAGCTCGACCTCGACCTCCTCCTCGAAGGCCACGGCGACCTCGCCTTCCTCGTCGCCCGTCGGACCGATCTCGGCCTCCTCGGCCTCTCCCTCGGCCTCGGCCTCGCCCTCGGCGTGCTCGCCCTCTCCCTCGTCGGCCTCGGGCTCGCCTTCCTCGTCCTCCTCTTCGTCCTCTTCCGCTTCCTCGTCCTCTTCCTCGATGTCCTCGTCGTCCGCGGACGCGGCCGCGGCCGACTCCTCCTCGGTCTCTACGTCTTCGTCGAGCTCCTGCACGGCGGATTCCTCCTGGTCGAATGCCTCGGCTTGGGATGGGGCGGCTGCGAGCTGCTGCTCGAGGAGCGCCCTGAACTCGGGGTACGCGCTGTCGGTCGGTGGCAACAGCTTCGCTTCCACCATGGCCGGACCGAGCTGCGCACGCAGCTCTGGATCGTCGCATTCCAGCCCGAACTGGATGATCATCGCGACGTCCTCGGTGGTCCCTGCGCGGAAGATCGTTCCGCTGTCGGTCATGTAGAACCACGCGTCATAGAGATGCCGATCCCCCTCGGGGGTGCGATCGACGACCCTCCACAGCTCGCAGTAGCCGAGAAAACTCCCCTCGACGTCCTCGGGTTGCTCGCCCGCGAGCCGATCCGCGGCCGGCCGGTCCTCCCCATCGTAGAACTTCCCCGACGCGCGGAGCTGTTCGCGCTCGGTCTCGTCGATCTCGTCGACCGACGTGATCGAGCGGGCGCTGGTGAACCGGAGCGCCATGATCAGCCCGCGATCGTGAGGCCCATCTGGGCGCGGACGGAGAAGAACTCCTCGGAGATCGAGTACAGCACCAGCTCCTTGATCTTGTCCTTCACCTGCGGTCCTCCCACGACGACGGGCTCGGCCGAGACCATCCGCGCGGCCACCTCGAGGTCACCACACACCAGGAACCCGGCGCGATGCGACGTCGCATCGACCGCGTGGCCCCCCTTCGCGAGGTTGATCTCGGGCGCCGCCTGGATGAACCGGCCCACCACCGCGGCGAGCTGCTCGAGCACCTGCGGCGGCATCCGCTTCTGCATCTCCGGCAGGTACTGCTGGACCAGCTGCACCATGTCGGGCGGAACCGGGAACCGCGGCTGCACCATGACGAGCGCCGACAGCACGACCACCTTCAGCTCGGTGTTCGTGGGCAGCAGCATCTTCAGGTAGTACTCGGGCCGCATGAACGTGAGCTTGCGCGCCGACATGAACGCGATCTCGCGCTCGCTCTTGCCCTGGAGCAGGTGCGAACGGACCACGAACGAAGGCGTCAGCTCGGTCTTGTCGATCGCGTTCGCGAGCTGGATGTCCGCCGGCTTGTTGTCCTCGACGAAGAACACCTCGGGCATCGGCACGTTCAGCACCTGACCCGCGTAGTAGAACACCTTCGAGAACATCAGCGGATCGCCCGGCAGCTGCCGCCGATCCTTGCGCTTGATCCCGAACTCCTTGTGCGGGAACGCCTTCATGGCGGCCACGCCCTGCCAGCTCGCTCCGAAGATCGCGCTGATGTAGCGGTTCTCGTCCGGGTGAACGAGCTTGGCCCAGCTGTCCGGGTTGATCATGTTCTTGGCCTTGACCAGGCCACGCGGCTTGTACTGCTCGTAGAACTGCAGCTCGTCCTGGTCCGCCTTCTTGAGGAAAGCCAGCGTGTTGCAGACGCACCAGGTCTTGTCGTACTGGTGCGCGTCCATGTAGATGCGGCGCAGCGCCTTG
>JBQCJR010000877.1:0-8403 GCA_051952595.1 Kofleriaceae bacterium
CGGCCGCGTATCTCACCGCCGCGCTCGAGGCCGCCGAGCGGAACGAGGCGCTGATGCCCTGGGATTTCGCCGCCCGTTAGCATGTATCCCGGTCGACCGGGGACGGGGCACGGCGAGGCATTACTGAGCTGCGAACCTCCGCGCGACCTGTGCCTATGTTGGCGCAGGTCACAGGCGCGTCATGTCCACAGCGCGCTCTGCGCCGGGCCTTGCCCGAGCTGCCTCCCGGTGCTCGCCCCTCGCGTGCGAGCGCCGACCTGCGCTACTCCCGTCGATCGAGTCGGCGGCGCACGCGCGTTCCCTCCTCGAGGCGCGCGCGTTGCATTGCTCCTCGGTCGGGGAGCCATGTCGCTGTCTCGGCTGCTGCTCGGTCGGACGCTCGCCAATCGCGAGCAGGAGCAGCGCAAGATCGGGGCGTTCGAGGGCGTGCCGGCGATGGGGCTCGATGGGCTCGGGTCGTCGGCGTACGGCCCCGAGGCGGCGCTCACCATCCTGATGCCGCTCGGCGTGACGGGCCTCGCGTACATCGGGCCGATCATCGCGGTGATCGTCGGGCTGCTCGCGATCCTGTTCGCGTCGTACTGGCAGACCGTGCGCGCGTACCCGACCAGCGCGGGCGCGTACGCGGTGTCCAAGGCCAACTTCGGCGAGCGGGCGGGGCTGGTCGCCGCGGCGGCGCTGATGCTCGACTACGTGCTCAACGTCGCGGTCGGGATCTCGGCCGGCGTTGGCGCGCTGGTCTCGGCGGTGCCGTCGCTGCACCCCCACATCCTGGCGCTGTGCCTGGGCCTGCTCGCGCTGATCACCGTGGTCAACCTGCGCGGCACGCTCGACGCGGGGCGGCTGTTCGCGCTGCCGACCTACCTGTTCGTCGCGTGCTTCTTCGCGATCCTCGGGGTCGGCGTGGCGCGCTCGCTCGCGTCGGGCGGTGCGCCGGTCCCAGTCGTCTCGCCGCCGCGGCTCGAGGCGCCGAGCGAGGAGGCGTCGACCTGGCTGCTGCTGCACGCGTTCGCCAGCGGATGCACCGCGATGACCGGCGTCGAGGCGGTGAGTAACGGCGTCGCCGCGTTCAAGCAGCCAGTGGTCAAGTACGCCCACCGCACGCTGACCGCGATCGTGGCGGTCCTCGGGATCCTGCTCGCCTGCATCGCGTACCTGGCGAGCCGCTACGAGATCCTCGCGATGGACCAGGAGAAGGCCGGCTACCGCAGCGTGCTGGCGCAGCTGGCGGGCGCGGTCGTTGGCCACGGCGCGTTCTACTACGTCGCGATCGGCAGCGTGCTGTGCGTGCTCGCGCTCTCCGCCAACACCAGCTTCGTCGATTTCCCGCGGCTGTGCCGGATGGTCGCCGAGGACGGCTACCTGCCGCGGCCGTTCGCGATCGTCGGGCGCCGGCTGGTCTACTCCGTGGGCATCCTGTACCTCGCGTTTGCCGCCGGCCTGCTGCTGGTGGTGTTCGGCGGGATCACCGACCGCCTGATTCCGCTGTTCGCGATCGGCGCGTTCCTCACGTTCACGATGTCGCAGGGCGGCATGGTCGTGCACTGGAGGCGCGCGCTGCGCACCGCGACCGGGCGGCGGGCCCGGCTCCACACCCGGCTGCACCTCGCGATCAACGCGCTCGGCGCGACCACCACCGCGATCGCACTCGCGATCATCATCGGTGCGAAGTTCGTGCAGGGCGCGTGGATCACCGTGATCGCGATCCCGGGCGCCCTGGTGCTGCTGAGCGCGATCAAGCGCTACTACGACCAGCTCGATCGCGCGCTCCGCGACGACCGGCCGGTCGACGTCGGCCGCCGCGAGGATCCGGTCCTGATCGTGGCGACCCAGAGCTGGAACAAGCTGACCGATCGCGCGGTCGCGTTCGCGCTGCGGACCTCGTCCGAGATCCGCGCGGTGCACCTGCGGGCGATCGACGGGGCCGACGACCGGCTCGAGCAGCGACTGCGCGATCACTGGGCGGCGCACGTCGAGGCCCCGGTGCGCGCCGCGGGCCGGGTGCCGCCGCCGCTGCTGTTCCTGCGCTCCGAGTACCGGTTCATGCATCAGCCGGTGCTCGAGTTGGTCGCCGAGCTCGAGGAGCAGTTCCCGGAGCGCACGATCGCGGTGCTGATCCCGGAGCTGATCAAGACGCGGTGGTGGCAGTTCTTCCTCCACAACCACCACGCGCGGCGGCTGCGCAACCAGCTGCTCCGCTACGGCGGATCCCGGCTCGTCATCATCGACATCCCCGGCTACCTCGAGGAGCCGCCGATCGCGCGTGGCATCGTGGCCGAGCCGACGGGCGTGCCGGTCGAGTGAACCAACCGGGCGAGCGCGCGGTCAACGCGGCGTGAACCGGTAGTGGGCCACGATCCACTCGCGGCCGTAGCGGAAGCCGAACAGCTCGGCGCATGCGAGGAAGAACACCCGCCAGCGCTGGAACCGCCGCGCGGCCTCGCCGCCGTAGGCCTGGGCGAGCACGCGCTCGACCTCGCCGCGGCGGGCCATCAGGTTGGCGTACCAGGCCTCGGCGGTGCGCGCGTAGTGGGTGCCCGCGAGGTGCCACTCGTCCGCCAGGCGGAGGTCGGTCTGGAAGAAGTGCAGCAGGTTCGCCGATGGCATGATGCCGCCGGAGAAGAACTCGCGCGCCATCCAGTCGGTGCCCCCGGCGTCTTCGAACCGATACGCGTACGCGCGGTGCGCGAACACCTGGATGAACAGCGCGGATGCGTGGCCGGGGCGCAGCCAGCCGGCGATCCGGTGGAGCATGCGCTCGTAGTTGCGCAGCTGTTCGAACGTCTCGATCGAGACCACGCGATCGAAGCTCGCGGTGGGCAGCGCGACCGTGGCGACGTCTGCGGCGATCGCGGTCACGTTGGTCAGCCCGCGGGCGCGCGCCCGCGCCTCGATGAACGCGCGCTGGGTCGGCGAGCTGGCGACCGCGGTGATCCGGCTGGTCGGGTAGCGCGCGGCGGCCCACAGCGACAGCGCGCCCCAGTTGCAGCCGAGATCGAGCACGTCCTGTCCGGGCGCCAGCCCGGCGCGCTCGGCGGTGAGCTCGAGCATCGCGGTCTCCGCCTCGGCGAGCGCCTCGACCCCGGTGGGCCAGTAGCAGCTCGCGTACGCGAGCGCGGGCCCGAGCACCAGCTCGAACAGCGCCGGCGGGACCTCGAAGTGCTGCGCCGTCGCCGCCGCGGTGGTCAGCGGCGCCTCGCTCGACCGCAGCTCGGCGACCAGCCGCTGGTGCCGGGCCTGCTCCTCCTCGACGGTGCCGCGCTCCTGGCGCAGCCGCAGCGCGCAGATCGCCCGGATCCCGGCGCGCAGCATCGGCTCGGGGACGAGTCCGGAGTCGACGATCCGATCGAGCACCGCGCCACCTTACCGCGCGGCGCCGCGGCTCACGAGGCGGCGAGCTTGGCGTCGTACTCGGCCGCGAGCCGCCGCGACTTCGCCACCTTGGAGGTGCGCAGCTTGGCGAGCCAGCCGTCGACCTGCGGCCGCGGCAGCTGGATCAGCAGATCGCGCAGCTCGCCGCGATCCGGGTGATCCTCGGCGAGGTAGGTCCGGGCGAGCGATTCGAGCGTGCCGGTGAGCGGCCGGCCGGCCTGGACCAGCACCGGCACCAGGCCAAGTAGCACCGCCGCCATCGCCCACTCCCACGCCTCCTTGGGGTACTGCTTGGCGAACGCCGCGAGCCGCTCGGCCAGCGCGATCTTGACGTCGAGCGGCTCCGGGCGCCCGAACAGGCGAGTCAGGCTGCGGTGGTCGCGCTCTCCGCATTCGAGCCGCTTCAACGACGTCTGCTCGACGAGCGCGACCAGCTCGGCCCAGTCGCGCTCCTCGATCGACGGCTGCGGGACGCGCCGCCCGAACAGCTCCTCGACCCGAAGCGTCTCGTCCCAGTCGAGCGCGCTCCACGCGGTGCACAGCTCGTCGATCTCGGCGGCGGACAGCCCGGCGAGCGCATCGCGCTTGGAGATCCCGTCCTCGACCGTCTCGATCCACCGCACGTCGCCATCCGGCAGGGCGAGCGAGAGCGGCCGGTCGGTCCCGCGCAGCGCGGTGAACCGGACCCGCCGCAGCAGCAGGCGCACCTGGGCGCCGACGTGCCCGGCGAGCTCCTCGCGCGCGTCCAGCTCGGCGAGCGTGCGATCGAGCAGCCCGGCGGCGTAGGTGCCCCCGCCGAGCCACTCCTCCAGGAGGCTGCTCAGCGACCGGTAGCTGGTGCGGAACAGGTTGTCGCGCTCGAGCGCGTAGCGGATGTTGCGGACCACGGCGTCGATCGCGTGCTGGTCGAACGCGGGGTCGTTCAGGTAGCGGCCGAGCGAGACGGGGATCGGGAACGCCGTGTCGCGCCCGCGCAGCGCCTCGCGCAGCTTGGCGGTGAACGCGTCGCGCCGCGCGGGCTCGAACCGCTGGATCGCCGCGTCGAGCCCCGGTGGAAGGCCGTAGGGGCCCTCGCCCAGGTAGCGGACCAGCTGGTCGTCGAGCGGCGGCACCGGTGCGCCCGCCGCGTCGGCTTCGAGGATCGCGCGGGTGACGTCTTCGAACGAGAGCGGATCCGCCATGGACCGGACTCATACCCCCGCGCCCGCGCGGCGGCGCTCCATAGGATCGGCCACGCTCAGCGCGTGGATCGCGGGAGGATGACCACCAGCGATCGCTCGCCGCGCGTCCACACCAGCACGCGATCCGCCGCGGCGACCAGCGGGAACCACGGCTGCTCGCGCGATCGCTCGTCGGCCTCGGCGAGCTCGGGGACGATGAGATCGATCTCGAGGAAGTGACCATCGGTCGCGAGATCGATCGTCTCGGCGTAGCTCCACTCGGCGACCCCGGCGGCCGGGAACCGATCGTTGTGGAGCGCCCCGCCGTACACCGCGATCAGCGGGCGGTGCTCCGGCTGCGGATCGCGGTGGCGCACCGCGCTCGTCGTGATCCGCGACAGCTCGCGGGTGGTCAGCGTGAGCATCGCGACCGGATCCGGGGCGCCGTGCTCCGGCGCGATCGCCGCGTAGTCCTTGCACGACAGCGTCATCGCGTGCGGCTGGATCTGCGCGGCGCGCGCCGCCTCGGCGAGCAGCGCGATCTCGGACTTGGTCGCCGCCGGCCGCTTGACCTCGGTCTCGACCTTCCTGGTCGCGGCGACCGCGGTCTTGCCGCACTTCGGATCGACGATCCAGGTCTCGACCACGAGGTCCGAGACGCGGGAGCTGATCGCCGGCAGCGCGGCCGTGAACGCGGCGAGCGCGCTCCGGACCTGCGCGCGATCGACCCGCGCGTGCAGCTCGCCGAACCCGACGACCCGCGCGTCGGCCGGCACGATCGCGGCGAGCGCGGCTGCGAGATCCTCGTAACGGGAGTGCGGCGGGAGCGAGCTCGCGTCGGGCGGGGCAGGGGACGCCGCGTCGCGCGGAGCCGTCGCCACCGGACGCTCGGTGCGCGGGGCGGCGGCGTCCTTGCCACACGCGGCGAGCGCGGCCAGCAGCCAGACGAGACGCCTCGACACCTCGCCACGGTACCACCGCGACGCGGTGCGCGGGTTGGCAGCCGACCCGCCCGGCGTTCCGAGCCGCAGCCGAGGCAAACCGCGTTATGGTCCGCGCATGGGCCCGACCGCGAGCGAGCTGCGCACCATTCCACTGTTCCAGGGGTTCGGCGACGACGAGCTGGCGCAGATCGGCCAGCTGTTCGTGCGGGTCGAGACCCGTCCGGACGTCCCGCTGTTCGACGTCGGCCAACCGGCGACCGAGCTGTACCTGTTGACCGCCGGCGAGGTCGTGCTCGATCACCCCGACGACGACGTGTTCCGGCTGTCCCCGCCGGCGCTGATCGGCGAGCTCGGCGCGCTCGCCGGGCTGCCGCGATCGACCCGCGCGCTCGCGTCGCAGGGCGCGGTGGTGTGGTCGCTCTCGGCGACCGCGATCCAGGCGCACTTCCGCGATCACCAGGAGCTCGGCCTGCGGTTCCTGGTCAACCTGCTCGGCGTGGTCGCCGACAAGGTGCACCGCGACCAGAGCCGGATGGCGGACATGCGCCAGCACCTGGTGCGCACCCAGAAGGAGCTCAAGCGGCTGCGCGAGCTGGTGCTCGAGAGCGACGAGACGCCGCTCTCGGCGCCGGTGCACGACGCGCTCGACAAGCTGATCACGCACAACCGCCGCGTGAACTACCGGGTCGAGCCGCCGGCCGCGCTCGCGGCGCAGCTGCGCCTCGAGTCGATGGACGTGCCGGTGCTCGAACACTAGCGCACCCACGTCTCGTTGCAGTTCCCGAGCGAGGCCGCGGCGCCGCCCTCGGACGCGTGGATCTCCGGCGTGCTCGCGCTCGGCGGGACCGAGATCCCGGTGTCCGGCAAGGTCCACCGGCTCGAGGGCGCGCGGCTGACCGTGGAGCTCGACCTGCTGATCGACGAGTACGTCGCGGTGCTCGAGGGTTACCTGACCCGCGTGCAGCTGCTCGACGTGCTGGTCTAGGCGCCGCGCTAGACGCGCACGCGCGAGGGCTGCGCGAGGAACGCGCGGATCGCGTCGCGCTCCTCGTGCTCGCGTCCGCGCAGGTCGGTGCGCGCGTGGAGCTCGGGGTACTGGTTCGCCCAGTCGTGGATCGGGCAGTCCCCCTCGGCCGGCGCGACCCGCGCGCCGCCGGAGCACGCGCCGGTCATCTCCCACTCGGTCGGATCGATCGCCGGCAGCGCGACCGGCCGCGCCCAGTCGCCGCGGGCCAGCCGGTCCATGTCGATGCAGTCCGAGAGGTCGTTCGCCGCCGCGGTGCGCGCGTTGAGCGGCTCGAGGCCAAACGTCGTCTCGAGGTGGCGCAGCGCCGAGCAGTGCTCGTACTGCACGCTGCTCACGTAGCCCTGCTTGACGTACGGGCCGACCACCAGCGTCGGCACGCGGAAGCCGAGCTGATCGAAGCCATCGGCGGCGTACGCATCACCGGTGACCTTCGGCGGCGCGACGTGGTCGTAGTAGCCGCCGTTCTCGTCATACGTGATGACCAGCAGGCAGTTCTTCCACTGCGGCGATTCGGCGAGCGCCTTGTACACCGCGGCGATCAGCTCCTGGCCGTTGATCGGGTGGATCGGCGGGTGATCGTCGTTGTAGTAGAACGACGGATCGATGTAGCAGACCGGCGGCAGCTTGCCGGCGGCGGCGTCCTTGAGGAAGCTGCGCTCGGTGCCGCCCGCGAACCGGTGGACCTTGCCATCGGTCACCTCGTCGTCGAGGAACGACGCGACCGCGATGTTGCCGTAGTAGTACGCCCAGTCGACCCCGGCGTCGTTGAGCCGGTGGTTGATCGACGCCCACGGCAGCTTGGCGTTCGGCAGCTCGTTGGTCTTGATCCCGCCCGAGCTGCCGGTGTGCCAGTAGAACCGGTTCGGCCAGGTCGGGCCCATCACCGAGCAGAACCAGCGGTCGCACGAGGTGTAGCGGTCGGCGAGCGCCCAGCTGACCGGGATGTGCTCGCGGGCCAGGTACTTCATCGGCTCGATCGCCTGCGGATCGTTGCCGTGGCTGCGCTGGTGCTCGGTGACGAAGCCGTCCATCGCGCCGTCGTTGAACTGGCGGTGCGCCGCGTCCCAACCGTGCGGCGGATCGATGTCGCACAGCTGCGCCGCCGTGTGGTTCGGCGTCCACAGCTCGACCGGCTGGCTCTGCAGGTTGGGGTTGGTCATCCCGGGGCGCAGGCCATCGCCGGGCAGCCCCTCGACGAGCGACCGCGCGCCGAACCAGTGATCGTAGCTGCGGTTCTCCATCATCATGTAGACGTACGTCGTGATCCCGGTGGGACCCTCGTCGTCGTTTCCACACGCGGGGAGGAACCGAGCCATCCCGGCCGCTCCCGCGAGCCCTCCGATCGTCTTCAGCGCATCGCGACGCTTCATCATGGGAAGCGACGATATCGCGATCCCGCGGACGAGCGATCGCAGGATTTCGACGGAGCGGTGACGAACCCGGCGCGCGCCTACAGGAGCGAGGCGACCCAGCCTACACCGACCCAGAACCCCGCCGCCGTCCCGAGCCCGGAGGCGACGGCGATCAACAAGATCCGGGTCACCGGATTGCGCCAGAACCCACGCAGGGTCTGGATGTCATCGGGCAGGCGCTCGCAATCCGCCACGCTCGGCTTGCGCCGCCACGCCTCGACCACGCCGACCACCATGCCGGTGCCGAGCAGCGGATGGATCGCGGCGATCGGCGCGACTCCGAGCGCGGTGAGCACCGAGAGCAGCGAGCCCCCGGCGAGCAGGGTGAGCGATGCGGCGCCGATCGAGGTCGGCAGGATCCACGCGAGCATCATCTCGGCGAAGCTGGTGGTGTCCGAGCGCTGCCAGCCCCACACGATCGCGACCAGGAACAGGATCGGGATCAGCCACTTGATCGCGCTCCACAACAGCGACGGTGGCGGCACCTT
>JBQCJR010000878.1:0-9605 GCA_051952595.1 Kofleriaceae bacterium
GGCGGGCCGGGCGCGGGGGGCCGGGCCGCCGGGGCCGGGCGGGGCGGGGGCCGGGCCCGCGGGCGGCCCCCCCCCCCCCCCGGGCGCGCACCCGCCCCCGCGCCGGCCAGACCACGTTCCTGGTGTCGTCGGTGCCGGCGCCGCGCCGCCACGCCGCGGGGCTGTTCGCCGGGTTCGAGCGCCGCACGCTCGGGTACGTCGGCGGCTCGCTCGCCGCGCCCCTCGGGATCTGGATGCTGCTCCAGCACATCCCGATCGCCGACGCCGGGGTGAGCCTGGATCTCGGGTCGATCGAGTCGACCACGACCCGCTCCGCCACGACCGTCGCCGAGGACGTGCCGCCCGAGCCGGAGGAGAGCTCGGGCAACCAGGACGATGGCGAGGCCAACCACGGCGCGCCGTCGATGGCGATCGAGGGCCAGGCCGGCCGGCCCGATGCGGCCGACGCGCAGGGCCGGATGCGGATCAAGGACAACCACGCGCCGCCGCAGCTGTCGCGCGAGCAGGCGATCGAGCAGGCGCGCACCGCGGGCTTCCTCGGCAGCTCGGAGGCGCTGCGCGGCGGGATCGCGTCGCTGACCGGTCAGATGAGCTTCTCCAGCGGGTTCGATGACGCTTCGATCTACGGCGCGGTGTTCGGCGCCTCCGGCGAGGGCCGCGGCAACTTCGGGCTCGGCCGCACCGGCTTCGGGCCGGGCGGCGGCTGCGCCGGCGAAGGTTGCGGCATCATCGGGACCGGCCGCTACGGCACGATCGGCGACGGCCCCGGCGCCGGCCAGGGCTGGCGCGCCGGCCAGGGCGACGGCTGGCCCGGTCGCCGCCAGCAGATCGTGCCGACCGTGCGGATCAGCGGGCCGACCGACGTCACCGACGGCCTCGACCGCGCGATCATCAAGCGCTACGTGACGCGCAGCCTCGCGAAGGTCAAGTACTGCTACGAGCACGAGCTGCTGGCGCGCGGCGATCTCGCCGGCACCGTCACCGTGCAGTTCATGATCAACGCGATGGGCTCGGTGTCCGCCTCGACCGGCAGCGGCCTCGATCCCGCGGTCGCGAGCTGCGTCGCCGCGGTGGTCAAGAACATCCAGTTCCCGAAGCCCAGCAATGGTGGCTCGGTGCAGGTCAACTACCCGTTCACGTTCCGCGCACCGGGCGCGAGGTAGCCATGGTGCGGCGCGGGGCGCAGAGCCCTGTGGACATGACGCGCCTGTGACCTGCGCTGAGTTGGCGCAGAGTGAGCGGGGGTTCGCAGCTCACAGTGCGCTTGGACAACCGTCGGCACTGGCAGGCCGACGGTTGTCCACATGCCCACAGGGCCTGCTGCTACCGGGGAGAGGTTTTTGGATCCCTACGGGGGAAGAGGAAGAAGCGCGGGGAGGGCTGGCAGGGCTGGCTCGATGTCCGGGATGCGGACGATTTGTCCGGGTCTCGGACGTAAGATGCGGGCGCGGTGAGCTTGAGCGCCGCGCTGGGCGATATCGGCGAAATCAATGCGTCGTCGACGAAGACCTGCCGCCTGCCCGCGGTGGCCCATTTGTCCGAAACTCGGACACACGGCACGCACACGGTGATGTCAGACCATCGTGATACGGGTGAATTCAATCGGTCGTCGCAACACCTCGCCAGCGAGGAGTTGCAATGGGTGCATCGAAACGTAGACGGTCCGGACACGCGGGACGCGGTCCGATGCGTTCACCAGGTCGTCCGACAGCGGGGCGACGTGAACACCGACGGCAGTTCTGGAACGCGATCGCTCGAGGGTTGTCGAGCGAAGATGCAGCGCTGGTCGCCGGGTGTCTCACCCGGTCGGAACGAGGCGGTTCCGCGAGAAATGGCGGCATGCCGCCGAGCTGCGTGGTCCCGCTTTCCGGGCGCTACCTATCGTTTTCCGAGCGGAGAGGAGATCGCCGTCTTGCACGCCCAGGGCCTCGGGGTTCGAGAGATTGCTCGGAAGCTCGATCGTCCTCCGTCGACCATCTCGAGAGAGCTGCGGAGAAAGGCGGCTACTCGCGGTGGCGGTCTTCCGACGGCCCTCGCACGCGCCGCTGCGCGGATCGTCAGCCCGCGATCTCGCCGATTCTCGATGAAGCAAGCAGCACGGCACGAGCCGCGCGAAAACCCGCGTACGACCGCCGCGCGTGGCACGTTCCACAGTCCTCGACGCCGCAGCCCGCAACCCGCCGTCCGCGGTTCACGATCGCGGGTACGCCGACTGTTCACGTTCGTTGACGCGTGCGGCGTAAGTGCTCTCCGTGGCTCGCAGCAACTGCTGCGCGCCGAAGGCACGGCGGTTGCTTACGAGGCCGGCATGCAGTGCTTTGCTTGGATGGTGCAGCACCGAGTCGCCGTGTCGGTCGCGGCCGCGCTGGGGCTCGTTGCGTGCGGCGACCCCTCGCAGCCCGGGCTCGAGGATCTCGTCGATGGCGGCGTCGATGCCGGACCGCCCGTCGCGGAGCTGCCCGCCTCCATCGATCTCGGCGCCGGCGATTGCGGCGGCACCGCCGCCGGCGCATTCACGCTCGCCAACCGCGGCGGATCGCCGCTCACCTACGCGTTCGAGCCGCTGGATCCTCGCCTCGCGATCGCCCCGGCGAGCGGCACCGTTCCCGCCGGAGGCGCCGTCGAGGTGCGCCTCTCCGTCCCCGTCCCCGCCGAAGTCGCCGCCGGCGAGCGGCTCGCCGCCTCGTTCCGCGCGATCACCAACGCCGGCGATCGTGCGCCGCGCACGATCGCCGTTGCATTCCAGTCGCGCGGCGCGGCGATCGCGATCGACCCGCCGCTCGTCGGCCTCGGACAGGCCCGCGTCGGGTTCCCGGCCGCGCGGTCGTTCACGGTCCGCAATATCGGCAACGCCGCGGCGCCTGTTGTCATCGGCGCGCCCGGCGGCGAGTTCGGCCGGACGTTCGGGCCTGCGGGCGTCGTCGCGCTCGCGCCCGGCGAAGCCGCGCACGGCGAGATCACCTACACGCCGCGCGATCTCGGCGCCGACACCCGCGCCGCGGTCGTGACCGTCACCGGCCCTCACTGTGGCGCGCTGCCGCCCTCGCTCGAGCTCGCCGGAGAGGGCGTCGCCGGCGACGACAGCGCCGTCCTCGTCGAGGGGGGCCCGGTAAATTTCGGCGGCGTCACGTGTGGCAGCGGCGGCACCGCCCCGATCCGGCTCGTCAACACGAGCGCGATCCCCGTGCCGTTCTCGGCGGTCTTCCTCTCGGACCCGGAGCTCGATCACCTCGCATTCGCGGTCTCGCAGCAATCGGGCACCGTCCCGGCGCGCGGCACGCTCACGTTGCGCGTGCACCGGCTGCCGATCGCGTTCCCGTCGGGGCCGCGCGCCTACGCCGCCGTCCTGCGGATCACGACCACGCTCGGCGTGGACACCGTCACCGACGTCCCCGTCCGCCAGGTGCTCCAGACGGCGCAGCTCGCCGTCACCGGGTCGCGCGACTTCGGCGTCATCCCGGTCGGCACGACGGAGGGCCTGCGCGTGAACATCACGAACACGGGCAACGCCGTCGCGTCGCTGCAAGCGACCACGACCCCGGGGTTCGGCGCCATCTTGCCGCTGCCGATCCTGCCCGGCGAGACGCGTGTCGGTTGGATCTCGTACACGCCGGCCAGCGCGACGCCCGTGATCGGCCGCGTATCGTTGTCCGCGCTCGGCGCATGCCAGGCGCCGCTCCCCCTGGACTACTTCGCCGGGCACGGCCCCTTCGCCGACGTGGCCCCCGTGACCGTCACCGTACCGTGCCCCGCGCCCGCGGCGGTGACGACGCGCCTCGACGTCATCAACCTGGGCACGGTCCCGCTCGAGATCTCGTGCCGCGAGCTCGATGCCGGCGGGCTCGGTGCCAGCGGGCTCGCGCCCCAGTTCTCGCCCGCGGTGCTGCGCATCCCGCCGCGCAGCGCCGGCGCGTTCTCCGTCGAGCTCGCGCCCGGCCCCCGCACGCCGGGCGCGGTCACCGCGAAGATCGAGTGCACCGATAACGAGCCGCTCCTCCGCACGCGCCTGACGACCCTGACGCGCATGCTCGTCGAGCCCGAGCCCGGCGCATGCGAGCCTTGATCCGAGCAGCGCGAGGAGACTTCCCGTCCGCGCGCGGCCAGCGTCTGCGCCGTCACGGCGTACGAACGCGTGCGCCGCGGGTCGCGCATCGCGGCGCCGGACGCCTCAGCGCAGGCGACTCTCGTCCGTCGACGATCGGGCCTGCTGCTTCCACCGGCTCACCAGCTCGCGGTGAAGCTCTTCGAACGCGGCGGCGCTGGACAGCAGCGAACGGCCGATGTGCAACGTGCCGCGTGTGTGTGCGATCGTCAGGAACTGCTGGCGGTACACCGTCTGCAGCGCGATGCCGCAGGAGCGTGACTTCCTGCAAAAAGCGACGGCGTACTTCGCGAAAGGGCAGTCGTGAAGTACGCGCGTGTCCACGCCGAGGTGCGGGCGGCCGGTGTTCGCGTGGGTCGCCACCGGGTCGCGCGGCTCATGCGCACCGACGGGCTACGCGCCCGACCGCGTCGCCGCTTCGTCGTGACTACGCAGTCGCGCCATCGCTACGCGATGGCGCGCAACCTGGTGCGGCGACGATTCGACTGACCGCGCCGAACGGGGTCTGGGTCGCTGACCTGACCTACCTGCGGACGCAGACCGGCTTCGTCTATCTGGCGGTGGTGCTCGACCTGTTCGCCCGTCGCGTGGTCGGGTGGCAGGTCTCGCGGGACGGCGACGCGGGCGTCGCCGTCGGAGCGTTGCAACGTGCGCTCGCGCTCCGACCAGCGCCGGCTGGCTTGGTCCACCACAGCGACCGCGGCGTGCGATCCGCGTGGCCGAGGACATCACGCGCCTTCGAACGAACGAGATGTTTGCCGCGTTCCGCGAGGCCACGACTGTGGCCGCGCGCCGGTCGGACTTCCGGATCGTTCACATGAGATCTCCGCCGCGAAGCACATCAATGCCATCACCGGCCATCGCGGCGCCGTGTTCCCCGACCACTACCACGCGCGTCCGCTGACCTCGCCGCGGGCCGTCCGTCACTGCCTCGCCTACGTTCTCAACAATTGGCGCCGCCACCGCGAAGATCTTGCGCCGCACGCCCGCTCCTGGATGATCGATCCGTTCTCGTCGGCGATCTCGTTCCCCTCGTGGTTCGAGCTCGACGGCGGTCGCTTCGTCCCGCCGGCCACCTACCAGCCGCTCCACGTCTCGCCACCCCGCAGCTGGCTGCTCTCGACCGGCTGGTCGCGCCACCACCCAGCGATCTCGATCCACGAGACGCCTGGCCCGCCGTCCTAGCCATCCCCGCTCGTCCTCTTCTTCTTCCCCCGGGAACCGAAAATCTCCGCTGGTAGCAATCTGTGCCTATGTTGGCGCAGGTCACAGGCGCGTCATGTGCACAGCGCGCTCTGCGCTCGACTAGTTCTCCTCGAGCGCGAGCGCCCACTTGCGCCACTTGGGCTCGAACGTCGCGAGCGTCTCGCCGAGGATCGCCTCGAGCGCCGACTTGCCGGTGAGGTCCTTGGGGTCGGCGACGAACTTCGCGTAGAAGTCACGCAGCTTGCCCTGCTCCTGGAGATACAGCAGCAGGTAGCGCGCGAACGCGTACGAGTCGTAGCTGGCCTGATAGAACTCGTCGCGGTTGGTCCGCAGCAGGGTCTCGATCGAGGGCAGGGTCTTGGCGCGGATCTGCCGCTGGAGACTCGGCAGACGCCAGTTGGGCAATCCAATGATGTGGCCGCGCTTCTCGGTGGGGCGCTCGTAGAGCGAAGCGAGCCCCTCGTTGAACCACGATGGCGCGCTGGGGAAGTTGGCCTCGACGTAGGGATGGACCAGCTCGTGCGATAGCGTGCCGGCGCCGGGCCCGATGTTCATCACCAGGGCATCGAATTCGGTCGTGTAGTAGCCGTACGGCGTGTCGGGCTCGTCGTTGAAGAACTTCTTGGCGCCCTTCCGATAGGTGCGCTCGTTCTTGAACAGCCACACCTCGATGATCTTGTCGGGCCGCTTGGCGAAGAAGTCCTTCTCGATCAGGCCCACCGTCCAGCGCAGGAACCCGGCGGCGCGCTGCTTGACCTTCGCCGCGCCCTCGTCCCCGACCACCACGAACGGCGCCTCGATGACCACCGTGAAGCCCTGGCCGGCGAGCTTCTTGTCGAGCTCGGCGGCGCGCGTCTTCAGCTGCTCCGCCGTGGGCTCGGCGGCGGCGATGGACCACAGCGAGGACAGCGAGGCGATCGCGGCGATCAGCATTTTGCTCATGGTGGTCGCGACAGCATGACGCGGCGGCTGTTGCGTGTCGCGAGCCGAGTTTCCCGTCGAGAAATCGTCCGCGATCGACCCAAGGCGCCGCGTGGTCGCGGTGTCGGATCAGCGCGTCGCGATGTACAGATCGTAGCTACCCTGGCGGGTGCTCGCGAACACGATCGTGCGCAGGTCCGCCGACAGCCACGGATCCCCGTCCTCGCCGCTCGTGACGAGCTCCGCGACCGGAGTCGCCGGCCCGAACGGCTCGGCGGTGGACGCCCGCTCGGCGGTCCACAGATCGCGGCCGCCCGCGCCACCCGGCCGGTCGCTCGCCCAGAACGCGACCCGCTCGGACGCGTCGACCCACGGCTCGGTGTCCTCCGAGGGCGTCGACAGCTCGGCCACCCGCACCGCCGCGCCCCACGGCTCGCCGGCTGTTGCGCGCGTGGTGCGGTACAGGTCCACGTTCCCGTCGCGGTCCGAGCTGAGGTACATCGTCAGGCCATCCGGCGACGGCGTCGGCGTGTAGTCGTTGCCGTTCGAGGACAGCTCGGCGACCCGCTGCGGGCCGTTCCACCCGCTCGATCGGTTGGCCCGCGTCGACACGTAGATGTCGAACCCCGTGCCCAGGCCGCGGTTGCTCGCGAAGTACAGCGTCAGCCCGTCGGCGCTGATCTCGGGCGTGGTCTCGGTGTCCGGGCTGTTGAACGTGGGGACTGGCACCGGCTGGACGAACGCCGCCGTGATCGACGACCGCCGGGCGAACCACAGATCGCCGTCGCGCTCGAAGTAGATCTCGAGCATGTCCGCGGTCAGCGTCGGGTCGTCCTCGCTGCCGCCGGTGTTGAGCCCGGACAGCGGCTGGATGTTCGCGAACGGCCCGAGCGGGCCCGGCGCATCGATCGCGTCGATCGCGTCGGCTTCGGGGGCGTCCGCGTCGATCGGCCGCTCGCTGCCCGGCGCGCCCGCGTCGGCCCCGAGGCCCTGGAAGCCACAGGCCGAAACCCCGAGCACGAGCACGAGCGCGCAGCTGCGGGGCATGGCGACCCAACATACAGGGGAATCCGAGCGAACGGCGGCCGCGTACGAGTGGTTCGGAGCGCGAGATCGGGCGCGCTGGCATGGCACAATGCCGGCGTGGAAGTGTTCTTCCTCATGATGGGCCTCTGGCTCGTCGTCGCGGTCGCGCTCGGCATGCGGCGCCCTCGTGGCCTCGGCGGCGCGGCGCTGCGGGCGCGCCTCGACGCCGTGTACGGCGAGCCTCACGAGCTGGCGCGGGTCACCCCGGCGGCGTTCCCCGAGGCCGATCTCGAGTTCTACGACCGCGCGCGGCGCGAGCTCGAGGGCCGGCGCTACCGGTGGCTCGCCGACGTCGAGGACCTGACGATGACGCGGATCTATCCGCAGAACCGCACGTTCCTGCGCCTGTTCGTCGACGCCGGCGGCATGGTGCGCGCGAGCGCCTACCACCTCCACCCGCGCGGCGTGGTGGTCTCGCTGCTCCAGCTCGTCCAGCTGTTCCCGCGCCACCTCCGAGTCGTCGAGCTGGTGAGCGAGATCCAGGGCTCGTTCCTGGTCACCAGCAACACCCACAGCGTCGACCGGCTCGAGCCGCCGCCCGAGGCGCGCGTCGAGCGCATGCCGCTGTCGTCGTCGATCGCCGAGGTCGTCGCGCGCCACGAGGCGCGGATCACCGAGTGGCTGCGCGCTCACCCCGAGCGCTCGCCGGTCACCTTCGAGAGCTACGAGGACGTGATCGCCTCGATGGCGCGTGCGCACCTCGCGATGGCGCGCCACCGCCAGCGGGTCGGCGGGCTGTCGCGCGACGAGCTCGAGCGGCTCAAGGGCCGGCCGCTCTCGGCGACCGAGGAGGCGTTCCTCCGCGAGGTCCAGACCAAGGTCCCCGACGGCGAGCCGACCTGAGCGCCCGGCTCAGGGCCGCGGGTAGCGCGTGCGCAGCGCCGCGGTCGAGGCCGCCTGGGCCGCCTCGTCGAGTCCGAAGCAGTCGGCGAGCAGCGCGCCGATCTCCGCGTCGCTGCCGCCGGTCACCGCGGTGCGCAGGCCCATCGCCTTCTGCATGAACGACGGATCCGCTGCCATGCGGGCGCGGAAGTGCTCGCTCGCGCGCGTCGCCTGCGGCGGGTCGAGCGCGAGCAAGGTCTCGAGCACCCCGCTCGCCGCGGCGGTGTTGCCCTGCATGAGCGCGGCCGCGAAGTCGCGGAACGTGACGTCTGCCATCGCGTCAATCTAACGGATGTCGGTCACTCGGGCTCCTTGCGCGCGTCCGGATGCGTGTACTGGACGCGGCGCGACACGTGGTCGCACGGGAACGGGACCCAGACCTCGGTCTCCAGCCGCAGCTCCGGATCCAGGTAGCCGTTGCCGCCGAACTCGCTGCCGACGATGCCCTGGTTGCCGAAGCACCGCCCCGTCGCCTTCTCGCGCGCGACCACGACCGCGTAGAAGAACCGGTGCAGCGGATGACCGAGCTCGTTCTTGCGCACCGTCCAGCCGCGATCGAGCGGCGCGACGAACACCGGCTCGTACTCCGGGAACAGCTGGACGAGCTGATCCGTGACCCGCGGGATCTCGCCCTGCAAGTTGGTCTGTAGCGCGACCTCGACCTCCGGGCCGATCTCGGTGCGCAGCGCCGCCAGCTTGGCCTCGTCGAGCTGCACCGTCAGCGTGCTCGAGACCTGCACCGCGATCGAGGGATCGCTCATGCACCGCACGCCCGCCGTGAACACCAGCGCGTTCGCGCCCGGCTGCAGCCGAGGCAGCACGTCCACGGCGAAGTGGTACGACGAGCTGCGCCGCGCGAAAGGGAACGCGTGCTGGCCAGGGCTGTACAGCGTCGCGTACTCCGGATCGATCTCGACGATCTGGTTGGCGTAGACGTAGGCGAGCGGCTCGAGGCCGAGCACGATCTCGTCGCCGCTGCCGCCGATCTTGACCGAGATGAACTGGGCGTGGTCGTAGTTGCCCCATCCCGGGATCCAGGTCGGCTTGCACGGCTTGCCGGCGCGCGCGCCGTACGGCTCGGGCAGGTAGCCGCGGACGTGTAGATCCGCGGAGAGATCCGTGGTCTCGATGAACGCGACCGGCTTCGGATCCTCCGCCGCCGAGCCGGGGATACGCTCGAGCGAGAACCCGACCTTGCCGCGCATCGCTGGATAGCTCTGGCTCTCGAACCGCCGCCCGGATCCGTGCTTCTTGGCGAGCAGCCCCGCGCATCCGGAGGCGATCAGCGCTGCGGCCACCACGACGAGTCTGTGCTGCATACGTCGTGGTAGCCGGCTGAACAGCGTTCGTTGCATTCCACCGAGGAGAGGGTGTCCCAACCGCTCCCGGGACCTACCTGCACAGCTGG
>JBQCJR010000879.1:0-2497 GCA_051952595.1 Kofleriaceae bacterium
AGCTCCGCGCTGTCCGTGATCCGGACGAACACGCCGTTGAGCGAGCCCTGATCGCGGACCACCAGCTGGTTGTTCGCGTAGACGAAGTTGGCGTGGGTCGGCGACAGGAACGGATCGTCGGGGAACGAGATCGGGCACTCGCCGCGCCCGGCGAGGTGCTCCTGGCCGGCGAGCGTGAACGACACGCCGTCCTCGCCGTCGCCGCGGATCAGCGTGAGCTTGGCGCGCGCGGCCTGCATCGCGCCGCCGAAGAACAGCGTGCTGCGCCCCGGCTTGTTCGAGTGCTTGCTGCCGGTCGGCTGCGTCGGTGGCACGGGCTGCACGCCGGACGGCCGCGGCCCGACCCGCGTCTCGATCCCCTCGAAGCTCGGCGCGACGATCCGCGCGCCGCAGTTCGGGCAGAACCGCGTGCTCGGCGCGACCTGCAACCCGCACTTGCTGCAGTCGAGCTGGCCGCCGTCGACGACCATGGGCGGGCTGCTGACCTTGCCACGCGGACGTGGATCCAGTGCGACCGAGGCACCGCAACGCTTACATTGCGGCACCCCGATCGGGGTCAACGCGCTGCACGCGTCGCAGACTAGACCCACGTCCATCGGGCGGAAATTCTACCCTCTGGCGAAACAGCCCGTCAAAGCGCCGGCCGACGCCAATGGGGTGGGATCGCCGTCACGGCCGCCCTCACGACCCCGCCGCAGCCTGTCGCACGGCCGGATCGGGGTCGCTGGCGAGCTCGGCGCGCCGCTTGGTGACCCGTTCGTCGCGCCCGGCCAGCCCCGCGAGGCCACGCGCCGCGGCGGCGCGCACCTGCGGCACCTCGTCGCGCGAGAGATCGAGCAGCGGCCCCACGGCGCTGGGGAGATTCCCGATCGAGGACGCGACCGCCTCGCGCACGAAGCTCGAGGGATCGCGCGCCGCGGCGAGCAGGGCCTGCGGGTCCCCCGCAGGGCCGAGGCGGCCCAGCGCAAACGCCGCGACCCGCCGGTCCGCCCACGCCGCGCTCTTCAGCCTGCCGGCCAGCGACGCGACCAGCTCGGCCGGCGCCTTGCCGCGGCGCTCGGCGAGCACCGCGACCGCGTTCATCGCCGACGCGCGCACCTGGTCCGCCGGATCCGCGAGCGCGGTGGCGATCGCCTCCTCGGCGCGGCGCGGCGCCTTGCCGCTATCGAGCTTGGCCAGCACCGAGATGGCGAGCGCACGGACCTTGGGGTCGTCGCTCGTCAGCTGCGACGCGATCGCCGGGGCGATCGCATCGCCGATCTTGGCGTACGCCGCGACCACCTTGGCATCGGCCTGGGCGGGCGAGAGCGCGCCGAGCGAGAGCTGGGCCGGCGCGGTGTCGAGGTCCGCGAGCACCGAGACCACGACGTCGCGGTGCTCGCCGAGCGCGTCGAGCAGCCCGCGCGCGATGTCGTCGGCGTGCTCGGTGACCAGCTTGGCCGGCGTGGGCGGGCGGGGCAGCGCGCCGGGCAGCGCGGCGATCGCGGTCGGCGCGTCGTACTTGCCGCGCGCGACCGGGTAGTCGCCGAACCCGCCCGCGGTCGCCGGCGCGAGCCCACCGCCGCTGACCCGGCCGATCGCCCACACCAGCTCGTCGGCGGAGCGCCCCGCGCGTGCAAAGTACGCGCGGATCAGCGGGCCGAGCGCGCGGGTCTCGCCGATCTGGCCGAGCGCCCACGCGGCCAGCCGCTGGGCCTCGCCGCGGTTGTCGGTGAGGGTCGCGAGCAGCGCCGGGACGCCGGCCGCGCTGCGCCGGACGCCGAGCGCGTAGGCACACGCGGCGCGGGTCGGATCATCCTTGCGCGCGTCGCCGATCGCCGCGATCAGCGCCGGGGCGACCCGCGGATCGTCCATCTGGGCGAGCCCGAAGCACGCGAGGGTCTGCACCGACGGTCGGCGCAGCTCGCCGAGCGCCTTGAGCAGCGCCGGCACCGCGCGGCGATCGCCGGAGCGACCGGCGGTGAACGTCGCGGCCTCGCGCATCGCGATCTCGGTGTTCTCCATCAGCGGCAGCACGTCGGCGAGCACCTTTGCGTCGCCGAGCCGGCCGGCGGCGACCAGCGCGTCGACCCGGACCTCGCGATCGAGCGACTCCTGCATCGTGCCGATCATCCGCGCGTCCTTCGACGGCTCCTGGCGCGCCATGTGGACCAGCGGCGCCGCGGCGCCCTTGTTGCCGAGGTGGCCGAGCACCGCGACCGCGACCCGCTGCTGGCTGGTGTCCTTCTCGTCGCGCAGCGCCTCGAGCAGCGGCTGGAGGCCGTGGCCGCCGATCCGCGCCAGCTCGGCGCGCGCGGCCTTCTTGACCTCGTCGTTGCCGTGGCGCTCGCGCTCGACCAGCCGCGGCACGTAGCGCAGGTAGAGGTCGACCAGCACCCGCCGGTACACCGGCTTGTGCGCCATCATGAACGACAGCGGCGACAGCACCTTCTCGAGCTGACCGAGCGAATCGGTCATCTCCTCGAGATCGATCGCCTCGCGGCCGGCGCGCCCGATC
>JBQCJR010000880.1:0-11092 GCA_051952595.1 Kofleriaceae bacterium
CAAGATCGGCGGCTGGGCGGGCAGCGGGTTCGGCGCCCAGACCAGCACGACCCGCAGGCCCTCGGTGGGCGGCAGGTGTCGCCACGCGGCGAGCAGGGCAAACGGCTCGTAGAACGGGTTCGGCTCGGCGGCGTGCGCGACCAGATCCTCCCACGCCGGGGTGTGTCGCTCGAGCCCGAACGGCGTTCGCTCGACCGTCGCCCACAGCCCGCGCGACGTGGACCCCTCGGCGGGTGCGCGGACCGGGCTGGGGCTGGGAGCAGGATGGACCACGGACACGAAGCCCAACGGTAGCGAAACGCGCGGGCGCGAGCTACTCGGAGCAGCCGGTCTCGCGGAGATCCGACGCGGGTCACCTCCCGCCGGCTCGTCCTCGACGGGGGCGCGCCGCGCGACCATCCGTCGCAGCAGGGGCGATCGCCCCCTCGAGCTCGGCCGCCGCGAGCCGCCGGGCGCGGGCGTTCGCCCACCCCGCGTGGGCGCACCGCCAGTGGTCGCGGTGCTCGACCCATGCCGTCGCGCGCCGCGCGCCGCTCGCCCGCTGTCTGCTGCGCGCTGCGCGCGGCCGAGCGGACCGCGCGCCGTCATCGCTGCGAGAAGCTCGCGAGCACGTGCGCCCCCGGGCGAACGAGCGCTGCGACGACGGCCGCGCGCTCACAGCATGGTTCGTCCGCGCACGTGGCGTGGCATCGATGCTGCTCCCGTGAACGATTGTGTCCAACTGACGCGTTTCGCGAGGAAGTAGTGTTTCCGATGAACGAGCAACTCCATCGTGTACGACTCTCCAAGCTGGTGCCCATCGCGATCGCGGCGCTCGCCGCGGCATCGTGCGCCGGTCCGCAGACGTCGATCGAGGCCACGTGGGTCGCCCCCGGGGCGCGGTCGCAACAGCTCCAGCGCGTCGTCACGCTGTTCGCGTTCACAGATGGTGCGCAGCGGCGCTCCACCGAGGACCGGCTGGCCAACGAGCTGCGCGCGCGCGGCATCGAGGCCACGCCCGCGTACGCGGTGCTCGCCGGCGACGAGGTCGAGGATCCCGAGCTCGCGCGCTCGCGGCTGCTCTCCCAGGGCTACGACGGCATCGTGGCGATGCGCCTCGTCGACAAGGAGCAGACGCTCGAGTACGCCCCGGGCGACTTCGATGCCTACTGGGGCTACGCGTGGCCCGCGCTGTACTGGCCCGGCTACGCGTACACCGAGACGGTGCTGCGGATGGAGACCAACGCCTACCGCCTGTCCGACAACAAGCTGGTGTGGTCGACGCTCAGCAAGACGGTGTTCGACCCGACGTCGTCGGGCTATCTCGAGAACGCGACCGACGTGGTCACCCGCCAGCTCGAGGCGAGCGGCGTGTTCGCGATGCGAGCTACTCCCCCGCGGGGAAACCTCTCTTCTTGAGCAGCGCCTTGACGTCCGGGTCGCGGCCGCGGAACTGGCGATACGCCTCGGTGCGGTCGGTCGCGTTGCCCGGCGCGAGGATGAACGCGCGCAGCTTGCCGGCGGTCCCCGGGTGGAACACGTCGCCGGCCTCCTGGAAGGCCTCGCGCGTATCGGCGTCCATCACCTCCGACCACAGATAGCTGTAGTACCCGGCCGAGTAGGAGTCGCTGGTGAACAGGTGGTTGAACTGCGGCAGGCGGTGCCGCATCGCCACCTCGCGGGGCGCGCCGATCTTCTCGAGCGTCTCGCGCTCGAACTTGTCGGGATCGATCGCCGCGTCCGGCGCGGTGTGGAGCGCCATGTCGACGATCGCGGACGAGAGGTACTCGACGGTGGCGTAGCCCTGGTTGAACTGCTTGGACTTCTCGACCTTGTCGATCAGCGCCTGCGGCATCGGCTGCTTGGTCTTGTAGTGGCGGCCGAACCGGTCGAGCACCGGGCGGGTCAGCACCCACATCTCGTGGACCTGCGAGGGGTACTCGACGAAGTCGCGCGGCGTGGTCTGGACGCCCGGGTAGCTCACCTCGGAGAGCAGGCTGTGCAGCGCGTGGCCGAACTCGTGGAACAGCGTCTGCGCGTCGTCGACCGAGATCAGCACCGGCTCGCCGGGCGCGCCCTTGACGAAGTTGTTGTTGTTCGAGGCGATCACCGTCTTCTTGGTGCCGGTGAACGTCTCGTGGCGCTGGTACGCCGAGGCCCACGCGCCGGACCGCTTGCCGGCGCGCGCGAAGTAGTCGCCGTAGAACAGGCCGCGGAACGCGCCGTTCGCCTTGTCCTTGACCTCCCACACCCGGACGTCGGGGTGGAACACCGGCACCTTGCCGGTGATCTCCTCGAACGAGAGGCCGTAGAGCTGCTCGGCCATCCACATCGAGCCGGCGATCATGTTGTTCAGCTCGAAGTACGGCTTGAGCTCGTCCTGGTCGAGCGCGTACTTCGCCTTGCGCACCTTCTCGGCGTAGTAGAGGTAGTCCCACGGCTCGATCGCGGTGAGCTTGGCGCCCTCGCGGCGGGCGACCTTCAGCATGTCGGCGACCTCCTCTCGGACGCGCGCGACCGCCCCGGGCCACACCCGCATCATCAGGGCCTCGGCCTTGGCGGGATCGACGGCCATGGTGTCGAACATCCGCCAGTGTGCGTGGGTGGGGTAGGCGAGCAGCTTGGCGCGCTCGGCGCGCAGCGCGACGATCCGCGTGATCGTGGCGTTGGTGTCGGAGTCACCGCCGTTGTCGCCGCGGTTCTTGAACGCCTTCCACACCTTCTCGCGTAGATCGCGGCGGCTCGACGTCGAGAGGAACGGATCGACGCTCGACCGCGTGTTGACCACCGCCCACTTGCCGGGCAGCTTGCGCTCGTCGGCCGCGGCCTTGTACGAGGCGCGCAGCGACGCCGGTAGCCCGGCGAGGTCCGCCTGCTTGTCGATCACGACCCAGGTGTTCTCGTCGGCGAGCACCTTGTTGCCGAACTCCGAGAACAGCACCGCGAGCTCCTGGTTGATCCGGCCGAGCTGCTGCTTCTGCGCCGCGGTGAGCCGGGCGCCGGCCTGCACGAACCGGTCGTAGGTCAGCTCGACCAGCCGCCGCTGCTCGGGGGTGAGCCCGGCGGTGGCGCGCGCGGCGTGGACCGCGGCGATCCGCGCGAACAGCGCCTCGTCGAACGTGATCGCGTCGTACGCCGCGGCGAGCTTGGGCGACCACTCGCGGTCGACCGCCTGGACCTCCGGGCCGGCGAGGCTGCTCTTCATGACGGAGAACAGGGTCTCGGCGCGGTCCTGGTGCCGGCCGGCATCCTCGAGCGCCGCGAGGGTGTTCGCGAACGTCGGCGGCTCGGGATGGGTCGCGATCGCACGGACCTCGGCGGCCAGCAGCGCGAGCCCGGTCGTGAACGCCGCGGGGAACGCCTCGACCTTGACGCGATCCCACGGCGGAACGCCGCCGTACGGGCCGGTCCACGCCGCGAGCAGCGGATCGCGGTCCGCCTCCGCGGACAGCTTCGCCACGGCGGCGCGCGCCTCGGCGTGCGCGGCGGCGCGTGGGTCGGGCCGCGAGCCCGGCTCGGCGGGCTGAGCCTCCGCCGGGCGGGGCTCGGGTGGGGCGGCCGGCTGCTTGCCGCCGCAGCCGCCGAGGATCAGGAGGACGCCGATCGAAGCGCGGAATCTCGCCATCAGGCCGGCGACTGTAGCAGCCCTCGTCGCGTGCGCGACGGCGCGACGGGCGCGACGGGCGCGACGGGCGCGCGAGCCTCGTGGTATGTGCGTTCGATGCTCGGTCAGCGGTTCGCTGGTTTGTTCCTGATCGCGGCCGCCGCGTGCGGCGACTCGTCGACTGGCTCGCCCGATGCCGCGCGCGACGCGCCGGCCGTGGACGCCGTCGAGGTCGATGCGCCTCCGGTCGATGCGCCCGGCGACGCCCCCGGGTTCCCCGCGACGTGTGAGGGCGCGTGCCGGATGACCCGCCTGACCGCGAAGTTCGGCTCGACGATGCGCCAGCTCGATCGCGCGTACTACGGCGTCACCGGGAGCGGCGCCAACGCCACGCTGCACGTCGAGGCGTACCGCGGCGGCGCCGCCGGCTGCCCCACCGAGAGCTCGCCCACGCCCGACTACACGATGATCCTCGGGACCGTCCCGGTGCCGACCTCGACCGACGAGCTCAGCTCGCCCGGCAACCTGCTCGACTTCTCCGGCGACCTGCTCGGCGGCTCGATCGGCGCGTCCGCGACCGCCGTCAAGCTGACCCCGGTCGCGGCGAACGTGTGCACCGACTGCCCGGGCATGCCCGCGCCGAGCGATCCCGACGGCATGGTCGCGCTCGACGTGCGGCTGACGTTCGCGAACGGCACGATCACCGGGCACCTGTACGCCACGCACTGCGATTCGCTCGATCTGTAGGAGGGCGGGGCGCAGCGCGCGCTGTGGACATGACGCGCCTGTGACCTGCGCCGAGGTGGCGCCAGGGTGCGCGGAGATTCGCAGCTCCCAGGACGCTTGGACAACCGCCGGCCCTGGCAGGCCGACGGTTGACCACATGCCCACAGCGCCTGCCGCCACCGAGAGAGATTTCAGTTTGGAGGGGAAGAGGAACAGCGGGGCGAGCGAGCAGGGCGGACCCGCGAGCGTGTCGATCGATGGGGCCGGCGAGGTTGATTTCGCCGATATCCACGTGGCCCCTGCTGGCCGCGTGCGCGTTCCCGATCGCCGGCATCCAGACGCACTGTCCGAATCCCGGACATCGAGCGCGACCTCCACGTCATCCCAGCTCTTCCTCTTCACCCCGATCCAAACTCTTCCCGGTAGCAGCAGGCCCTGTGGTCATGTGGGCAACCGTCGGCCTGCCAGGGCCGGCGGTTGTCCAAGCGTCCTGGGAGCTGCGAATCTCCGCGCACCCTGGCGCCACCTGTTCGCAGGTCACAGGCGCGTCATGTCCACAGGGCTCTGCGATCAGGGCTACCGCGCGGGCGCAGCTGCCGGGGCCGCGGTCGCGCGCGCGGCGGACGCCGGGATGCCGCGCAGGAACAGCAGCGCGGCGAGCACGAGCGCGCTGGCCGAGACGTAGAACGTGGCGGCGCCGATCGTCTCGAACAGGCTGCCGCCGGCGAGCGTGCCGACGATGCTCGCGAAGCTGCCGGCGCTGCTGCCGACGCCCTGGATCGCGCCCTGGAGCTCGCGCGGCCCGCTGCGCGACAGCATCGCGAGGTACGAGGGCCAGCTGACGCCGTTGCCGGCGCCGTAGCAGATCACGCCCGCGAACAGCGCAACGTCGGAGCGCAGCGACAGCAGCACGTAGCCGACGGCGACCACGGCCGAGCCGGCGGCGCCGAGCACGGGGCCGGAGATCCGGCGCGCGAGCTTCGGCAGCACCAGGGTCTGGGTGGTCACGAGGGCGATCGCGAGCACGGTGTACAGCACGCCGAGCCGGCTGCTCGTCCACCCGAGGTCCGCGGCGGCGTGCACCGGCAGCGCGGCGGTGAAGATGCTGAACCCGAGGAACACCAGGAAGTAGAGCGCCATCAGCGGGCGGAGCGCCGGGATCCGGAGCACCGTGCGCGGCGTGCAGCGCGGCGCACGCACCGACTCGGGGCACCCACCGCCGAGCAGCTTGTGCGCGCGGACGCCGCCCGCCCGCGCGACCTCGACCGGGGTGCCGGGGCGGGGCGGCACCGCCGGCAGCCGGACCCGGACCAGCACCGCCGCGCTGGTCGATAGCGCGAGCGCGAGCACGACCACCGCGATGACGCCCGCGTCGCTGCGCGCGAGCAGCCCGGCGACCATCGGCCCGACGACGAACCCGAGGTTGGTCGCGGCGCCGAGCCGGCCGAACGCCACCTTGCGCTCGTCCTCGGTGGTGACGTCGGCCATGTACGCGTTGGCCACCGAGATGCTGCCGTTGAACAGCCCGTCGGTGACCCGCGACAGCGCGATCAACAGCAGCGGCAAGGTCAGCGTGAACGCGCCGGTCGGCGTGGTCGCGATGTGCGCGAGCTCGACCCGCGGCACGAACAGCGCGATCAGGAACAGCGACCACGCCGACATCGCGCCGAGCTGGCTGCGAAACAGCACCCGCTTGCGGCCGAGACGGTCCGAGAGCGAGCCCAGCCACGGCGCGCCGACCAGCTGCGCCGCCCAGAACCCGGCGCCGATCGCGCCGAGCACGAACGCGTTGCCGCCGAACCGGGTCACCAGGAACACCAGGAACGGGATGACGATGCTGAACCCGAGGCTCGACAGGAACGCGATCGCGTAGAGGGCAGCCACCTCGAAGGCTGCCCGGGAGCGCGCGCGATGGCCGGCTAGAACTGCAGGTCGACGTCGCGATCGACGCCCGGATAGCGCGCCTGCGCCTGCGCGCGCGCCCGCTCGCTCGCCGCGTTGTACTGCGCGTGGTTGTGCGCCCAGGTGCGATGGATGAAGTAGCCCATCACCGTTCCGAGATCGACCCAGTCGGTCACCGAGAGCCCCATCCCGCGGAGCGCGGCCGCGGCATCCGGCGCGAACGACTGCTCGAACAGGATCTCGAAGAACTGCTCGACCGAGACCGGCGGCGGCATCTGCATGTCGCGGTTCTCGGCGCGCGCCGCGTTGGCGTCGCGCACGTTCGGCGCGAACCGGCCGGTCGACGCCGCCTGGAACGCCTGGCCGTACACCGTGGCGATCGCGAACGTCGTGTCGCGCGACATCCGCGCCTCCCACTCGGTCCGCGCGGCGTGCCAGCGCGTCGCGCTGATCCCGTTGCCCTTCAACAGGTCCTCGAAGTTGTGGCCCGCCGCGATCGCCGCGTTGATCGCCGCCCACTTCTCGAGCGAGATGCCCTCGACCGGCGTGAACCCGCCGCCGGCCTGCATGCTCGCGACCTGCTGCTGCTGGTGGCGCTGCATCATGCCCTGGCGGTGGTTCATCTGCCGCTGCATCACGATCTCGTGCGAGCCGTACTTGTGCGCGAGGCAGTTCCACACGTTGTCCTTCACGTCCTGCCAGTGCATGTGGTCGCGGATGCCGTAGCGCTGGAACGCCTGATCGCGGGTCAGCGCGGTCATCGTCATACCCTCGCTCTCGATCGCGACCATCGCCTCCCAGTACGCGTCCTCGTCGCCGTCCCAGTCGAAGCCCGCGGTGTCGCCCGGCGTCGACTCGTAGTGGCCGCCGCCCTCGTCGTCGCGATCGTCGTCGTCGCGATCGTCATCGTCATCGCCGACCGGCGCCTGGTAGGCCTGCTGCGGCGCCTGCGGCTGGCCCTGCTGGGTGAGCGCCGCGGTGGCGTTGTTGATCTTGTTCTTGACCTTGTCGAAGAAGCCCATGCCGCCGCGTCGTGCAACGCGAGGGCCACCGGGAGCGTGTGGCAAGTCATTGGCCGGCCGACCCGCGCGCGTCGTCGCCACGCGTTGCACCGGTGCAACGTGTTGCGGCTGTTGCAGTTGCACCCCCGATCAGCGGTACTTCTGCGGATCGAGCTCGTAGTGCTTGAGCCAGCGCTGGATCTGCATCCGCGCGCGGCCCATCTCCGCGGCGATCCGGGTCACGTTGCCGCGGTGCTTCTCGAGCAGCGCGACCAGGGTGGCGCGCCGATCGTCGTCGGGCGGCGGCGCCGCCGCGGAAGGCGCCCCCTCGCGCGCCGGCCCGCCGCGGACCGCGGCCGGCAGGTGATCGAGCTCGATCGGCTGGCCCGCCGCCAGGGCCGTCGCCTGCTCGAGCGTGCGCACCAGCTCGCGGATGTTGCGCGGCCAGGCGTGGCGGAGCAGCGCGCGCAGCGCCGCGTTGCCGAGCTTCTGGCCCGCCGGCACCAGCTCGCCGAGGATGATCCCGAAGTCGACGATCCGGTCGGCGAGCGCCGGGATCTCCGCCTCGAACCCGGCGAGCCGCGCCATCAGGTCCTCGCGGAACTCGCCCGCCGCCACCGCGCGCGCGAGGTCGCGGTGGGTCGCCGCCACGACCCGCAGATCGATCACCGCGGGCATCGTCGCGCCGATCGCCCGGACCTCCTTCTGCTCGAGCAGCCGGAGCAACGCGACCTGGGCGGCCGGCGGCAGCTCGGCGACCTCGTCGAGAAACAAGGTGCCGCGGTCGGCGGTCACCGCCAGCCCGGCGCGGGGCTCGGTCGCGCCCGAGAACGCGCCCTTGCGGTAGCCGAACAGCTCGCTCTCGATCAGCGCCGGGGGCAGCGCGCCGCAGTTGACCGGGACCAGCAGGCCCGGACGCCCCGACGCCTGGTGGACCAGCGCGGCGATCCGCTCCTTGCCCGATCCCGTCGCCCCGCGGACCAGGATCGGCGTGGTGGTCGCCGCCACCCGGGCGAGCTCGGCGAGCCGGCGCGCGAACCCCGGCACCACCGTGGCGGTGCCGCCGCGGATCGTCGACTGCACCACCTCCGCATCGCCCGCGAGCTCCTGTGGCCGCAGCACGAAGAACGAGCGGCCGAGCTCGATCACGTCGCGCTCGCCGATCGCCACGCGGTCGATCCGCCGGCCGTTGACCAGCACGCCGTTGCGCGCGCCCGCGTCGAGCACCGTCCAGTACACGCTTTCGCGCACCAGCCGCGCGTGCACGCTCGACATCCACGGATCCGCGCGATCGATCCGCATCGTCGCGCCGGTGACCACCGCGCGATCCACGCGGCCGCGGCCGATCTCGATCGCGTCGATCCCGGTGAGCCGGAACCGCCACGAGCTGCCGAGCCGCTCGCCGTCGATCGCGCAGTACAGGTGATCGACCAGCGCGTCCGCGGGGGCGGCCTCGCCGGCCAGGGTGAGCGTCTGGGTGGTCATCGCGACGCGATCCGCTGGTTCTTCATCCACGCGCGCAGCCGCGCGAGCGCCGGTGCGCTGGCCGGCCCCGCCTCGCCCAGCGCGCGCTCGGCGTCGCGCGCCGCGGTGGTCGCCTGGTCGCGGGCGCCGGCGTGGGCGTGCGCCCTGGCCAGGTACATCAGCAGCACGCCGCGGTTGTGTGGATCGGTGCTCGGCGGCAGCTGGCCGATCGTCTCCTCGAGCAGCGGCCGCGCGTCCGCCCACCGCTCGGCGTAGGCGTACAGCGTGCCCAGCATCGCGGTCGCCAGGGTCGCGCGGGACGTGTCGCCGTGCGCGAGGAAGATCTCGCGCGCCGTCCGGTTCGAGGCGATCGCGTCGTCGAGCTGCGCCGTCGCGCCCTGGTACTGGCTGAGCGACAGCAGCAGCGCCGCGTAGGGCGGCGAGCGCTCGCCCGAGACCTCGCGGGTCAGCGCCGCCGCGCGGGCCAGGTGGTCGCGCGCGCCCTCCGCATCCTGGCGCTGGCCGGCGATCGTCCCGAGGTCGCGGTGCAGCGTCGCGAGCACGTTCGCCGGGTGCAGGTCGCGCGGCAGCTCGGCCGCGTTCGCGAGCGCCGGCGAGATCAGCGCGATCGCCTCGCGCAACATCGCCTCGGCCTGGTCGAGCTCGTTCGCCGCGATGTGCAGCTGCGCGAGCTCGTCGAGGATCGCGATCGTGCGCGGGTGGGCCGCGCCGAGCGAGCGGCGCCGGATCTCGAGGCTCTGCTCGAACGCGCGGCGCGCCTCGTCGGCGCGGCGCTGCCCGGCGAGCGCGTTGCCCAGCAGGTGCAGGTAGTCCGCCATCGTCGGGTGGTCGGTGGGGTTGCGCGCCGACCATCGCTCGATCAGCGTGCGCGCGATCGCCTCGGACTCGGGCCAGCGCTCCTGCACGCCGAGCGTCTCGGCGATGCAGACGAGTGCGTCGGTCTCGGCGCGGCGCGCGGTGTCGCCGCCGCTCGTGGGGAGCGACCGGCTCGCCTCGCGGCACAGCGCCTCGCCGCGCTGCTGGTGGCCGAGCCGCGAGATCGCGCGGCCCTCCGCGATCGCCGTCGCGGCGATCACGACCGGATCGCCGGTCCGCTGGGCCTGCGCGCGGGCCATCCCGGCGAGCAACTCGACCTCGCCGCTGTCGAGCGCGCTGCCGGCCACGGTGAGCGCCGAGGCCCACGCCCGCGTGGCCACCAGGTCCAGGTGGTTCGCCGTCGCGTCCTGGGCCGCCGAGGTCAGCAGCTGGACCGCCGGCTCGCCGCGCTTCATCGCGAGCAGGCCCGCGGCGAGATCGACGCGGACGCGCAGCGGCACCCAGCCGGCGTCCCGCACGTCGGCGCGCAGCGACGCGAGCTGATCGGCGGCCAGCGAGATCCGTCCCGCGCTGACGTTGGCCTCCGCCTCGGCCAGCCGGCGGTACAGCGCAGAGACCGTCGCGGCGATCGCCGGCGGCGGCTGCAGCGTCTCGCCGAGCTCGTCGTTCGTGCACTGATCGGGGGCGGGCAGGGTCGCGACCACCGCCTCGGCGCGGCCGACCAGCGCCGCGTTCGGCTCGCCCTGGAACACCGCGAGCACGCCGCGCAGCGACTGCAACCGGTGATCGAGGCAGGTCTGCCGTCGGCGGTACGCATCCGCGGCGTACGCCGACGCAGCTCTGCCCGTGCACCCGTCGGCGGACACCTGGATCCAGTCCTCCGCGTAGCGATCGAGCACGCCGATCGCGCGATCCGCGAGCGCGCCCGCCGCCGGCAGCCCGGTGGCGGCAAACGCGCCGCGCAGCTGGGCGCGCGCCGCGGGGTTCCACGCCAGCGCGACGCGTTGCTCGCTGACCGTCCGACAGCTCGCCTCCTTGTGCCTTCCCAGCGCGACCGCGGCCACCAGCGTGCCGGCCACGAGCAGCGCCGGGACCGCCCACATCCAGTGGCGGCGGCGGCGCGGCGCGAGCTCGGCGAGCAGCGCGTCCATCGAGGGCCAGCGATCCGCGGGTGCCAGCGCGAGCCCGCGGCGCAGCGCCGCGACGACCCGCGCCGGCACGCCGTGGCCGCGGCGCGGGCGAGGCACCTTCACCGTCGCGCGCGCCGGTCCATGCCCTGTCGGGGTCGCGACGGGCGGGCTCGACGAGCCGCCGACCGTGGGCGGCCAGGTGCCGCGCGAGAGCTCGTCCTGGAACGGGTGGCGGCCGAACAGCGCCTCCCACAGCGCGACGCAGAACGCGAACTGGTCGCGGGCTTCGGTCGCCGGCTCGAGCGCGTGCTGCTCGGGCGCCATGTAGACCGGCGTGCCCGCGAAGCCGCTGCGCTTGCCGTCGGAGTCCGAGGTGCTGACGGCGAGGCCGAAATCGGTGACCGCGACCCGGCCCTTGCGATCGATCAGCACGTTGCTCGGCTTGAAGT
>JBQCJR010000881.1:0-2560 GCA_051952595.1 Kofleriaceae bacterium
CATCGCGGCGACCTGGAGGTAGAACCCGTGGACGCCGAGCACCGTCGCCGCGCGGCTCCCCGGCACCGCCGAGTCGCCGCCGACCACCACCGCCTGCGACGCCATGATCAGCACCGGCACGAACGCCAGGCCACCCGCCACTGCGAGCACGCCGAGGCCGGTGAGCGAGCGCCGCCACGACCGGCGGGTCGTCGGTAGCACGAGCTCGAGCCCACCGAGCGCCGCGATGTAGAACGCCGCCGGCCCCTTGCTCCATACCGCGGCGACCGTCGCGATCGCCGCGAACACCAGCCAGCCGGCCGGGCGCCCCGCGCGGAACCGCGTGTACCCCAGGCCCGCCGCGCCCGCCCACATCGCGCCGAGCAGGCCCTTGCGCTCGGACAGCCACACCACCGACTCGGCGTGTGAGGGGTGCAGCGCCCACAGCAGGATCGCCACCCCCGCGATCCGTCGATCCACGCCGAACCCGACGAGCGTCGCGAACCACAGCGGGATCGCCACCAGGTAGAGCACCAGGCTCGTGAGGTGGAACCCGCCGTACCAGTCGCCCCACACCGCGTAGTCGAGCATCACCGAGAGATCGCGGACCGGCAGGTACTCCGGCGCGAGCGCCCACCGCCCCGGCGAGTGAATGTCGACGTCGAAGAAGATCGTGCGCAGCGAGTCGAGCGACGCGTGCTGCACCACGAAGTTGTGGGTGTACAGCCACGGGTCGTCGTAGTTGGTCAGCCCGCGATCGAGCGTCGGGGCGTACAGCGCGACGACCAGCGCGAGCGCCACCAGCACGAGCTGGAGCCCGGGATCTCGCCGCACGCGCGCCAGCGCTTCGCGCATCGATCCACTCTAGCCTGGAACCGCCGGACCGCGGGCGCGGTGGTGTCCGCCGGCTAGACCTTGCGGCAGCACGCGACCAGGAACCCGCCGACGTCGCGCGCGCCCGGCAGGTCCGCCAGCCGATGCTCCCCCCCCCGCACCGCGGTGCCGAGCACGGGGACCTCGAGCACCTTGGCCGCCGGGGTGATCACCCGGATCCCACGCGTCGTCACCCACTCGAGATCCGGCGGCAGATAGCTGCGGATCGCGCGCGCGTCGTCGTAGCGCGTGAACACGTGCTCGTCGTGGGTGGTCTCGGACACCGCGCTGGGCGGCTTGACCGCCTTGATCAGCCGGCGGATCGAGCGCGCGTTGTAGAACTCCGCGAGCACCCAGCCGCCGCGCCGCACCACGCGGCTCATCTCGCGCAGCGCGCCCGCGATGTCCGGGATGTGCGCGAGCACCTTGAACGAGTACGCGAGGTCGACCGAGTTGCTCGCGATCGGCAGCTCGGTCGCCGAGGCCTGCGCGACCGCCAGCCCGCGGGCAGCGGCCTTCTCGAGCATGCCGCCCGACAGGTCGATCCCGCGGGCGCTGCGCGCCACCTGCTGCGCGCGGTGCAGGATGAGCCCCGTGCCGCAACCCACCTCGAGCACGTCGCGGCCGGTGCCGTAGCGCTCGACCAGCTCGACCTCGAGGTCGTCGAGCATGCGGTGGTAGGGCAGGTGCCGCTCGCGCTCGTACCAGCCAGCGAAGTCGTCGTAGTAGGCGCGATTGTCGAGGCGAGACACGGGCACCTACTTACTACAACCCGGCCGCAGGGCTAGAGCCGCGCGAGCAGCTCCTTCTTTTTCAGCTCGAACTCGGCGTCGGTCAGGATGCCCGCCGCCTTGAGCTCGCCGAGCTGCTTGAGCGTCGACAGGACCTGCTCGCGGCTCTCCGGCTGGCGCTGCGCGTTCGCCATCTGGTTCGTCATCTGGCCCGCCATCGCGAAGCCCATGCCGATTCCGGCCCCCTGGAACGCGCCGCCGGCGTCCCCGCCGTGCTTCATGCCCTCGGCCGCGCCCATCATCATCTCCGCCTGGGCGAGCTGCTGGTAGGCAGCCATCCCACCCGTGGTCGAGCCCATGCCCTCGACGTACGCGATGCGGTCGACCAGCTTGTCCAGGCGCTCCTTGTCGTTCTGGTCCATGCCGATCGTGAAGTCGCCGAAGCGCATGATCTCGACGCCGTACGGCTCGATGTGACGGCGGACGGCCGACAGCGTCGCTTGCTCGATCTCGTCGGTGTAGGCGCCCGAGGTGACCTTCATGAGCGGCCAGTTCTGCTTGACGATGAGCTCGGCGATCCCGTCCTTCATCGTCTTCTGGACCTGGCTCTTGAACCAGCCCAGGAAGCCCTCGTTCGACGCGCTGCGCTGTCCCACCAGGCCGATCACCAGCTTCGTCGGGTCGATCACACGCGCGGAGAACTCGCCGTGGACCATCAGGCGGACGCGAAGCCGCGTCTGCGGGTCCTGGACGTCACCGACGGAGGTGCCGAACTTGATCGACGCCAGCTCCCGCGTGGTGACGAAAAAGACCTCGCAGATGAAGACGTTGCCGCGCGTGAACTTGTCGACGAGCTGCCCGAGGAACGGGATGTTCGACGCGTCCAACGTGTGGCGGCCGGCGGAGAAGCTGCCGACGAACTTGCCGTCCTTGAAGAACAGCGCCACCTCGTCCGAATCGACGGTCAGCTGCGCGTG
>JBQCJR010000882.1:0-6079 GCA_051952595.1 Kofleriaceae bacterium
GCGACGACGCGGAACCGGGTCAGGCTGTCGGGCATGTCGACGGTGAGCGCGACCTTGCCGCGCGCGTCGGTGCGCAGGCGCGGCGAGAACGCCGCGGTCGGACGGAAGTCGGTGCGCGCGGCGATGGCGGCCTCGCCGCCGCTGCCACCGCCGGCGCCGCTGGCCGAGCCGCCGAGCACGCCGCCGTAGACCGTGCTCTCGGAGAACCCGCCGCCGGTGGCATCTTCGGAGTCGAGCGAGAACCGCGAGAAGCCGGGCTCTCCGTCGAGGTTGCTGCCGGCATCTTCGACCAGTGACACGGTGTCGCGGAGGGCCGCGTCGTGATCGAGGTGCTCGAAGAACGGCGCGACCGGATCGGGGTGGGCGCGCCCGGATAGCGCGAGCACCGCCTCGTCGACCACCAGCAGCGCGACCTCGGCGCCGGCGACCGGTTGGCCGGCGCGCTTCACCTCGACCTCGAACGTCGCCTTGCCGCCGGGCGCGACGCGTGGCGCCCTCGGCCGGGTGGTCACGTCGAGCCGCGCGCTGGCGACATCGACCGGCAGATCGATCTCTGCCGAGCGCACCTCGGGCAGCGGCGCGCCGGCGTCCCTCGCGCTCTCGTGCCGCGCCCAGCGGTCGACGAGCACGTGCACGTTCTCGAGATAGCGCTCCTCGATCGGCAGCTCGATCGTGGTGGACTCGCCGGCGAGCTCGATGCGCTGCTGCGCGATCACGCCGTTGCGCGCGAACGACACGATCGCGGTCGCCGGGAAGGTCTTCGACCGGATCTCGAGCTTGGCGATTTCGCCGGCGCGGTAGCTCGGGCGATCGGCGGTCACCGCGAGCTCGGCGTTGCGGTCGATGACGTAGCGGGGCAGCTCGTAGTACGCGCGGTTGGTGCGCCCGCGCGCGTCCACGACCGTGGCGATCGCGACGTGCACGAGGTTCTTGCGCGGCTGCCACGCGCACACCACAGGGGCCTCTCCGCTGATCAGCTGGCAGTGTTGCTCGTCGGCGGGCTTGGCGTCATTGCGGTGGCGCTCGGACATGAGCAGGCCGGTCACGTCGACCGCGATCGGCACGCCGGGCACCAGCTTGCCGTCGACGTCGGTGACCACGACCTCGAGCTCGCCGCGGCCGGGCCGCGGGCGCACGCCGACGTAGTAGCTCGCCGGGTGGACCAGGATCTGGCGCGACGAGGGACGGATCCGCTGGCGATCGACGTCGGTGATCGTGGGATCGACCGAGAGCAGGCTCGGCCGGTCCAGCGGCAGCGCGGAGATGCCGAGCACCGCGCGCCCTCGCGACGCCGCCGACAGCGCCGTCTGGCTCTCGGCGCGCACGGTCATCGCGCGGCGCTGCGCCTGCCGCGGCCCGGGCGTGAACGTGAACGGGTCCCAGCCGGGCGGCCTGTACGACGCGGCGCTCAGCGAGGCGCTCCACGCGAGGTCGGCGCCGGGCAGCCCGCCGCCCGCGTAGTACTTCGCCTCGACGGCCATCTCGATGCGCTCGCCGAGCACCAGCGGCGCCGCGCCGGCGTGCGTGACATCGTCGACGAGGTTCACGACGTACGCCGGGGTGCGGAACTCCTGGATCGCGATCGGGTGGTGGTACGAGCGCTGCCGGGTGGACAGCGCGAGCATCGCGGTGCCGAGGTTCGCGTTCGACGGCAGATCGATCGCGAGATCGAACCCGCCGCGCTCGGTGAGCTGCGTGGTGCCGCTCGCGAGCCGGTTGCCACGCGCGTCGTCCAGCGCGTACTCGACCTGCTCGCCCGCCGCGGGCAGCTCGAGATCCGGGTTGATCCCGCCGGTCGACCACCGCACCCAGCCCTTCACGTACAGCTTCTCGCCTGGCCGGTAGGTGAACCGATCGTCGGTGACGTACCAGCGCGCGTCGGCGTTGCGGATGGTGCGCTCGTGGTGGCCGCCGAGCGTGACGAACGTCGAGTCGCCGCCGGAGGACGCCAGCAGCAGCGCGCTCGACGCCTCGTCGGTGGGCTTGCGCTCGGCGCGCGGCGGCAGCTCGAACGTCGCGTGGCCATCGTCCGCGGTGGTCGCGGCGGGGCCGGCGCCGCCCTTGTCGAGGAGCAGCGAGGTGGTCACCCCGGCGAGCGGCGCGAGGAACCGGTCCGCCGCGATCCGGTGGACCCAGGCGTGCGTGCGCTCGCCGTCGATCCGCGCCGCGAGCCCGAGCTTGGACACCTGGATCCAGGCCGTCACCTTGCGCTCGAACCCTTCCGGCGCCCGGCCGGTGGCCGGCGCTGCGGTCGCGATCGCGATCACGTGGCCGACCCCGGCGGCGTCGAGCGCCGGCCGCAGGTCGACGCGCGCGTGTGCGCCGTGGCGCGCGCCTACGCTGAAGGTGCGGTCGTAGACGCGCTTGCCGGGCGGGGTCGCGCGGTCGCCGGCCTCGTACGCGCTGAACGCGAAGTAGTCCGCCGGCCGGACGGCGAACAGCTGGATCCGCATCGACGAGATCGCCTGGCCGTACACCACCCACTGCGGGGTCTTGAATCGCGGATCGAGGACGATCAGCCCGCGCGGCGCGCCCAGCGACGGCTCGTGGCGCTCGGCGGTCGTCGAGAAGCCGATCCGCTCCGGCCCGAGCAGCCGCTGTCCATAGATGTCGAGCAGCCCCTCGCCGAGCTTGATCTCGTGGCTGCGCCCGGCGCCGCTCGGCGTCCACAGCGAGACCGAGTCGCCGTTCAGGTCGTGATCCTCGAACGGCCGGTTCGCGAGCTGCACCTTGCTCGACCGGTACGACGCTTCCGCCACGTCGTTGGTGAACTGGAGCTTCAGGTAGCCGTTCGCAGAGCAGCGGGGGTTCTTGCGCGGCGTCTCGACGTCATCGCAGGAGATGCCCCGGACCGCGAACTCGGGCACGACCTCGAACAACGCGCGCTGCTCCCCGGTGGTGACGTTGGGTCCCTCGAGCGAGCGCGTGTTCTCCGGCAACGCGACCAGGAGCTCGGTGCCGGGCGGCCAGGCGGCGTTCGGCGCGATCAGCACCTGGTTGTGGTCGGGCCACGTCAGCGCGGACTTGTCGAGGCTCGGGTTGCGCTGCCACCGCGCGCGCGCCTCGTCGGGCCCGATCACGTGGAACGGGACCGGCGCGCCGCCGCGGCGCGAGATCCGCACCATCTTCGCGATGTGCGCCGGATCGACGCGCTGGTCGAACGCGAGCGCGATCGCCGAGTCCGAGCGCAGCGGCGCGTGTGGGAACGCGCCGAGCAGCGAGACCGAGGACACGGTGAACCGCGCCTCGGCGATCTTCGGCAGGGTCGCGCCGGTCAGCGCCTTGGTGCCGGCGGGCACCCGGACCACGTAGCTGGTCGAGCGTGGCAGGCCCGGCGCCTCGGAGCGGAACGACAGCAGGCGGGTATCCACCCAGCGCCATGTACCGGCGACGCTCGGGGCAATTTCTGCGGGCGGCGCGGCGACCTCGCCGAGCGCGGCGACCGGAACCATCGGCTCGGAGAACCGGATCTGCACCTCGGCGTCGCCGAGCACGTCGCCTTGGGGGGAGATCTGCGGCGGCGCGAGCACGTGTGCGACGGGCGCACCGGGCGCATCACCGACCGGCTTGCCGCCGGGGGCAGCAAACGCGATCGGCTGGACGGCGCCGGCGCGCGGTGGGGCGGCGGACGGGGCGCGCAGCGGCGGCGCCGGGTGCGCCGAGATGTCCGGCAGAGGCTCGAGCCGGGCGAGCAGCGCCTGGGCGTCGCGCGCCGGCAGCTCCGAGAGCGCCGCGGCTTCGAGCTCGCCGGCCTCGGCGGGGTCGGAGGGCGCGATGGTCAGCGCCGGGCCGGCCTGCGTGGTGTCGATCGGCACGCTCGGGCGCGCGCCGGGCCCGGCGGGGGGCGCGGGTGCCGGGGAGCTGGTGGCGGCCGGCGCGGGCGGGGCGGGGACCCGCGCCGAGGGAGCGTGGCACCCGCCGATCGCCGTGAGGCACGCGGCCCAGAGACAGACCAGAGACCGAAACCTGTCGCCACACATCGCCAGCCAGACACCGGAGCGCATGGTCGGGTTCCGGCGAAGTATATGGAATACTTCGGTTCCTCCGATACATTGAGCCACCGCGTGATGGCTACTCGATCACCACGGTCTGGCCGGTGGTGCGGCCGAAGGTCTCCGGGGCGTACATCTCCTCGGCCTTGGCGGGCGCGGCGAGGAAGGTGCCTGGCGTGGTGGCGCGGGCGGTGTACGAGAAGCGGTGCACGCCGGCCGGTAGCTCCATCGCAAACGCCTCGCCGCGGTTGTCGCGCAGGTTGCGGTGGTCCCAGCGGCGGTCGCCGTCGGGCGTGGCGGCCTCGCGCTCCGAGGTCGCGAGCGCGCTGTTGATCGGCTCGAGGCCCGCGGGGAGCGGATCGACGAGCACGACGCCGTAGCGCTCCGCGGTGTTGGTGACCTCGAGCGCGACGCGGACGCGGGCGCCGAGCCGGATCTTCGTCCGGCCGTCGCGGACCTCGACGTCGGCCGGATCGTCGATCGGGGCGTAGGAGCGTCGGACGACGAAGCCGGCGTCGAGGGCGGGCAGGTCGGTGCGCTTGGGGGCATAGGTGATGCCGACGCGGTAGTACATGCGGCCGGTGCCCGCTTTGACCAGCGCGAGGTCGTGGGACGAGCCGGGGCGCAGGGCGGTCCACGGGAACTGGGCGGTGGCGCGCGTGCCGGTGCGACCTGCAAACGCGTGCTCGGCGTAGCCGGCGTCGCCCATCCAGAGCTTGCCGGTGAAGCTGGGCGTGGCCTTCTCGTGCACGTCGAAGTAGCGGCGCAGCGCGCCGAGCACGACCATGTTCTCCTGGGTCGAGCGCCACCGGCCGTGGCGGCGGTGCTGCAGCACGCCGCGTGCGAGCTTGGGAATCAGCGCGTGGCTTGGCTCCTCGCGCAGCAGCGCGTCGAGCACCAGCGCGGTGGTCTTTGGCTCGGAGACCAGCAGCCAGCGCTCGGCGGGGACGTAGCTCGCCGCCACCGTCGCTGCACCGGCGGTCTCGCGGGTGGCGCCTACCAGATCGGCGAGCAACCGGCTGCGGATCGGGGCGGCGCCGGGCGACTTCGCGAGCACGCCGAGCACCTGGGCCTTGGCGTCGAGCGGATAGTCGCCAAGCGCGACGGCGGCGGCGTGCAGCCGGGTGGCGGTGCCACGCACGTCGCCGAGCGCGCCGAGGATCGCGAGCGAGGACGCCGCGAGCGAGACCTGGTAGGCGGTCTTGCCGCGATCGCGCCGGCGCGCGGCGGGCAGGGCGGCGCGCCGCTCGAGCTGGGCGAGCAGGGCGTTCACTTGGCCGGTCACCGTCGCGCGTGCGCGCTGCACGACCGGGCCGGAGGCCTTGCTCGCCGCGAGTGCCGCGAGCACCTGCGCGGTGACGAACGGATCCGACTCCATGCCACCGAAGTAGCCCCAGCCGCCGTCCTTGCGCTGGTCCTTGGTCAGCCGGCGGACGTCCTCGGCGAGCGTCGCCTCGATCTCTTTGCGATCCGGTCGACCGGGCGTGGCGAAGGCGTCGAGGAGGTCGTAGAGCGCCGCGGTCGCGAGCATGCGCGAGGATCGCTGCTCGGCGCACTCGTAGGGATAGGCGTACAGGTACCAGTACGCGTCGGTGAGCTCCTGGAGCTGGGTCGCGGCGAGCTCGATCTCGACGCCGCCGACCGAGGAGAACAGATCAGTCGGGACCACGAGCCGCTCGAACTTCGCGTCGTCGTCGACCACGCCGTAGGTGGCGAACGACTCGGTGGTCGCGGGCTCGTAGACCGGGATCTCTAGGTTGGTCGCGTCGGCGAAGTCGCCGGAGCTCGCGACGGTCTGCACCACCGCGCGGCCGCGCTCGACGGTGGCGAGCGAGAACCGCAGCTCGGCGCGCTGGCCGGGCGCGAGGGTCACGCGCTGGCCGATCGGCCCCGTCGTCGCGAGGTTCGCCGCACGCACGGCGACGTCGATAGTGCGCGGCGTGGTGTCGAGGTTCTGGACCACGACCGGCAGCGCGAACGAGTCGCCCTGGGTGAGGAACCGCGGCGCCACGGTGCGCGCGTTGACCGTGCGCTGGGTGGCGATCGTGCTCTCGGCGCGGCCGAAGTAGCGGGTCTGCGCGGCGGCG
>JBQCJR010000883.1:0-10151 GCA_051952595.1 Kofleriaceae bacterium
CAGCCTCAAGACGGACTCCGAGAAGCGCGACGCCCACCTCAACTCGGCGGACTACATCGACTCGGCGAAGTTCGCGACCGCGACGGTCGACGTCGACAACGTCAAGAAGAAGGACGGCCAGAGCTACACGGCCGACGCGAAGATCAAGTTCCGCGATCTCGAGCAGAAGTACCCGGTCACCTTCGAGGTGGTCGAGACCAAGGACGACTCGATCCGGATCCGCGGCGAGCACAAGTTCCCGCGCCTCGACTTCAAGGTCGGCAAGGCCGAGGGCGATGGCGTGGCGCCGGACCTGACCGCGAAGATCCAGCTGACGCTCAAGAAGAGCTGATGCCGAGCTGACGCCGAGCGCGAGCGCCGCGCGATGCTACGCTCGGTGCCATGACGTTCTTCGTACGCGCCGTGGTCACCGGATTCGCGTTGAGCCTGGGCTCGGCACTCTTCAAGAAGGTGCAGGGCCAACTCGGGCTCGGCGACGACAAGGACAAGAAGCCCGAGCCCGATTCGGTGCGCCAGGACGGCGCGACGGACCCGGGGCTACAGGCGACCTGACCCGCGCGGGTGCGACATAGATCCTCCTGTTTCTCGTCGAAAACAGGAGCATTGGAGCCGGATTTCGGGAACACTCGGACTGCGTGTTGGAGTCCGAGAACCTGGCGCCCGGCTTGTTGCTCGCGATGCCGCAGCTCTCCGACCCCAACTTCTCGCGGGCCGTGGTGCTGATGATCGAGCACAGCCCGCAGGGCTCGTTCGGTCTGGTCATCAATCACCCGAGCGAGATCAAGGCGAGCGAGCTGCTCGAGAGCCTCGAGATGAGCTGGCGCGGCGAGGACTCCGCGGTCGTATGGGCCGGCGGGCCGGTCTCGCCGAGCACCGGCTGGGTGCTGCACGAGCCGGTGCTGGCGGCGCAGCCGGGGCAGGGCACGATCGCGATCACGTCGAGCATCTTGCTGTCGACGTCGCCGGACAAGCTGCGTGCGATCGCCAACCAACCGCCGCGGAACATCCGCTTGCTGCTCGGTTACTCCGGCTGGGGCCCGGGGCAGCTCGAGGCCGAGATGGCGCGCGGCGCGTGGCTCCACGCGTCGGCGGACCCGGCGATCGTGTTCGACACGCCGGCGGACGACATCTGGGAGCGCGCGATGCGCTCCCTGGGCATCTCGCCCGAGAGCCTGTTCGTCGGGCGCGGCGTCAACTGACACCAGCCGCGCAGCGGCTGCCGGACGCGCAGCGGACGGGACCGGGCGGAGCCCGGTCGTGGCAGTCCGAGCCGCAGGCGAGGAATTGAGCCGCGCCGCGCAGCGGCAGGGGCGCGCGCTCTAGTCGTAGTACTCGGCGCCGAGGTGCGTGATCAGCTCGTCGCCCTTGGTGTAGCGGAGCGTGTTCTTCAGCTTCATGAGCTGGATGAACAGGTCGTGCTCCGGGTACAGCCCCTCCGGGGTCATCGGGCTCTTCCAGTAGAAGCTGAGCCACTCCTGGATGCCGCTCATGCCGGCGCGCGCCGCGAAGTCCATGAACAGCGCGAGATCGAGGACGATCGGCGCCGCGAGGATCGAGTCGCGGCACAGGAAGTTGACCTTGATCTGCATCGGGTAGCCGAGCCACCCGGTGATGTCGATGTTGTCCCAGCCCTCTTTGTTGTCGCCGCGCGGCGGGTAGTAGTTGATGCGGACGACGTGGGAGACGTTGCCGTAGAGCTCGGGGTAGAGGTCGGGCTGGAGGATGTGATCGATCACGCCCAGCTTGGTGACCTCCTTGCTCTTGAACGACTCGGGATCGTCGAGCACCTCGCCATCGCGGTTGCCGAGGATGTTGGTCGAGTACCAGCCGTCGAGGCCGAGCATGCGCGCCTTGAAGCCCGGCGCGAGGATCGTCTTCATCAGGGTCTGGCCGGTCTTGAAGTCCTTGCCGGCGATCGGCAGGCCCTGCTTGCGCGCGAGCTCGAGCAGCGCCGCGGTATCGACCGAGAGGTTCGGCGCGCCGTTGGCGTACGGGACGCCCATCTTGAGACACGCGTACGCGTAGATCTGCGACGGGGCGATGTCGTCGTGCGACGTGCGCAGGCCGTCCTCGAACTTGTCGAGCGACGAGTGGACGTCGCTGGGCTTGCGGTAGACCTCGGTGGAGCCACACCACACCGCGACGAGCCGATCGCAGCCGTGGGTCGCCTTGAACTGCTTGATGTCCTCCATCAGCTGCTCGGCGAGATCCATCTTCGAGGTGCCCTTCTTGACGTTGGGCCCGTTGATCTTCTTGACGTACGCCTGCTCGAACACCGCGGGCATCGGGACGATCGCCTCGAGCTCGGCCTTGAGCGGCTCGAGGTGACGATGGTCGAGGACGCCGGCGCGGACCGCCGCCTGATAGGCGTTGTCCGGGAAGATGTCCCAGCCGCCGAACACGATGTCGTCGAGCTTGGTGAGCGAGACGTAGTCGCGAATGGGGAGGTTCTTGTTATCGGTGCGCTTGCCGATCCGGATGTGACCCAGCTGGGTCACCGATCCGATCGGCTTCCCGATGCCACGACGGATCGCCTGGACGCCGGCGATGAACGTGGTCGCCACCGCGCCCATGCCGGGGAGCAGGATGCCGAGCTTGCCGGTGGCCGGCTTGACGTCGACGGCTTTCTTCAGAGCCATGAGGGCTTACTCCAGAAAGAGAAAGCTGGAAATTGCCCTGCGAATCGCCGTCGAACAAGAGGGATCGAGGCGAAGTCGTCGGCAAACACCGTCTTGTCGAATGTTCGACAGGTGAGCGTCGCTTCACGAGCGCGCTCGTCGGAGAACCGACAGATCACGCGAACAGCGGGCGGAGCGCCGCGGGATCGTTCGTCATGATCCCGTCCGCGCCGAGCGCGAGCAGTCGCCGCGCTTCCTCCGGATCATCGATGGTCCAGAAGTCGACGCGCAGGCCGAGGCTGTGGCACTTCGCGATGAACGGCGCGCGATCGAAGCGCAACACGCCCTGGTGCGTGGGCACCTGCACCGCCGAGCCGGTGAACGGGAGCTGCCGCCACAGCATCGCGGGCAGCGCCAGCAGCGCGCCGACCTCGCCGCTCGACAGCGCGGTCTCGCCGCCGTAACCGCGGCGGCGCACGCCGAGCAAGGTGTCGAGGTGGAAGCTCGCGAGCGTGACGCGCTCCTCGGCGCGCCGCTGCCGGATCAGCGCGAGCGCCGGCTCGATCGCGGCCTTGCCGCGCTTGAGATCGACGTTGAGGCGCATCTCGGGGAACGCATCGAGCACCTCCTCGAGCGTTGGCACCTGGATCCCGTGGCCCGCGAACGGCCGCGTGCCATCCGGAGCGAGGAAGCCCCAGCCGGCATCGAGCCGCCGCGCATCGGCCAGATCGATCGCCGACCACGCGACATCGGCGGCGGCCATCCGCCGGGCGGTGTCGTCGTGCGCGACGATCAACGCGCCATCGCGCGTGGCGTGCACGTCGAGCTCCAGGGCATCCACGCCGATCTCGACGGCGCGCTCGAACGCGACCATCGTGTTCTCCGGGCGCTCTGCCGCGGCGCCGCGGTGCGCGTAGAGCCGTCGCGCGTGCATCCGGGGCGCTACGCTTCTTCTTCGAGCTGCAGCGCGGCGGCGGGCACCGGGGGCGGCCGTGGATCGCTCACCTGAACGACCTCGACCTTGTACTGGATGTCCTTGTCGGCCAGCGGATGGACCAGCCGGACATCGATCTGATCGCCCGCGATCTTCTCGATCTGCAGCACGACATCGATCCCGCCGTTCCCACCCTTGGCGGTGAACCGATCGCCCGCGGACAGCTTGGCATTCTTGGGGAATTCGGTCCGCTTCATCTTCTTGACCGGGTGCATCGCGGGGTTGCCGAACGCATCCTTCGCCTTGATCACCCCTTCGCGCTTGGCGCCCTTCTCGAGGCCGGCCAGCACCGCCTCGAGCCCGGCCAGCATCGTGCCAGCCCCCTGGATGTACTCGACCGTGCTCTTCTCGAGCGCGTCCCCGCCGACCACCGAGAGGTCGACTTTCACGGTGACTCGACGGCCCTTCTCGATCTTCACCAAGAGACCGTACACGCGAGGCATCCACGACAGCAACGTCCGGAGGCGTGAACGCCAGGTGTAGGGATTGGCCACCGACGATCGTACTTGCGATTAGTTGCATGCTGGCACGAAAGCAGCAGAATCGCGCTCGTCCCATGGTCCGAAGCGTCGTCCTCGCCCTCCTCGTCGCGGTCACCGGTTGTGCGTCCGCGCGCTCGCCGGAGCTCCGCGTCCTCGGAGTGCACGACGAGCCGCGCCGCGAGGTGGTGTTCGTCCAGGTCACCAACCCGGCGAGCCGGCCGATGCGGCTGACCAAGCTCGAGTACCGGTTCGCCGCGGCCGGTGGCGCCACGGTGTCGGAGGGCGAGCTCGATCTGGCGCGCGAGGTGCCGGCAGGTGCGGCGATCGTCGTCGAGGTACCGCTGGATGCCACCCCGCAGCCGGACCAGGCGCTGACCCTGCGGGGCAAGCTGACCGCCGAGCTCGATCAGATCGTGCGGATCTTCAAGGTCTCCGCGCACATCCAGCCGCCGCCGAACAGGTAGGCTCGGGGTCTCGAAAGGAGACCTCGATGCGTACTTCGTGGCTGTTGCTCTCGCTCGCCCTCGCTGCATGCGACAAGGGCGGCGCGTCCGATCCGGCCCGCACGGACCAGGGCGCCGCTGCCGCGATGGCGGCGGGTGGCACGGGCGCTCGCGAGACGCTGGTCGGGCTGTGGAAGAAGGGTGGCCTGGTGCCGTCGCCGCTGACCTCCGCGACCGTCGATTTCGGCAAGGATTGCCAGAGCGGCACGATCAACAACGTCGACGTGCTCGTCTGCGTGTACGGCTCCCCCGACGAGGCCAAGGCCGCGGTCGAGCCGGGGCTCGGCTGGGTCGGCGAGGCGACCGGGGCGGCCGAGTCGCGCGGCGCGCTGTTGATCGCGGTGGCCGATCGCCGCAAGGCGGACCCGAGCGGGCGCACGATCAATCAGCTGATGAAGCTCGCGCCGAAGTGACCTCGATGTTCGCCGCGTGTTTCCTACGGGGGCGCGGACTCGTCGATGCGTACCCGAGCAGGAAGCGCTACGCGGTCGAGCTCCGTGTGGTCCGTGTTGAGGATGGCCACGTGACCACCGAGCTCGAGCACCGGAGCGATCGAAGGTGGAAGCGCGATCACGACGTCACACCCCGAGAGCGTCGGGACCACCTTGATCGAGCTTGGTGTCAATCGTTCGCCGTTGGCCCGAACCACGAGATCGGGGAGGCGCGCGTCGGTGTACGTGACGTCGTCCATGCCGCTGTGAATGGATGCGGGGCCGACCGCGAGCGTGAGGACCAGGCCATCGTGGCTGCGCGCGGCGTGAGCCCATACTCGCAGCTCATCTGATGCGTCGCTCTGCTTTCGCTTCGCACAGCTCGCGGCGAGCACGATCGTCCAACAGATCGCCACCGCAGCGACGAGGTTCGAGCGAGCGTTCATGTCAGCGTACCCGCGGCGTCCCCCCGACCGGGAGTCCCGTTTCCTCTTGGATCTTCAACTTCGAGTCGACGTCATTCTGAAGCGCTCCGCCCAGCCCCTTCAGGATCATGTGGCTCGTCGACATGTCCGATGCGTCGTCAGAGATGCGCTTCACTCCAGGCGGGAGGTTCTTGATCTTCACGTTGGGGATCGAGCGATCCTCGGGCGGCGGGCCGTCGTACATGCCGGGCAGCAACGTCGCCGGATTCGAGAGCAGGCTTGTCCCGAACCGAGCCCCCTCGGCGTTCACGAGCACATCCTTCAGCGCGCTGTTCCCCGAGTGCTCCCCAAGCGATCCGGGCAACAGTTCGTACTGTGCGCCGATGAAGCCGCTGATCGCTTCTGCTTGATGGGGGCGTACACCGTGCTCGTGCGCGAGGCTCGCCGTCAGGTAGGCATGGGAGAAGAAGTGGTAGTTGTTGTCGATCGAGAACGGCTTGGTGGCGTCCTTCGGTGGTTCCGCCTGCACGCCATGCGACATCACGGCCGCCTTCGGGCTCTTCGAATGCAGCATCGCTCCCTGAGCAGCGTCGATCTTCTTCCAGAGCTCGGGTGGCAGCTTGTCCGCGATCTCTTTGGGCAGTGGGTGGTCCTTGTTGTTGAACTTCTGAGCGTTCATCAAGGTTGCCATCGCCTGCAACGCCATGACGTTCGACTTCGGTGTGTTCGCTGACGCAGCTGCCCACGGATCGTCGGCGGAGAGCATCCGCGCATCTTGCTGGGTCGCGTTCCAGATCTCGGCGACGTCGAGCTTGTCAGGGTCGGCACTCGAGATTCGCGTGGCGAGCCGAGTCATCATCTGCTGCATCTTGGGCTCTGACGCGAGCTTCTCGTATAGCGGAACGTGCATCCCGCGCTTGTCACCGGACGCATAGGCCGGCATCCCGACCTTGTTCGCTCGGGATGCCCTGCATGGCATCGAAGTCGAGCAATGGGAGCTTCTTGTTGCGGTAGGCCAAGGTCACCAGCTCCAAGGTGAGCCAGTGGGTCGTCGCCGACACGGCATACCCCTTCGTCAGGACCACCACCACCAAGCAGAGCTCCCATCGGCTGCTCTGGCCTCGTCATCCAACCTGGACCGCCCACGTCGCCAGCCTAACAAAGCGATCGTACAGCAACAACCTGTCGCGGATGGCTGAACTCGCCGCCCGCTGGACCGGCAGGCGCGGCGGGGTATACGTTCCGGCCATGTCTTCGAAGTGGTCCGCCCTCGCGGACGAAGCGCTCGCTGGAACCGTGATCTCGCGCGACGACGCGCGCGCGATCTTGCACGCGCCGGCCGACGAGCTGCTCGCGTTGCTCGACGCGGCATTCCGGGTGCGCCGCGCGCACTGGGGCCGGCGGGTCTCGCTGCACGTGCTCGAGAACGCGAAGCTGGGCGCGTGCCCGGAGGACTGCGGGTTCTGCTCGCAGTCCTCGAAGCACGCCTCGCCGAGCGGCGAGGCGCCGATCAAGTCGGTCGACGAGCTGGTCGACGGCGCCCGGCGCGCCCACGCGGCGCGCGCGAAGCGGTACTGCATGGTCACCGCGACCCGCGGCCCGTCGCAGCGCGATCTCGACACGATCTGCGAGGCGGCGCAGCGCATCAAGTCCGAGCTCGACATCGAGCTGTGCGCGTCGCTGGGCCTGTTGACCGAGGCCAAGGCCAAGCGGCTGGCCGAGTCGGGGGTCGACCGGTTCAACCACAACCTCGAGACCAGCGAGCGCCACTACGATCAGATCGTCTCGACGCACTCGTGGCGCGATCGCGTGGAGACCGTCCAGCTCGCCAAGCGCGCGGGCATGGACACCTGCTGCGGCGGGATCGTCGGGCTCGGCGAGAGCGAGGACGATCTGCTCGATCTGGCGTTCACGCTGCGCGAGCTCGACGTGGACTCGGTGCCGGTCAACTTCCTCGACGCGCGCCCGGGCACGCCGCTCGCCGAGTATCCGCTGGTCGAGCCGGGGTTCGCGCTGCGCGCGCTGTGCATGTTCCGGATGGTCCACCCGCGCACCGACCTGCGGGTCGCCGGCGGTCGCGAGCTGACGCTGCGCGCGCTCCAGGCGATGGCGCTGTACCCCGCGAACTCGATCTTCACGCAGGGCTACCTGACGACCGGCGGCGCCACGCCGCACGCGGATCACCAGATGATCCGCGACGCCGGGTTCGAGCTCGAGCTGGCCTCCGGCGAGGCCGTGCCGGCGGATCCCGAAGCCATGGCGCACCTCGCGCCGGCGCGCCGCGGACCGTCGCTGCCGATCGCGCGTAGCTAAGGCCCGCGCTTCGCAAGGCCTCGCGTGGTACCCACGCGGGATGCGAATCGACCGCGTGTATACCCGTGGCGGCGACCACGGCGAGACCTCACTGATCGGCGGCGAGCGGGTGTCCAAGGCATCGCTCCGGCTCGATTGCTACGGCACGGTCGACGAGACCAACGCCGCGATCGGGCTGGTGGTCGAGGCGCTCGCCAGCTCGCCCGCCGGGCCGCACCTGTCGCCGATCCTGCGCCGGGTCCAGAACGAGCTGTTCAACCTCGGCGCCGAGCTGGCGACTCCCGATCCGGAGCGCCGCGCGAAGCTGCCGCGGATCGAGCAGCGCCACATCGACGCGATCGAGCGCGACATCGACGGCGTCAACGACGAGCTCCCGCCGCTCAAGTCGTTCGTGTTGCCGGGCGGCGGGTGGTCATCCGCCTACCTGCACCTCGCCCGTACGATCTGCCGGCGCTGCGAGCGGCTGGTCGTCGCGCTCGCCGCGACCGAGGACGTCGGCCCGCTCGGGGTCCAGTACCTGAACCGGCTGTCGGATGCGCTGTTCGTATGGGGGAGGTGGTGCGCGCTCAAGGACGGCCAGCCCGAGCCGCTGTGGGATTCGCACGCGACCTGACGTCGATCGGCGGTATCGTCGCGCGATGAGGCGAACGATCTCGATCGCGATCGTGGCGCTGGCGGCCACCGGCGCCGGCTGTGGCAGCGATGACCAGGCGTGTGATCCGACCGCCGAGCCGTGTGTGATCGAGCGCGACGTCAGCACGATCGACGTGCCCGCCGGGGTCGAGGACGAGGACACCTGCCAGAGCTGGACCCTCGATAACCCGACCGAGCTGTGGGTCAACGCGATCACCCAGCACAACAACGGCGCGTACCACCACGCCAACTGGTTCTTCGTCCCGGACAACCAGTTCGCGCTGCCCGATGGCTCGTGGAAGTGCAGCCAGCACGAGTTCGACGAGCTCGTCGCCGCGCTGCTCGGTGGCTACCTGTTCGCGCTCAGCACCCAGTCGCTCGACGAGACCCAGGCGCTGCCCACCGGCAGCGCGATCCGGATCCCGCCGTACAGCCGGGTCATCGGCTCGAGCCACCTGCTGAACGCCACCGACCAGACCCTGCGCACCACCATGCAGCTCGCGCTGCACACCGTGCCGCCCTCGGCGGTGACCGCGAAGATGGCGCCGGCGCGCATCCAGTACCACGACCTCCAGATCGATCCGCGGGCGCGCTCGTCGTTCACCACCGAGTGCCTGTTCGACGACGATCACCAGCAGCGGCTCGGCCGGCCGCTCCAGTACGAGCTGCACTATGCGCTGGCGCACTACCACAGCCTCGGCGTGTACTCCCAGCTCGAGGTCGCCGGCGGGCCGCGCGACGGCGAGGTCATCATGCGCCACGACGGCTACGGCGAGAACTTCGGCAAGGCGATCGATCCGCCGCTCGATCTCGGCGCGATCGGCGCGCGCGGCGTGCGGTTCACCTGCGGGTTCGACAACCCGCGCGACGCCGCGGTCGGCTGGGGGATCGGCGACCAGGAGATGTGCGTGATCGCGCTCCAGGCGCGCACCGATCTCGCGTGGGACGCGGACGTCGCGCGCGGCACGAGCCAGCAGGTTGGCACCGGCCCCACCGGGGAGGTCGGCTACGCGGGGCCGTGTGCGCTCACCGCGTTCCCGTGGGATCACGAGAAGCCGGGCGGCCCGCCGCGCTGATCCGCGAGCAGCGCGTCGATCTCCGCCGGCTGCCAGGCATCGATCGCGCGCGCGAGCGCCGCGACCCGCGCCGGATCGGCTCCCGCCGCTGCGACATCGGCGAGCGCCCGATCCGCGGGGCGTCCGAGCCGGTGGATCGCCGCCGGGCGGCCCAGCGGGACCCGGCGCAGCTCGTCGCGGCCGACCCACCAGGCCACCACGAGCGCCGGCAGCGTCAGCAGATCCGTCCAGTCGTCGTAGAACGCCGCCGGACGGCCGAAATGGGACAGCCACCCCGCCACCTCGGTGGCCAGCGCCGGGCTGAGCTTGACCGCCGCGAACCCGGCGCCGGTCGCCGCGATACACGCGACCAGCCGCCGCTGCGAGAGACTCGGATCGACGCGCGCCCCCAGCCGAGCCGCCAGGGCCAGCACCAGGCCGATCGCCGCGCTGAGCACCACCGGGGCGAACGCGAGCCCGGCGACGTCGCTGAGCTTGCCGGTCACCACGCTCGGGCCGAACCGAGGTTTGCCGACCCAGTCGTTAGCCACCAGCAGGGCCACCGCCGCGAGGGTCACCGGGTGCAGGGCCTCCCCGAGCGGCAGGGCGGGGAGCTCGGCCCGATCCTCGCCGCGGAGCACGCGGCGGGCGCGCTCGAAGATCGACGTCGACGACTCAAGTCACGCTTGTTGCTACG
>JBQCJR010000884.1:0-2800 GCA_051952595.1 Kofleriaceae bacterium
CGGTGAACGCACCCGGGCGCAGCTCGATCCGCCGGGTGGTCAGCTCGTACTCGGGGCCACGCGAGACCACCAGATCGTAGGTGCCGGGGCGCACCTGGGCCTGGAGCTGGCCGTCCTTGGTCCACCACGCCCGCTCGATGTACCGCGTGCCGCCATCGAACGCCGTGGGACGCCGTGCCTCGCCGAGCGGCAGCGAGTAGAGGAACGAGCGCGGATCCTTGCCGGCGTGGGCCTGATCGAACGCGCCGAGCAGCTGGATCTTGGCCGGCGCGCGGCGACCGAGCTCGTCGAGCGCCGAGACCACGAGCGTCGCCGGCGGCTGCATCGCCACGTGCACGCCGGCGTGGCCGCCGGCCGCGAGCGAGAACGACGTGCGCTCGGTGGTCAGCCGGTCATCGGCGACCACCACGTAGCCGTAGTCGCCCGGCGGCAGCTTCGCCGCGAACGAGCCATCGGCCTCGGTCTCGATCTGGTTGACCGGCCGGCCGGCGCCGTCGAGCACCATCACGTTCGCGCGTGCGACCGGCGCGCCGGTCTGCGCGTCGACCACCCGCCCGCCGAACGTGCCGGTCGGCTCGCCGCGCAGCGCGTAGATCGCGTCCGCCACCGATGCGACGTCGCCATCACCCACGACGAAGTACGAGGTGTACGTGAACTGCTCGCCGGGGCCGAGCTGGGCCGGCGGCTTGTACATGTAGACGCCCGCGACGCCCGCGTACGTGAACGGCAGCAGCATCGAGTACGGCGTGAGCTCCTGCCCCGGATAGCCCGCCGCGTACGCGTTGACGTAGTTGTTCGGCGACTTCGGGATCGTGAGGCCGTACGACACGCCGACCCCGCGGCTGGCCAGGAAGTCCACCGCCATGCCGGGGAACGCCGGGAACCCGCCGGCGATCTGGTACGTGTCCTCGATCGCGAACTGCACGTTGAACCCCGCGCGCCCCGGCGCGAACAGGTCCTGCTCGCCGCCGAGCAGCGGCAGCTGGCCCATCGGCACCGAGAGCTCGAGGTTCTCGAGCCCGGGGATGTTGCGGCCGACCAGGTCGCTGAGCTCGGCGGGGTTGAGGTACGGGAACGGGTGCGCGCCGGTCGTGGTGTTCTTGATCGTGGTCTCGATCTCGACCCAGCGCTGGCCGGGCTTGAGCCGGTAGATCTGGGTCATCGACAGGTTCGGCGCGTTGATGAGGCCGGTGTTGAGCAGCGCGACCATCTGGAGCAGATCGCCGCCGGTGCCGGTGACCCGGACCTCGGCGGGGCCGCCATCCGAGCCGTCCCGCAGGATCTCGACGTTGGTCGCGTCGATCACCGTGAACACGAACCCGGGCAACAGCTCGGCGAGCTGATCGTTGCCCCGCCCCGCCCCACCGCCGGGCCGGCGCAGATCCGCGTCGACCAGCGTGCCGCCGAACGTGGTGTTGACCCGGCCCGGGCCCTTGTCGGCGATCACCAGGCGGATCTGATCGTTCTCGAGCAGGAAGTCGCCGATCTGGCCGATCGCGTGTGGCCCACCGACGGCGTCGGACAGCGCGCCGATCCGCTGCGCGTTCGCGAACGGCGGCGCGCTGCCGGTGCACCCGCTCGCGATCACCGCGGCGATCGCGGCGAGCCGGCCGAGCGCGGCGCCGATCCTCATAGCGCGACCTCGATCGCGAGCTGGGCGCGGCTGTTCGACAGCGCGCGCTGCTCGACGACGTGGACCAGCTGGAGCTGCAGCCGCATCCGGTAGCTGGTCACGCCGAGCACCGCCGCCGCGGTGTGCTCCATCACGCGATCCGTGGTCAGCAGGCTCGAGGGATCGAGGATCCCGAACCGGTAGCCAAACGCGAACGGCACCATCACGCCGGTGCGGAACATCAGCTGGGCGTGGGCGCCGAACGCGTTCTGCACCGGCCCCTGGGTGGACGGGAACGTCGTGCGCTGGACGATCCCGCCGCCGCCGAGCGACAGCGGCCCGGCGTTGAGCTGGAACCCCGCCGAGGCCTGGAGGTCGTTCTCGTCGCGACGCGCCGGCAGGTCGCCCAGCGAGCGCGCGTTGTAGCGGCCGGCGACGAACAGCCAGCCATCGCGCGGCAACCGCGCGAGCAGCGTCGCCGAGACCGCCGGCTTGTCGTTGTCGTTGTTCGACGTGAACTCGTCGGCGCCGTTCTGCACCGCGAGCTCGAACCCGACCGCGGGCGAGGTCACCGCCGCGCCGGGATCGAGGCGGAGCGCGGCGCCGATCGAGCGGCCCGGCGTCAGGCCCTGGGTCTCGAATCCCTCGGTCGCGCGCACGCCGCGGCTCTCGAGCGGCCGGTCGACGAACGCGCGCGAGGGATCGGGGATCAGCGCCTGCGGATCGACGATCGGCTGGAAGTAGCCGGCGCGCGCGACCACCCGGCGGGCGAGCGCCACATCGGCGTACGCGTCGCGCAGGCCGACCCGCAGCTTGCCCTCGGGCACGTTGATCTGGACCCGCTCGTCGACGGCGCCATCGATCGAGATCACGAACGCCGCGCGGGCATCGAGCGTGCCGCGCACGCCGATCCGCGCGTTCTGGAGCTCGAACCCATCGTCGCGCCCGACGAACGCGACGTTCGGATCGTTCTGCGCCGCGACGTACTGGAGGCGCAGATAGCCAAACGGCTCCCACGCGAAGCCACGCGCCGGCGCGACCACCTGGGGCAGCGACGGGTGCTCGACGGGGTCCGGCAGCTCGAGCACGCGCGGCGCCGCGCGCGCCGGCGCGGCCTGCCCTGGATCGTCGGGCGCGGTCGCGCGCTCGCCCTCGAGCTCGATCTCTTCGGGACCGTCATCGGGCTTG
>JBQCJR010000885.1:0-2145 GCA_051952595.1 Kofleriaceae bacterium
GGTCGCCCCGTGAAGCTGCGACACGCCTTCGACGGTGATGACGTCGGTGCCGTGTCCGCTGATCCGGGCACCCATCGCGATGAGGCAGTTCGCCAGATCGACGACCTCGGGCTCGCGCGCGGCGTTCTCGATCACCGTGCGGCCCTTGGCGAGCGCCGCGGCCATCAGGAGATTCTCGCACCCGGTGACCGTCGGCACGTCGAGCACGATCGTCGCGCCCTTGAGCCGCTTGGCCTCGACGTCGACGTAGCCGTGCTCGAGGGTGACCTTGGCGCCCATCGCCTGGAGGCCCTTGAGGTGCTGGTCGATCGGGCGGGCGCCGATCGCGCAGCCGCCGGGCAGCGACACCCGGCCGCGGCCGTAGCGTGCGACCAGCGGACCGAGCACCAGCACGCTCGCGCGCATCGTCTTCACCAGGTCGTACGGCGCCTCGAGCTTGGGCTTCTTGCGGCCGGTCGGCGGGGCGATCGCGAGCGTGCTGCCCGCGCGGGCCGCATCGACGTCCCAGCCGAGCATGCGCAGCAGCTTGGCCATCGTGCGCACGTCCGCCAGCTGCGGCACGTTCTTGAACGTCGACGCGCCGCTCGGCAGCAGCGCGGCGGCGAGCAGCGGAAGCGCGGCATTCTTGGCGCCGCTGATCGGAATCTTGCCCACGAGGCGCTGGCCGCCTTCGACGACGATCTTGTCCATGACTGCACCGTGGGACGTAACACGGAACGTCCCGACCAGGGAACGCGCGGCGCGCGCTCGCTATTGCGCGGCTTCGACCTCGACCGCGAGATCGCCGTCGCGCATCACCACGCGCACGGTGCCGCCGCGCTCGGTGCCGAACGCGCCGAACGCGACGTCCTCGAGGTGGCGGGTCAGGGTCGACGCGAGGCCACGCGCGCCGGTCTCGCGGCGGAGCGCGTCCTCGACGATGTGGTCGAGCACGGCCTCCTCGATCGCGAGCTCGAAGCCCTCGAGCTTGAACTCGCGGGTCATCCGCTGGACGACGTCGCTGGCGAGGATGTCCTTGAGCGTGCCGGCGTCGAGCGCGCGGAACGGCACCACGCGGGTGAACCGCGCGACCAGCTCGGGGAGGAACCCGTACGACTGGAAGTTGGCGATGTTCTCGACCTGCTCGGCGGAGAAGTCGACGGCGATCGCGTCGGGATCGACCCCGGCCGCGGCCTGGTCGCGCCCGAACCCGATCTGGTCGCGCATCGCGCGGCGGTGCGCGATCTGCTGGAACCCCGAGAACGCGCCGGCGGCGATGAACGCGATGTCGGCGGTCGACATCACGACGTGGTCGGCGTACGAGCTGTGGGTCAGGTCGAGCGGGACCACCACCTCGCTGGCCTCGAGCATCTTGAGCAGCTCGCGCTGCACGCCCATCCCGGTGACGTCCTTGGTGGTCCCCGCGCCGGCGAAGATCGCGTTGTTCTGCCCGGAGGCGATCTTGTCGAACTCGTCGAGGCACACGATGCCGATCGACGCGAGCATCGGGTTCTCGTCGGCGGTGTGGAGCAGCCGGGTCAGGATGGTCGACGGATCCTGGCCGACGTAGCCGGTCTCGGAGTACGTGGTGATGTCGACCAGCGCGGTGGGCAGCTTCAGGATCTTGCCGAACAGGGTCTCGACCAGGAACGTCTTGCCCGAGCCGGTCGGGCCGACGCACAGGAAGTTCGACTTGCGCGGCAGCTCGGCGCGGTCGACGCCGTCGACGTAGATCCGTTTGATCCGTTTGACGTGGCGATAGGCCATCAGGCACAGGGCGCGGCGCGCGTGCTCCTGGCCGCGATACCCGAGCTCGTGGAGCGCCTGGAACATCGCCTGGGGCGATGGGCAGGGCAGCTCGCGGACGAACTTGATGAAGTGCTCAAGCCCCTGCTTCCGGACCTTGCGGTTGGGCTCCATCCGTCGACGAATTGTAGCGGCTCACATGTCATTTGACCAACTGCGTTCTCCAGTGGCCTAATCCGTAGAGGTGACCACGGAGAGCCTCGTGCGACCGTTTCTGGATGCCGCGCCGGCGGCGGTTCGGTCGGTGCTCGAGAGCATCGTCGACCTGGACCGCCGGCTGTGGGGGTTGGTTGCAGAGGGGCGCGCCGCGTGGCCCGACCTCCAGGTTCCGGCTCGCGAGCTGGTCGAGTTCGTCGCTCG
>JBQCJR010000886.1:0-11321 GCA_051952595.1 Kofleriaceae bacterium
ACCCACCTCCGCCGCCGGCGACCGGCTCGGCAGAGATCAGCGTCATCCAGACGCCGCCGCTGGACGGCGGGGCGGGCAGCGCGACTCCCGATGACGGTGGCGTCCAGCCGGTCTACCGCGACCTCACCAAGCCGCTCGAGCTGGACGACGCGGTGCTCGGGACGGGCAAGACGTTCATGGTGGTGACCGAGTCCGCCCAGGCGAGCCAGGTCGGAAAGGACATCCTGGCGAGCGGCGGCAACGCGGTGGACGCGGCGATCGCGACGGCGTTCGCGCTCGCGGTGGTCCACCCCACCGCGGGCAATCTCGGCGGCGGCGGGTTTGCGGTGGTCCGGGTCGCGCCGGGCAAGGCGGTCGCGCTCGACTTCCGCGAGGTCGCGCCGGCCGCGGCGACCGAGACGATGTTCCTGGACGAGCAGGGCAAGCCGACGCTCGACTCGCTGGTCGGCCACCGCGCGGCCGGCGTGCCGGGAGCGGTCGCCGGGATGTGGGAGCTTCACCGCAAGCTCGGCAAGAAGCCGTGGAAGGAGCTGGTCGAGCCGTCGATCGCGCTGGCCCGCGGGTTCGAGGTCGACGCCTATCTCGCCGCGGCGCTCGCCCGGCCGCGCTCCGCCGCGACGCTCAAGCGGTCGCCCGCGAGCGCGGCGATCTGGTACCCGGGCGACAAGCCGCTCGAGGCCGGCGCGAAGATCGCGATCCCCGAGCTGGCGGCGACGCTGGAGCGGATCGCCGCCCGCGGCAGAGATGGTTTCTACAAGGGCGAGACCGCGGCGGCGATCGTGGCGGAGATGAAGGCGGGCCGCGGCATCATCACCGCGAAGGATCTCGCGTCGTACAAGGCGGTGTGGCGGGAGCCGCTGCGCTTTCCGTACCGCGGCCACACCGTCGTCTCGATGCCGCTGCCGTCTTCGGGCGGGATCGTGCTCGGGATGACCGCCGGCATGCTGCGCCAGCAGGACCTCAAGTCGATGCCGTGGCACGGCGCGGCGCACATCCACTGGCTGGCGGAGGTGTGGAAGCGCGCGTTCTCGGGGCGCAACGAGCTGCTCGGCGATCCGGCGTTCGTCAAGAACATGCCGGTCGAGCAGCTGCTGTCGCAGGACTACCTCGACCGGCTCGCGGCGACGATCGATCCGAACAAGGCGAGCCCGTCGGCGGACGTGCCGCCGCTGCTCGAGGGCGACCACACCACGAACCTGTGCGTGGTCGACGGCAGCGGCATGGCGGTCGCGATGACCACGACGCTCAACACCTCGTTCGGCAACGGCGTCACGGTGACCGGCGCAGGGTTCCTGCTCAACAACGAGATGGACGACTTCTCGGTCAAGCCGGGCTCGCCGAACGTGTTCGGGCTGGTCCAGGGCAAGGCGAACCGGATCGAGCCGGGCAAGCGCATGTTGTCGTCGATGTCGCCCTCGATCGTCGAGGACGCGAGCGGCAAGGTCGTGATGCTCGCCGGGGCCGGTGGCGGCCCGCGGATCATCACGGCGGTGTGGCAGACGATCTCGAACGTGATCGACTTCGGCCAGCGCGCGAGCCTCGCGGTGGCCAACCCGCGGGTGCACCACCAGCACCTCCCGGATCTGCTGCGGCTCGAGCCGGGGTCGATCGACCGCGAGACCGAGAAGAAGCTGCGCGAGATGGGCCACGCGCTCGACTGGGCCAGCTCGCGGCGCGAGTTCGGCGCGGTCACCGCGATCGTGCGCACCGCGGTGGGGTGGGAAGGCTCGTCGGATCCCCGAGGCGGCGGCGGGGCGATGGGCGACTGAACCCGGCGAGGGTGCCGTGCCAGCTCCGTCGACGACGGCGGCGGTGTGCCAGGTGATCCGGGCTATGCTCGACGGATGGCAGGGCCCCGTAGCGGTGCCACCGACAGCGGCGTGACCGTCTACCCGCCGTTGCCCGTCCCCAAGCGAGACGCCGAGCGGCCGCCGGACAAGGATCGGAAGTCCGGGCCGGACAAGGAGCGGAAGTCCGGGCCGGACAAGGATCGGAAGTCCGGGCCGGACAAGCCGCGGAAGCCCGGGCCGGACGCGCAGCACCCGCCGGATACGTCGCGCGGGCCGGACCCGCGGGGCCGCCGGGTCTCGCGCTGGCTGCTCGGCGGGCTCGCCGTCGCGGTGCTCGCGGGCGGCGCGGCGGGGGCGTGGCTCCGGCCGATCGTCGCGCCGGATCCGCAGATCTCCGCCCTCGAGCACCAGCTCGCCGAGACCGAGGCCGCGGCGGCGGCGCATCGGACCCGCGCCGACGGGCTCGCCCGCGAGCTCGCGCAGCTCGGCGACCGCGCCAAGACGACCGAGGCCAAGCTCGCGACCGCCGAGCAGGCCGAGACCCAGCTCGCCCGGACCGCGGCCGCCGCCGAGCAGCACGCGAAGGATCTCCAGGCGATCCAGCAGAAGCTGGCCACGAGCGCCAAGGGCGCCGGCACCCCGACGATCGACGGCGAGCTGGTCCGCCTGGTGCTCCCCGAGCGCCTGCTGTTCAAGGGCAGCGAGGATCAGCTCTCGGATCGCGGCCGGCAGCTGCTCGATCGGATCTCCGCCGCGCTCCGCGAGCTGCCGGATCGCCAGATCTGGGTCCAGGGCCACACCGATGACACGCCGATCCCGCTGCCCCGACCGGCGCCGGCCTCGCGCGGCAAGGCCAAGGCCCCCGCCGCGGCCGCGGAGCCGCCGGTCGCGCGGTTCCCGACCCACTGGGAGCTCGCCGGGGCGCGTGCGCTCGCCGTCGTGCACCACTTCCAGGATGTCGCCAAGCTCGATCCGACGCGGCTGGTCGCGCTGTCGTTTGGCCAGTACCGCCCGATCACCCGGCGCACCGACAAGCCGGCGAACCGCCGGATCGAGCTGGTGCTCGCACCGCGCCCGGCCAAGTAGCGCGGATCAGCGCGCGTTCTCGACGAAGCTGACCAGGTCCGAGTCGGCCGCCTGGGCCAGCGTCTCGGTCGACGGGCTCGCCGATCGCGCCGAGCTGCCGTCGCGCGCGAACACCAGCAGCGGGATCTCGTCGAGCTCCTTCTCGGCGCGCAGCTCGCGGACCACGTCGTTCACCCCTTCGGAGTGCAGATCGAGCAGGATCGCGCGCGGCCGCAGCGCGCGGGCGAGCCGCGACAGCTGGACCAGCGCCCGGGTCATCGACACCACGGTGTAGCCGCGCTCCGAGAGCAGCAGATCGAGCTGCTGGAGCCGGCTCCGGTCGTGCTCGACGATCAGGACGACGCCGCGGTCGCTCTCGACCGCGCTCGGCGGTGGGACGTGCAGCGACGGCATCGGCTGAGTGCTCTTGTAGGCGTCGCGCGACCGGTACACCGCGAGCGCCACCTTGTTGAGCAGCTCGTCGACGTTGAACGGCTTCTCGACCACCTCGCTGGCGCCCAGGGTCGCGAGGTTGACCTCGAGGCCGTGCACCGCGGTCATGATCAGCACCGGCACGTGCTCGTACGCCGGGTCCTCGCGGAGGGCCTGCAGGAACTGCCGCCCGTTCATCCCCGGCATCATGAGGTCGAGCAGGATCGCGTCCGGGCGCGCCGCGTGGACGCGCTCGAGCGCCGATTCCCCATCGATCGCGAGATCCACGACGTACCCCTCGTCCGTGAGCACCTGTCCCAGGGTCTCCCGGACCATCGGTTCGTCGTCGACGACGAGCACACGCCCTTCCTTCATGAATCGCCAGCAGCGTATATCACCCCTGTGGGCCGGGGGTGTACTCTCGGTCGAGATGTCGACGATGTCGACGCTGTCGCCAGCGGCACGGGCCCCACTGTCTCGGGCCTACGAGGCGCTGCATCCCAAGATCTTGCAGCGCCTGCTCGATCTCCGCGCCTCGCTGGACCCGTCGCTAGCCCGGCTGGACGACGCGACGGCGCGCGGCCAGGTCGGGGCGGTGCTCGATCACCTCGGCAACTTCATCGCGACCGGCGATCTCGGCCTGCACCGCGCGTTCCTCCACACGTTCCTCGCGATGCGGGCCTCCGAGGCGCAGTCGCCCGCGAGCGTGCTCGCGATGCTGGTCGCGATCGGCGACACCGCGGCCCAGGTCGCGCAGGAGGAGGGGGCCGGGACCACCGAGGGCGCCGAGCTCACCTTGCTGCTGACGCGGGTCACCGCGAGCACCGCGCGCGCGGTCAACGATCTGATCGCCGAGGAGCTCGATCGCCGCATGAAGAGCTGGCGCGAGCTGTCCGAGGAGGCCAAGCGGTGAGCGTCGCGACCGCGCTCCCCAACGCGCTGCGGATCGCCGGGGACAGCCACGTCGGCAAGGTGCGATCGGCCAACGAAGACTCGTTGATCGTCGAGCCCAGGCTCGGGCTGTACGCCGTGCTCGACGGGATGGGCGGCGCCAACGCCGGCGACGTCGCCTCGCAGCTCGCGCGCGACACGATCCGCGAGGTGGTGCTCCAGCGCCGCGGCACGCTCGCCCCCAAGCAGCTGCTCGAGGCCGCGATCCAGGGCGGCTCGACCGCGGTGTTCAACGCCGCCCAGGCCAACCGCGAGCACCACGGCATGGGCACCACGGTGGTCGCGTGCCTGGTCGTCGATCCGCGCAACGTGGTCGTCGGCCACGCCGGCGACAGCCGCGCCTACCTGCTGCGCGCAGGCCGGCTCCAGGCGCTCACGCGCGACCACACGATCGTCGAGGAGCTGGTCGATCGCGGGCTGCTCAGCCCCGAGGAGGCCGAGCGCCACCCGTACAAGAACGTGCTGTCGCGCAACCTCGGCGCGCGGCCCGAGACCCGGGTCGATCTGGTCGAGGTCGCGCTCGAGCCCGGCGATCGGCTGCTGCTCTGCTCCGACGGGTTGTACGGCTACGCCGCGGGCGAGGCGATCCAGTACCTGCTCGGCTCCGGCGATGCGCCGGACCAGGTGTGCCGGGACCTGATCGACCTCGCGCTGCGCGGCGGCGGCGGCGACAACGTCTCGACGATCGTGCTCGAGGTGCCGGCGGCCGGCGCGTCGTCTACCCAGGTGGTGCGCACGCGCGGCGCGATCGCGTGGTGGCAGAAGCACCCGCGGTTCCTCCAGGTCGCCAAGGAGCGCGGCCTGACCCGCAACCCGATCGTGCGTGGCCTCGCTCCGGAGGAGGCGCTCGAGCTGATCGGATCGAGCCTGTGCCAGGCGGTCTATCACGACCTCGAGAAGTCGACCGGGGTCAACGTGTGGACGTTCGCGCAGAACCTCGCCGGCGCGTGGTTCGAGCGCGGCGGCGAGTGGGCGGCGGTGCGCGGGCTGATCGACATCCTCGGGATGAGCGCGCGCGCCGTGGTCGACGAGATCCGCGGCGTCGATCCGCAGCTCGGGTTCCTGCTCGACGTCGCGGTGAGCCGCGCGCTGGTGGTCGCCGAGCTCGCGCTCGGCGGGCTGCTCGCCGAGCGGCTGCGCCAGGTCGATGGCGAGCTGATCCAGCTCCACAGCTCGCTGCTCGAATCGGTGATCGAGCCGAGCACGAGCGGCAGCCTCACCGCGCTCACCACCGGCGCCGAGGAGTCGCTCGGCGAGACCGGCGAGCGGTTCGTCGAGCGCCCGACGATCCCGTTCCTGCGCCCGGATCGCCCGGTCACCGGCTCGGGGGTGTCCAACGAGCTGCTCGACGCGATCGGCAAGACCGTGACGATCGCGCGCGCGCGCACCTCGCCGCGCGCCGAGCTGGTCAAGCAGGTGCTCGGCGCGCTCGAGACGATCGCCACCGAGGGCGGCGAGAGCTTCGCGACCGCGGTGCTCGTCGCGCGCGAGCTGTACGGCGTGCGCTCGGTCGACGACGCCGGGATCATGCCGCTGTTCGACGCTCTCGATCAGGCGCGGATCATCACCGCGTCGAGCGTCCACCAGATCCAGACCACCGAGGCCAACCGCGCCAAGGTGCTGCGCGCGCTCAGCACCGCGCACCAGCGGCTGGTCGGCGCGACCACCGGGCTCGTGCTCGAATCGGTGGCGCCGTTCAGCGATCGGCTGCGCGAGGTGCAGTCGGTCACCGTGGATCTGCGCGAGCAGGTCGCGCGCGCCGAGAAGTGGCGCGCGGATCTCGAGCGCCGGTTCGCGACGATCGTCGACCCGAGCCTGCCGTGGGGCGCCCGCGGCTCCACCGACTGGTAACGGAGCGAACACGATGTCCGATGTCGACATGGTCGAGGCAGTCCGCGTGCTGCGCGACGAGGTGCTCGATACCGTGGAGCACGGCGATCGCGATCCGCCCGGCGCCGAGGTGTTCGATGCCGTGCTGCGCGCGCTGTCGATCGGCGGCGAGTCGGTGCCCGGGCTCGATCTCGCGCTGCACGACGCGGTGTCGCGCCGGCTCGCCTGGGGCGACAGCGAGGAGGCGGTGCTCGCCGACGCCGAGGCCGTCTACGATCGGCTGATGATCGCGGTCGAGCGCGCGTTCCGCGATCCCGCGGATCAGATGGTCGCGATCGAGGCCGCGACGCTGGTCGCGGTCACCGTCGCGCGGGTGGTCTCGCTCGCCGCGGTCGCCAGGGCATCGCGCGATCGCGCGGCGCGGTTGCGCGAGGAGATGACCCAGCGCCAGCTCAAGGAAGTGCTCGAGAAGCAGAAGGCGTCGATCGTCCACCTCGAGAACGAGCTCAAGCGCGACTTCTGATCGCTCGCTCAGGTGCCCGGTAAGTCCGCGGTCACCGCGTCGAGCAGCGCCTCGAGGCCGGCGTCGCGATCGACGAACCGGTGGACCAGCTCGTGCCCGCCGCGGCCGTTGCAGCGCACGATCCGGCGCGCCGCCGGCTGGGCGTCGCGCGCCGCCTCCATCAGCGCCGGGATCCGCGGGTCGTTCGCATCGAGCTCGGCGACCACCGCGTCCAGCTCGAGGTGCTCGACCGCATCGGCGATGCTGGCGATGTCGGTCGCGAACAGCACGTCCCAGCCACTCGTGACGTAGAGCGCCATCGCGCCGCGCTGGCGGTGCGCGTCGCCGACCACCAGCACGCGCAGCCGGCGGATCGGCTTGTCGAGGATCGTTCCGGAGCGCCGCGCCGCGCCGGCGACCAGCGCGCGCCACTCGAACGGCGGCTCGATCAGCACGATCCCGAGCACCCAGCTCGGCGCCGCCGCCTCCCGGACCACGTCGCCGACCACCTCGAGCGCGTTGCCGTTCAGCGGATCCACCAGCGCGAGCGACAGCCGGGTGCCGAGCGGGAACCACGCCGCGGTGTCGAGGCAGACGCCCGCCTCGGAGACGTCGCGCGTCCGGCACACCGCCATGTCACCGCCCAGCAACGGCACCGCCGTGGCCGGGATCTCGATGCGATAGCGAGGTGAGCGCCGAGACAACCCAGCCATCTTGCCACGGCGGACATCGGCTGTGGGCGGAACGTCGCAGCGCGGTGTGTGGGTCGCGGCACGACAGGTCCGTTGAGCTGGGCGGTCGATTGACCGCTGCTCGACGACGCGCGAACCTGCGGCGCATGAGAGTAGCTCGGTGCTGGATGGCGTGCCTCGCGGTGGCCTGTCCCCGGGTCGCCGCGGCCGACGAGCCAGCGAGCGCGCCCGAGGGGCCCCCGATCGTGGCGCCCTCGGATACTCCCGTCTTGAAGTACCGGCGGCCGCGCGACCTCACCATCGACGTGCCGGGCGAGCGCTCGACGACGAACAAGATCGTGCTCGGCGCGCTCGCCGGCTCCGCGGTCGTGCTCGGCGCGCTCGGCGTGTACTACAACCTCGACGCGCGGGACGCCGCGGACGCGATCAGCCGGGACCACTTCATCGGCACGACGTGGGGCGCGGCCGAGGTCGGGTTGGCCGATCGCGCGGATCGATCGTCGACCCGGGCCAAGGTGTACTACGGCGTCGGCGGCGCGGTGCTGGTCGGCACGGTCGTGGCGTTCCTGATCACCGCGCCAAAGACCGATCAGGTCGTGATCCACACAACGGGCGCGCTGCCCACCGTCAACCCCGTCGCCGGCGGCGCGGTGGTCGGCAGCGCGTGGAGGTTCTGATGCGCGCTCGGTGGACGCGGATGCTGGCCGCGATCAGCGCGTGCGCGGGGCTCGCCGCGTGCGAGCCCGACATCGCGCCCGGGTCGTATCTGTGTGGTCCGGAGCAGCTGTGCCCCGAGGGCCAGGTGTGCAACGGGCCGGACAACGTGTGTGTGTTCCCGGGCGCGGCCACGCCGTTCGAGTGTGGCGCGTCGGATCCCGCGGGCGACACTCCGGAGACCGGCAAGGATCTCGGCACGTTTACGTGTTTTTCGCCGGACCGTGAAACCACCGGCTGCCTCAGCGGCGGAGATCAGGCCGACTGGTACCAGCTCGACGTGCCGTCGGAGTGCGTCGCGGTGAAGATCCAGGTGCGCATGGTGTTTCCGGTCGCGTTCGAGCCGCTCGATCTGTGGTTCTCGAACGACGGGGCCGCCGGCACGCTTGTCGAGGCGTCGTGCGCGAACCCGCCCGATCTCGATCTCGGCGACCAGGTGCGCTGCTACGAGCAGACCGTCGCGCCCGGCGGCCACTACGCCGTCGGCGTCGTGCGCAGCGGAATCGAGAACTGCAACGGCCTGTGCGCGTACAACCGCTACCGCTTGTCGATCCGGCTCGCGACGCCCTGAGCGCGTGATCGGCGTCGTCGCGTCGGCCGGCGGCCAGCGGCCAGCGGCAGGTCGTCACGGCGCGGGCGTCGGCGCGACCTTCGGATCCGGGCAGGTGAACGGATAGCCGAGCTTGCACGCGCGGTCGCGGAGCGCCTGGCTCCGCGCGGGATCGCGTCGCGAAGCCGGCGCGCGCTCGAGGGCATCGGCGAGGTGCACGCAGACCAGCACCGAGCCGCGCTCGCACGTGCGCTCGACCAGGTCGGTGATGTGTGCCACCTCGGCGCTCGATAGCGCGTCGAGCACCAGCGCGTCGGCGAGCAAGCGGCACGACGGCTCGTCCGCCAGGTTGCACTGCGCCTCCGCGAGCGCGAGCCCGTGCGCGAGCGCGGCGCTCGCGTCGGTGCTGCCCGCATCCAGCGCCTGCCGGGCGAGGATCAGGCACGACTCCGGCCGGCCCAGCGTGCAGCTCCGCCGGAACAACGCGTCGCGCTCCGAGGAGGACAGGTCCGGGGAGTTCATCGCGACCAGCATGCACGGCTCGCCATCGCCCAGCTCGCAGCCGCGGTCGAGCAGCGGCTTGATCCGCGCCGCCAGGTCGGCGGACGGCCCGCCCGGCGCCCGGCCGATCGCGTCCAGCTGGCGGGCCGCCATCATGCACTCCTCGGCATCGCCCGCCGTGCAGCGCTCCGAGAGGTACTCGACCGATCGGGTCGCCAGCGCCGTGCTCGCGTCGCGATCGCGATCGAGCGCGAGCACCAGCGCCGCCAGCACTCCGCAGCTCCGGCCATCGTGAGCGTCGCAGCCCGCGGCGAGCCGGGCGCGCACCGGCCCCAGCTTGTCCGTCCAGCCCTCGGCGGTGCCCACCATCGACAAGCACGACGCGCCGTCCGCGACCGCGCACCCTCGCTCGTACGCCTTCCGGATGCGGCCCTCGTCGCGCGGCATCGCCGGCGAGCTCGAGAGCGTCTGGGCGAGCCGGTTGCACGATCGCGCATGCCCCGCGGTGCACGCGCCGTCGAGCACCCGGACGTAGCGCAGCGCATCGGTCGCCATCGGCTGCGCGCGCATCATCGCCGCGGCCTCCTCGCAGCTGTCGCCCGGCGCCGGTGCCGCGCATCGCGCCTCGCACGCCGGCAGATCGCGGCACGGCCCCGCCGGCGGGGCGGTCGCCGGGCGGGCCGGCGCTGCCGCGGGCGCGGAGCAGGCGCCGAGCAGCAGCAGGAGCAGGAGGTGGGCACGCATGTGGATCCGGACGGACGGCCGGGCCGGAGGGTCGCAGAGCCGGGTGGGCTCGGCGGGCGGAGATGCGGCGGGCGTGCGCGGAGATGGGGCGGGGCGGTCGGCTGGCGGAGATGCGGCGGGGCAGTCGGCGGCGGAGATGCGGCGACACACTGGTTGGCGGAGATGGGGCGGGCGGTCGGCTGGTGGAGATGCGGTGCCGGACGTCGCGGAGATGGGGCGGGCGGTCGGCTGGCGGAGATGCGGTGCCGGACGTGCGCGGAGATGGGGCGGGGTGGCGGCGGGCGGAGGCTCCGCGACGCACGGGCGGAGATTCCGGGCGCGCGCGGCCCGGCGGAGATTCCGGCTAAGCTCGCGGGTGGTGCACCTCGCGTGGAACTGGCTGTGCGTGCCGTACCTCGTGTGCGCGGCGTCGCTCGCGGCGGTCGCGCTCGTCGGGGCGCTGGTGCGCGGCGACCGCGTGCTGCGCCTTGGCACGGTCGGCGCCGCCACCAGCGCGCTGCCGTGGGCGGTGTGCTCGGCGCTGTCGGCGTGCGCGTCCGACCCGGCGCTCGCCACCCGGCTGCTGCGGCTCGGCAACGGGCCGATCGCCCTGGTCGGTCCGAGCCTGTTGCTCGTGCTGCTCGGGGTCAGCGGCCAGCTCGAGCGCCACCGCTGGATCGCGCGGCTCGCCGCCGTCGTCGGCAGCGCCCTGCTCGCGGTGTGCTGGGGCACAGATGCCGTCGTCCCCGGTGTACATCGCCTTTCGTCCGGCATCTACTACATCGATGCCGGTCCGCTCACCGGCTTGCACTTCTCGCAGATCGGCGTGTGGCTCGCGGTCGGAATGGCGATCGCGCGGCGCTCCACCTCCGGCGGCGAGCGCCGCGGCCTCGTGCGGATGCTGATCGCGGTGCTCGCGCTCGGCGCCGTGGGCGCCAGCGATCTGCTGCTGGTCTACTCGATCGCCGGCGTCTATCCGATCGCGTGGCTGTGCGCGACGATCGCGGCGTGGGTGGCCGTGTACTACGAGCTGCGGTCGAACCTGCTCCGTCCGCAAGGCCTCGATCGCGACGTCGCGACCGAGCTGATCGGCGCCGCGATCGCGATCGCCGGGATCGGCGTCGGGCTGTTCGTGCTCGAGGTCGAGATCACCGTCGCGCTCGCGATCGGCGGCAGCCTCGCGTGGGTCGCCGCGCTCGGGGTCGCGTGGGCCACGTCGAGTGCGCGGCCCGTGCCGGTCGCGCGGGCGCGCGCGCTCGAGCAATTCGTCGAGTCGCTCGCCGATGTCGAGAGCGAGCCGCGGATCGCCGAGCGGCTCGCCTCGCTGTGGCGCCTGCTCGCGATCGAGCTGCGGGCGCTCGGCCGGCTCGACGGTGATCGCCTGATCGATGTCGCGACCGGCGCGCACCGCGACCTCGATCCCGCGCTCGTCCAGTGGTGGGTCGAGCACGGCGAACCGCTCGCCGCGCTCGATCTCGGCACGATGCGCCTCGGCGCGATCCGTCCGGCCCTCGAGAAGCTGGTGGTCCGCGATACCGCGCTGCTCGTGCCGCTGGTCGATCGCGGCGCGC
>JBQCJR010000887.1:0-2462 GCA_051952595.1 Kofleriaceae bacterium
GATCGCTGACCACGAACGGCGCCGCGGCGCCGAGCGTCAGGGCGTGGAGCTGGCGCGCGAGATCGACCAGGTTGCCCTCGCCACACAGCAGCAGCGGCGCGCGCATCGTGGCCATCGTGCGGAGCGCCCGCAGCGCACGATCGATATCGGAGAGCCGGTGCAGATCCCAGCCGAGCATGCGCGCCACGAACCCACGCAGCACGATCGAGCGCGGGCTCTCGGCGACCAGCAGCAGGCTGCCGATGCCGATCTCGAGGCCGGGGGTCAGCGCGAACGACGGCCGGCGCGCGTTGTCCTGCCACAGCCCGTTCTTGCTGCCGGCATCGTGGATGAACCAGGTGCCGTAGGTGCGGACCAGCCTCGCGTGCAGCCGCGAGATGTAGCGAGGTGGATCGCGGAGCTGGAGCGAGCAGCGCGAGGACGAGCCGATCGTCCATTCGTCGATGGGCGCGGGCGGCAGCCGGTACACGCGATCGGTGCCCCACTCGCGGAGCTGGACGACCTGATCGTCGAGCGCCCACTCGCCGGCCCCGCCGGGATCGGTGTTCGTCGCGGATGGATTCATCGCACCCCTCTCATACCGGCACCTGCAGGTGTGCTCGCTGTTCCGTCGAGCGAATGAAACCCGATCGCGATCTTCGTCGCGCGGGTTACGTGGCCCGACGCGCGAGGTGGTCAACGCGTCCTGATGAAACGGCGCAGCGAGTCAGACCGCGCCAACGCGCAGCCTGCCCGTGTGAACCTCGTGGCTCGGCTCGACGCGCGGCTTCGATCGCCGCTGCGGAGCGCGCCACACGCGTGGTCGAGCCACGCACGGATCGCGCAGCCGGGGTGCACCTGCTGCGCTCCGCGAAGCTCGCTCCTGGGCTCGCCCTGCTCGAGGTTTCGCTCGCCGGGCTTCGAGAACCTGCCGAGCTCGCGCGAGCGCGAGCTCACCTACCATCACCATGGATCGCCAGATCTGCACGTCGGACCACCTCTCGAACGATGATTCGTCCTTCCCGGAGCGGGCGTGCCTCCCCATCGCGCCCGGCCGGCTGGAATAAAAAAACTCGAATGAACGGATCAGCGCTGCGCTATCGCACCCGCCGATCGCAAACGAGCGTCGCCGGTCCCGCTCGGGACGACCGAGGCGTTGCGCGAGAGCAGGACTCGCGCCAGCGCGACCCGCGGTGAGCACGTCGATCTTCGACCATCAGAACCTCCGCATCTACCAGACCTCGGCACCACGCTCCGCGGCCGATCTGCTCGGCCGCATGCTCGTGCGCCCCACCCTCCTCCACCCATACCCTCCCGATCGCCCGGTGGCGAGTCCGTTCGCACCGCCGCGAGATCCCGGCGCGCGCGACCTCGCGTTGGATCGCGCGCGGCTCGGCATCACCCACCGTGCACGTCCGGTCACCCGATTGAAAGGAACTGAATAGAGAGCGCACCTCATGGCCTCGCGATCCGAGCGGCGACCTCGCGTGGCGATCCGCCGCTCGCGAGGATCATCCTAGCGCGAGGGAGTGACACTCGCGCAAGCCGCGAAGCACACGCGGATGTCGATGTGATGTTCGCATCCCACGGCGAACAACGTTACCGACCGGACTCGTCCGGCTCATGGGCGACGGACAAGCACGGTCTTGGTCCGGTGTCGCACGAGTCCACGCGACGCACCGCAGGTAACATCGCAGCGCGAGGATCGACGACGTTACAGCGACGCTCGAAGGCCATCCGGACGGACTAAGCTGGCGCTGCATGATCGAGATCTCGACCAACGCCGACGGCGGTCACCGCGGCTGGGCCATCGACGATCCGGTGCTCCGGTTGCGGATCTGGGGCACCGATGCAGCGTTCGAGCTGCCGAAGGGGGGTGGCGAGCTGGTGATCGGCACCGCCCCGGAGTGCGGGATCCAGCTCGTCGATCCAACCGGCTGGATCTCTCGCCGGCACGCCCGCCTGGTCCACGACGGGGCGGTCTGGTCGCTCCACGATCTGGAGAGCACGAACGGCATCCGCCAGGACGGCGAGCGACGGCTCTCGTTCCAGCTCGCGCCGGGCGTCGAGATCGAGCTCGGCGACCTGACGCTGATCGCGGAGAGCGAGCGGCTGGTCGCGCTGCGCCGCCTGCTCGCGCGCTTCCTCGGCTGGGACCGAGCGTTCGCCCCGGACATCGATCGCGCGCTGCGCGCGGTGCGCGACATGGCGGCGCTGCGCGCGGCGCTCGTGCTGCGCGGCGATGGCGATCTCACCGCGCTCGCCCGCCGGCTCCATCGCCACGCGCTCGGCGACGGCCGGCCGTTCGTGGTGTGCGAGCCGGGCGACGATGGCGCGCAGGCGTTCGCGCGCGCCGACGCCGGCACGTTGTGCCTGCTCGGCGCCAAGCTGCCACGAGGCGTGGCGCGGATCGCCGCGGCGGCGCAGGCGCCGGGCGCGCGGGTCCGGATCGCGATCTGCGCCCCCAGCGCGCTCGAGGCCTC
>JBQCJR010000888.1:0-3599 GCA_051952595.1 Kofleriaceae bacterium
CCGGCGGTCGCCGCGAACAGGTCGCGGAACGAGACCACCCCGAGCACGTGCTGCTCGGGATCGAGCACGTACGCGACATAGATCGTCTCGGCGCGCCCGATCGCCTGGCGCCGCAGGTACGTGATCGCCTCGTCGACCTTCATCTCCGGGCGCAGCCGGGCGTAGCGGGTGTTCATCAACCCGCCGGCCTCGTCCTCCTTGTACGCGAGCAGGGCCCGGACTTCCTTGCGGGTCGGCTGGTCGAGCAGGCGGAGGTACGCGTCGCGCTGGGCGTCGTCGAGCTCCTGGATCACGTCGGCGGCATCGTCGGGCTCGAGCAGGCGCATCCACTGGCGGCGGAGCGCCGGCCGCCAGTGCTCGAGCAGCTGGGCCTGGTCGCGCGCCGACAGCGCGATGAAGAACTCCTCGGCCTCGTCGCGCGGCAGCACCCGCAGGCCCTCGGCGCGCTCGGTCGAGTCGAGCAGCGGCCACGCATCGCGCAGCTCCTCGCTATCGAGCGATTCGTCCTGATGGCCGTGCCCGCCGTGATGGCCGTGCCCGCCGTGGTGCGCCCCGTGCGGGCGCCCATCCCGGCCCTCGCCCTCGCGCTCGTCCTCGGCGTGCAACTCGCCCTCGTCCTCGCGGCTCTCGGCGATCGCGCGGATCTCGTGGACCAGCTCGCGCTCGCGGACCTCCTCGCCTTCGGGCGAGGGTTTGACCTGCTCGTCGGGCACCTCCTCAAGATGCCGCGCTCGGTGGCGGTCCGCCGGAGCCACGCCGCACCGGCCCGCTGAAGGGCCCCCTCACCTCGGAACTTCCACCCCGAAGCGTTCGCACCGGGGTTTCTCGTACCTGCCAGCAGATGCACCGCTCGCGCCGAGCGGTCGCGAGGCCGTGATAGGGTCCCGGGCCTGTGCCGAGTCCGGGCCGCCCGCTGATCACCGCCAACCAGGTCACCCTGGCGCGGTTGGTTCCCATGCCGCTGCTCAGCTGGCTGATCTACCAAGGCGCGGAGCGCGGCTACCAGGGCAACTGGTACATGTGGAGCGCGCTGATCGCCGGCACGCTCATCGGCTGCACCGACTGGGTCGACGGCCTGCTCGCCCGCAAGTACGGCCCGACCGTGCTCGGCGGCCTGCTCGATCCGATCGCGGACAAGGTGTTCATCGCGTTCGCCTACGTGCCGTTCGCCGATGACATCGGCGGCCACGCGGGCCTGGTCCCGGCGGGGGCGTGTGGCCAGAAGTTCGTGCGCGAGTTCTTAAAAAACCCGCAGCGCACAGCCTACGAGCAGCGCGGCATCACGATGAAGACCAGCTACCTGGCCAAGGCCAAGACCTGGACCCAGATGCAGGGCATCGGCGTGATGCTGCTGTTCCCGCTGCTCGGGCCGGCGTACCACGACTTCCTGAGCTGGCTGCTGGTGGCCGGCGTGGTGACGCCGATCGCGCTGATGGCCGCGCTGTGGCTGGTCAAGCGCAAGTTCTGGCGCGGCGCGCTGGTGATGTCGGGCTCGTTCGCGCCGATCCTCGCGCTCCACCTCCACGGCGACATGGTGCTGACGATCCGCGCGATCATGATCGGCGTCGTCGCGATCACCTGGATCAGCGGCATCGACTACATCCTGATCGGCTGGCGCAAGCTGCGCGGCCGCGGCGACTTCTCGCGCGCCGACGCGGTCCGGCTGATCGGCGCGGTCGCGATGCCGCTGCTGCTGTTCGCGGTGCTGGTCGAGACGCCGGCGCCGTCGTGGCCGATCTTCGCGATCCTGTCGCTCGAGCTGGCGGTCGGCGGCCTCGACAACCTGCTCTCGCACCACAAGAAGGCGACCCTGGCGCTCGCGTGGGGCAGCCGGGTGCTCGGGATCTCGGCGCTGCTCGGCGCCGCCCTGCTGGTCCCGGCGCACGCCTCGCTGTTCGCGGGCGCCGCGGCGGTGGTGTCGCTGGTCGGCGTGGCGGCCGAGTTCTGGCGCGGCCGCGACTACTTCCTCGACAAGCGGATCCGCGAGAAGGCGCTGCGCGAGGCAGCGGCCGCCCCGGACGCGGAATAGCTCGCTAGCGAGCCGCCCCGCACAGGCGTACGATGGGGGCGTGAGCGCCGAGCCCGTCGTCGCGCAGCTGCACGATCCGCTGGTCGCCTGCGTCGGGCTGGACTTCAAGACCAAGCAGCACACCCGGCCCACGGTCGACGAGGTGCACGGCGCGATGGCGGCCGGCACGTTCGTGTGGATCGACATCGACATCGCGCAGATCGACGAGGCGCGCGCGGTGCTGGCGCGGCTCGACCTGTGCGTGCCCGAGATCGTCGAGGACGCGCTGACGCGCGAGCCGGCGACCCAGATCGCGCGCTACGACGACTACGTCCACCTCGTGCTCTCGGGCTGCCGGCTCGCGGGCAAGAAGTTCGATCTCGAGCGGGTGGACGTGATCCTGGGCGAGACCTTCCTGCTGACCCTGCATCGCGGCCAGCCGGTGTTCCTCGAGGCGGTGCGCAAGTCCTACCTCGCGGACTTCAAGCGGTTCGCCCAGAGCCCGAGCTTCCTGCTCTACGAGCTGTGGGACCACCTGATCGAGAACTACCTCTCGGTCCACAAGCGCTTCGAGGAGCGCGTCGAGCAGGTCCAGGCCCAGCTGAGCGGCAACGTCGACGACGCGGTGTTCGCCGAGGCCTCCGAGCTCGGCTCCGACCTCCTGCACCTGCGCAAGGTCGTGCTGCCGGCGCGCGCGGTGCTCACCGACCTCTCGACCCGCAAGTCGCCGTTCGTCAGCGACGCGACCCAGCCGTACCTCGCGAACATGGTCGGCACCGTCGAGCGCGTGCTCCAGGACGTGCTCGTCGATCGCGACATCCTCTCGGGCGCGCTCAACAACTACATGTCGCTGGTCGCGCACAAGACCAACCAGACGATGAGCCGGCTGACCGTGGTCAGCATCATCTTCCTGCCGCTCACCTTCCTGTGCGGCGTCTACGGCATGAACTTCGACATACTCCCCGAGAAGGGCTGGGAGTACGGCTACCTGTACTTCTGGATCGCGGTGGTCGCGATCGTCGTCGGCCTGCTGTGGCTGATGAAGCGCAACAAAGTGCTGTAGCGGGGGAGAGGGAGAGGGAGAGGGAGAGCGCGAACACGCGCGCTGGCAACGTCACGAGCCGAGCGGGAGAACGCGAACACGCGCGCTAACGGCGGCGGGGTGGGCCCCGTCGCTCGACACCTGCGGAAGGCGGCGCCGGCCTGACAACACCGACGAAGGGCCTTACTCGCTCGGGACCCACCCCGTCCGCCTCGCGCGCGCGTTGACGAGACCAGAGATCAGAACGCTCGTAGGGCACGCCGACTCACGCGCGGCCGAGGGGAGCACGCGGGGCACGCGCGCTGACGGCGGCGGGATGGGCCCCGTCGCTCGACACCTGCGAGAGGCGGCGCCGGCCTGACCGCACCGACGAAGGGCCTTACTCGCTCGGAACCCACCCCGTCCGCCTCGCGCGCGCGTTGACGAGACCAGAGACCAGAACCCTCGTAGGGCACGCCGGCTCCTCGCGCGGACGAGGGGGGAGAACGCGGACACGCGCGCTGACGGCGGCGGGATGGGCCCCGTCGCTCGACACCTGCGAGAGGCGGT
>JBQCJR010000889.1:0-2791 GCA_051952595.1 Kofleriaceae bacterium
TGGGCCACCGAGAGCGGCGCGCCCATCGTCGCCATCACGATGTCGACGCCGAGCGGCGCGAGCGCGCCGGTCAGCTCGCACGCGTAGCTCCACACCCCACCGACGGTGTCGGCGGTCATCAGCACGCGCATCCGAGCGGGCGCGGTCATGCGAGGTCGCGCGCCCCCGCGGTGCCGCGGCCATAGATCAGGTCGAGCACCCGGGCGACGTCGACGAACCGCTCGGCCTCGGGATCGAACGCCGGGCTCTCGGCCAGCTGCTCGGTCCACGCGATCACCGAGCGGCCGCCCCACCGGTCCGGCGGCGCCGCGAGGCACTCGGTGCGCGTCCCGGTGTAGCGCTCGGCGACGAAGTCGTAGAACGAGCCCTCGAGGTTGCGCATCGCCAGCCCGCCGTCGGTGCCGTAGATCGCCGCCTCGATCACCGCGTCGCGGCCGGCGGAGATCCGCCACGAGCAGGTGAGCCGCACGGTCACCCCGCCGGCCAGGTGGAGCTGCACCGACGCGTAGTCCTCGACGCGCGGCGAGTCGCGCGGGATCGGGTCGCCACCGGCGTACAGCCGGCTATCGACCGACGTGACCGCGGGGAAGTCGAGCAGCCACAGCGCGAGATCGACCAGGTGGACGCCGAGGTCGATCACGCAGCCGCCGCCCGAGGAAGACTTGTCGTAGAACCACGCCGCCTCCGGGCCGTACGCGTTGTGGAACACCAGGTCGATCGCGAACACGTGGCCGATCCCGCCGGCGCGCAGCAGCTCGCGGATCCGCTGGATCGCCTCGGTGTGGCGGTACGACAGGTCGACGCCGAGCAGCCGGTCCGCCGCGCGCGCCGTATCGACCACCAGCTGGGTCTCCTCGGCGGTGCGGGCGAGCGGCTTCTGGCAGAACACCGCGCGGCCCCGCTCGAGCGCGGCGATGCAGTGCTCGGCGTGCAGCGCGCTGGGCGTCGCGATCACGATCCCGTCGAGTGGCACCTCGAGCAGCTGGCCGAGGTGGTCGCACGCGATCGCACCGGGCGCCTCGGCGACCGCGGCGTCGCGCCGCTCGCGCGACAGGTCCGCGATCGCCGCGATCACCACCCGGCCCTGATCGACCACCGCCTCCATGCGCTGGCGGCCGATCCAGCCCACGCCGAGGAACCCGAGCCGCGGGCGCGACGTCACGGCGTCACCAGCGCTTTCACGAACCCCGGGGGCCGGATCCGCAGCAGCTCGAACGCCTCGCGGGCGCGCGCGAGCGGCACGCGATGGGTGTACAGCGGCGCCGGATCGAGCCGGCCCGAGACCACGCCGTCGAGCGCCGCCCCCATGCCCTGGACGTACGCGGCCGGATCGCGCTCGTGGGCATTGATCACGTCGAGCCCGCGCCAGTTCCACAGGAACATGTCCACGTGGCGCGGCCCGTCCTGGTGGAACCCCGCGATCACCAGGCGGCCGCGGATCCGGCACAGCTTGCCGGCGAGATCGAGCGGGCGCTGCAGCCCGGCCAGCTCGATCACGCGGTCGCATCCGGCGCCGTCGGTCAGCTGCTCGACGCGCGCGACGATCTCGCGATCCTCGCACCCGAGATCGATCGCCTCGATCGCGCCCATCTGGCGCGCCAGCTCGAGCGAGTAGCTGCGCTTGGAGATCGCGATCACCCGCGCGCCGGCGCGCGCCGCGAGCTGGATCACCAGCGCGCCGAGGAACCCCGCGCCGATCACCGCCACGGTGTGGCCGCGCTCGATCGCGCTGCGCCGCCAGATGTTCATCGCGCAGCCGAGCGGCTCGCCGGGCACGTCGTGGCCCGCGAGGCTCGGCGGCACCACGATCGCCGAGCTCGCCGCCGCGACGTCGTACTCGGCGAACGCGCGCTCGGAGAGGAACGCGACCCGGTCCCCGGCGGCCAGCGAGCGGACCTCGGCGCCCGCGCCGACCACGACGCCCCAGCCCTCGTGGCCCGGGTTGCCCGGCGCGGTCGGGTACGAGAACCACGAGCGGCCCTCCCACAGCGGCAGGTGGGAGCCACACACGCCGCAGCCCTGGACCCGGATCAGCACCTGATCGGGCCCGGGCGCCGGCGTGTCGACCTCGTGGACCTCGCACGTCCGCGGCGCGGTGATGACGGCGGCGCGCATGCGCCGGGGGATGTCCTGTTCAAGCACGAAGCTCTCCTGTCCAGAGGGGAGAAGTGGGCAGCCGGCGCTCCACGAGCCAGCCATGGAGCGCCTCGATGCCGGGGCGCGGCGCCACCCGCGGGCGCCAGCCGGTCGCGGCGCTGAACGCCGTGGTGTCCGAGACGAAGTAGCGCTGGTCGCCGGTGCGCCAGCCATCGAACCGGACCTCCGGGCGCTGGCCGCGCAGCATCGCGATGTGATCGATCAGCTCGAGCAGGCTCAGGGTGTTGCGCGGCCCGCCGCCGATGTTGAACGGCCGGCCGCGCACCGCGTCGATCTGCCGCCACGCGCGGACCAGCGCGTCGACCAGATCGTCGACGAACAGCACGTCGCGGACCTGGCGGCCATCGCCGTAGATCGTGATCGGCGCCCCGTCGAGCGCGCGGATCAAGAAGTGCGCGAGCCAGCCCTGGTCCTCGGTGCCGAGCTGGCGCGGCCCGTAGATGCAGCTCATCCGGAACACCGTGGCCGGCAGCCCGAACGTCGCCGCGTAGTCGAGCACGTACTGCTCGGCGGCGCCCTTCGAGCAGCCGTACGGCGTGCAGAAGTCGAGCGGCAGCGCCTCCGAGAGGCCGCGCTCGCGCAGCGCCGGGTCGGCGGGCAGCCAGCGGCCGCCGTCGAGCTCGAGCTCGAGGTG
>JBQCJR010000890.1:0-9793 GCA_051952595.1 Kofleriaceae bacterium
ATCGACCTCGACCGCGCCGAAGAACACCGTGTCCACCCGGCCGCGCCGCGCGTGATCGAACAGCTCGGGGATCGAGACGTCGGCGGTGCGCCCGTCGAGGTACGCGAGGTCCTCGCTCGAGCCGTGCAGCCGGGTGACCCGCGGGTTGAGCGAGCCCACACACGCGAGGTAGGTGAGGCGCGGCGCGTGGGTGGCGCGCGCGACGGCGATCGCGAGCACCGCGAGCGGCGAGGCGACCCCGGTCGCCACGGTGGCGCCATCGGCGATCTGCGCCGCCATCTGCCACACCAGGCGATCGGCGGCGCTGATCACGCGGCCCCCGCGACGATCCGGCCTTCGAGCACCGACTCGATCCACGCCGCGCCGCGCCCGGCCTCGGCCTCGTCGAGGTACGCGAGCAGCGCCGGCTCGTCGTGTGGATAGCGACCGACGCAGCCGGTGGGCCACGCGCCGCCGTACGCCTCGGCGACCAGCTCGACCTGGAACGCCGGCACGGTGACCCGCAGCAGCGCCGGGACGCGGTGCTCGGCGGTGGCGATCACGCGGGTCGCCGCGCCGACCATCAGCAGATCCGTCGTCGGATCCTCGACGTAGAGGTTGCCGGCGTCGTCGGCGGCGTGGGCGTGGACCAGCGCGACGTCCGGGTGGAACGCGCGCTCGACCGGCACCCGGGCGCCGGTGAACGGATCGTCGGCGTAGACCGGCGGCTCGAGCGTGCTCAGCTCGGAGATGTCGGCGTCCGGCGCCGGGAGGAACGGCAGGCCCATCGCCGCGGCGCGCAGCCGCTGGACCACCCGGTAGCCATCGTGCTCGGCCCACGCGATCTCGCCGCGCTCGATCGCGCGCTTGAGCGTGGGCATCGGGCGGACCCGGTTGGCGAGGGTCAGCGCGCCGAACAGCAGCTCGACGCGGGTGGCCGCGCCGGCGGCGACCAGCAGCTCGGCGGGCAGCGGGTTCGGCAGCGAGATGATCCGCAGCTCCCGGCGGCGCGCGCGGATCAGCGCGAAGATCAGCGCCATCGGCGCGCGGCCGAGCATGAACCCGCCCGGCCCGATCCACGCACCGTCGGGCACGCTGCGCGCGGCCTCGTCGAGCGAGACCCAGCGAGTCATCGCGCACCTCGCGCGCGCCGGGCCCGCGGGGTGGGCGCGCTCAGCGCGGCAACAGGCCGGCGAAGAACAGGTCGCCGATGCCGTCCGCCAGCTCCTGGCGGCCGATCCGGCCGTCGGGCCGGTACCACTTGTAGGTCCAGAGCACCGAGCCGAGGAAGTTGAACGCCGCGATCGTGGGATCGATCGCGCGGATCTGGCCGCGCGCGATCGCCTCGCGGAACGACGCCTCGAGGAACGCGACGTACCGCTTCTTGCGCGCGTTGATCTCGCGCTGCGCGTCGCCGGTCAGCGTCTGATGCTCGTGCAGGATGATCGTGACTTCCTTGCTCGCGTCGTCGGTCACCAGCTCGAGGTTGCGCGCCATCGTCGCGCGCAGCCGCTCGAGTGGATCGGCGATCCCGGCCACCCGCGCCAGGACGAGCTCTTCGAACAGATCCATCCCGTAGTGCATGATCGCCAGGAGCAGCGCCTCCTTGGTCCGCACGTGGTGGTACAGGCCCGCCTTGGTGAGCCCACACGCGAGCGCGAGCTCCTGCATGCTCGTGGCTTCGAAGCCGCGCTGGCAGATCAGCCGGGCGCTGCGCTCGAGAATCTGGCGGAGCCGAGTGTCGCTCTCCGGGCGCGGAGCGGTGGTCACCGGAACCGTGTAACACAGCGAACCAACAGACGAAAGGCGGAGTCATGGTGGTCACCTACCGACCGGTCGGTAGGTGCATCAGTACTCCGTCATGACGTGATGTGTCAAGAAATTCCGGATCGGACTATGTTGCGCCCATGCCCCACGAGTTCCTGTCCGACGCCTGGTTCGACGAGGTCGACGCGCTGATCGCCGCCGCGGGCGATCTCGAGATCCCCGCGCCGATGAAGGCGGTCGAGGTCAACATCACCGTGACCTCGCCGAGCGGCGACAAGCAGCTGTTCATGAAGGACGGCCTGTTCGTCCGCGGCCACCAGCCGAACGTCGAGACGCGGCTGACCCTGCCCTCGGCGGTCGCGCGCAAGATCTTCGTCGATGGCGACGCCGCGGCCGGCGTGCAGGCGTTCCTGACCGGCGAGATCCAGGTCGAGGGCGACCTCGCGAAGGTCGTCGCGATGCAGACCGTCGAGCCGAGCGAGCCGCAGAAGCGGCTGACCGCGAAGATCGCCCAGATCACCGCGTGAGCGGGGCGCGGGCGGCCCGGCGCTCCGGGGGACGTGCCAGACTGTGACCGTGCTGCGTGGCGCCGCGCGCTATGTCTACCTCGCGGTCGGCTGCCTGTTCGTCGCGCTCGGCGTGCTCGGCGCGTTCCTGCCGGTGCTGCCGACCACGCCGTTCCTGCTGATCTCGGTGTGGGCGTTCTCGCGCAGCTCGGCGCGGCTCGAGGCGTGGTTGCTCGGCCACCGGCGCTTCGGCCCGCGGCTGCTCGCGTGGAAGCAGCACCGCGTGGTGCCGTGGCCGGTCAAGATCACCGCGTGGGTGTCGATGGCGGTCAGCCTCGGCCTGATGATCGCGAGTGGTGCATCGCGGCTCGCGATCGGCGGCATGGCGACGGTGATGGTGATCGGGTTCCTGTACGTCGTCCGGCTGCCCACGCGCCCGCCACCACCGACGCCGAGACCGCCGAGCCACGACGGCACCGGCGACGGCTGAGCTGGTATCGTGCGCGCATGACCACCCGGGTGGGGATCGCGCTGGTGCTCGTCGTCGCGGCCTGTGGAGACGAGCCGGCCGCGCCCGACGCGGCCGCGCCGCCGGATTGCGCGTGTGATGGTCCGAGCGCGCCGGGCGATCCGCTGCGCGGGATCGGCGAGGTCGAGCTGGTCGGCGATGGGTTCCAGTTCACCGAGGGGCCGCAGTGGCGCGCCGCCGAGGGCGACCTGGTGTTCACCGATATCCCCGCGAACGCGGTCTACCGCTACCAGCCGGGCGGCGCGGCGCCGTCGGTGCTGATCCGGCCGAGCCAGAACGCGAACGGCCTCGCGCTCGATCCCGCGGGGCAGCTGATCGCGGCGCAGCACGGCGCGCGCGGGATCGCGCAGCTGTCCGCGCCGGACACCTCGGTCTCGCTGGTCAGCCGGTTCGAGGGCAAGCGGTTCAACTCGCCGAACGATCTGATCGCCGCCGCCGACGGGACGATCTACTTCACCGATCCGCCGTACGGGATCGCCGATGCCCAGCGCGAGCTCGACTTCATGGGCGTGTTCCGGATCGCGCCCGGCGGGGCGGTGACCGCCGAGCACCGCGGGCCGCTCTCGGCGCGCCCGAACGGGATCGGACTGTCGCCCGACGGAGCGACGCTGTACGTCGCCGACACCGCCGATGGCAACCTGTACCAGTTCCCGATCGAGGCCGGCGGTGCGCTCGGGCCGCGCGCGCGCGTCGCGCCGACCGCCGGCAACGCGGACGGCCTCGCGATCGACGCGGCGGGCAACGTGTTCGTGACCACGCGCGCCGGCGTCGAGGTGTTCGCGCCGGATGGCCACCGGTGGGGCGCGATCGCGGTGCCGCAGCAGCCCTCGAACTGCGCGTTCGGCGATCCCGACGCGCGCACGCTGTACATCACCGCGCGCACCGGGCTGTACCGGGTCCGCCTCGAGAATCCCGGGCTGCCGGGCCGCTGACCGCGGCGATCCGCACGCCGCGTGCGCGTGGGCACGCCTCTCCCTCGGCGCGGCGCGTACGTCGAACGGCTTGCGACGCCGGCGCACGGCACCTCGGTTGCACACGGATCGCAGCAACCACCCAAGGAGGTTCCGATGCGCACGATCTCGTGGTGCTCGCTCGCCGCGGCCGGCCTGCTCGCCGCCGCCGGCTGCAAGAGCAGGGACGCGGAGAACACCGACCACGCCGCGGAGGCGATGAAGAAGGCCCAGGAGGGCGTCTCCGAGCAGCGCTCGAACGTCCGCGCCCAGCAGCGCGACCTGCTCGAGGAGCAGCAGGACGTCGCGAGAGAGCAGCGCGAGCTCGGCCAGGCGCAGGACGACCTCGCCCGGGCGCGCGCGGATTTCTCGGCCGCGCTCGAGACCCGGATGTCGAGCCTCGACGTGCGGATCGCCCAGCTCGAGGCGCGCGCCGAGGCCAGGGCCGACGCCTCGGCCAAGCAGGCCGCCGCGGCGCTGCGCACCCGCCGCGACCAGCTCGCGACCAAGGTCGAAGCGATGGGCCACCGCGCGGCCGGCGAGTGGGACGGCCTCAAGAAGGACGTCGACGAGTCGTTCCAGTCGCTCGAGCGCGACATCGACGCCGCGCTCCGGTAGGCGCGCGGGCGGGCGCTACACAGATCGCAACGCGGCCCGGGCGGTGCGGGGGCTTCGATCCGTGCTCCAATGCTCGCCATGCGAACGCTCCCCAAGCTCGTCGTTCTCGCAGGTCTCGCCGCTGCATCGGCCGCCACCGCGGAGCCCGTCCAGCCGCCCGCGGCCAAGCCGGTGTCGGCGCGCGCCGAACCGGAGGCGCGCGCCGTGGTCGGCAAGCGCGCGCCCGACTTCAAGCTGAAGGATCTGACCGGCAAGGAGGTCAGCCTCGCGTCGCTCAAGGGCAAGACGGTCGTGCTCGAGTGGTTCAACCCCGGCTGCCCGTTCGTCAAGAAGTCGCACACCGTCGGCTCGCTGGTCGATACGGCGAAGCGCCACGCCAAGAGCGGCGTGGTCTGGCTCGCGGTCAACAGCAACGCCGCCGGCAAGCAGGGCTCCGCGCCGGCGGACAACGTCGACGCGGCGAAGACCTGGTCGATGGACTATCCGATCCTGCGCGACGAGACTGGCGCGGTCGGCAAGGCGTACGGCGCCACCAACACGCCGCACATGTTCGTGATCGACAAGAAGGGCACCCTGGTCTACGCCGGAGCGATCGACAACTCGCCCGACGGCGAGGGCAAGTCCGCCGAGGGCGGCAAGCTGATCAACTACGTCGACGCCGCGCTCGAGGACGTCGCCGCCGGCAAGCCGGTCCGCACGTCGACCAGCAAGGCGTACGGCTGCGGCGTGAAGTATGGCTCGTGACGCGCGGGTGATCGCGCGCGCGCTCGCAGTCGCGATCGCACTCGCAGGTTGCAAGAATCGCGAGGCGCCGGCGCCGTCTCCCCCGCCCCGGCCGGATCCGTCGACCGCCGCGCCGGCCGCGCCGCTCGCGGGCAAGACGTTCTACCGGATCGATGCCGGCCCGCAGACGCCGTGCACCGCGGGTGCGATCTGCGAGGCGCGCCTGGTGCTCACCGCGCTCGAAGGGTTCAAGGTGAACCAGGACTACCCGTTCAAGTTCGTCGGCGATCCGTTGCCGGGCATCGCGCTCGACGGCGAGGGCGCGTTCGCGCTCGATGACGCGAAGTCCGGCACGATGACCGTCAAGTTCCGCGCGGCGCGCGCCGGCACCGCGCAGCTGACCGGGACGTTCAAGCTGAGCGTGTGCACCGCGGAGATCTGCGAGATCGAGACCCCGCGGATCTCGTTCGTGGTGCCCGTGAGCTGAGCTGCCCGCTCGCGTGGTCGGGCCCACACCGGCCACGGTTCGGCCACGGTTCGGCCGCCGCTCGCGTTGCGCCGCGCGCCCCGGCGCGGCAACCGTTTGGTCCATGACGTCGTTCGTGCACCACACGCCCGAGCAGATCGCCGCCGCGCTCGACCACGTGCTCGCCACGCCGCGCGAGCGCGGCACGGTCGAGCTGATCGCGATCCGCCCGGAGATCGGCGCGCGCGTCGTGCTCGACGAGGCCACCCTGGACCTCGTGGTCGGCGTCGTGGGTGACAGCTGGAGCACGCGCCGGAAGCGCGACCGAGAGCCGAACCCCGAGGCCCAGGTGACGCTGATGAACGCGCGCGTGATCGCCGCGCTCACCCACGACCGCGACGCGTGGCCGCTCGCCGGCGACCAGCTGTACGTCGACTTCGATCTCGGGCACGACCACGTGCCGCCGGGGACGCTGCTGCGCGTCGGGACCGCCGTGCTGCGCGTCTCGGAGCACCCGCACACCGGCTGCGCGAAGTTCACCGAGCGGTTCGGCAGCGCGGCGACCCGCTGGGTCAACTCGCCCGAGGGCCGCGCCGCGTGCTGGCGCGGGATCAACGCGCGGGTCGTCGAGGCCGGCGTCGTGCGTCGCGGCGACGCGATCTCGAAGCGCTGAGCGGCCCGCGGGGCTCAGACGTCGAGCGGCTCGATGTGGATGTTCTTGTCCTTCGGATCCGGTCGGCGCACCGCCTCGGCGAACCCGGGCGCCGCGGCGGCGGAGATCTCGACGCGGGTCTCGCGCGCGAGGATCTGGATCTTGCCGATCTCGCGCTTGGTGATGTCGCCGCGGCGGCACAGCAGTGGGATCAGCCACTTCGGATCGGCGTTCTTGTAGCGGCCCACGTTGACCGTGAACCACGCGGCGCCGGCGCCGGGCTCGTCGGAGACCGGGCGGGCCGCGCGGCGAGGCTCGGCGGCGTGCTCGTGGCGCTCTCGGGCGGGCTCGCGGTCGCGGTGGCCAAACGAGCGGTCCGCCATGCGATCGTGGCGCGGCCCACGCGTGGGCCGGTCGCCGCGGTCGCTGCGGTCGCCACGCTCGCCACGCTCCGGGCGCTCGGTCCGCGGCCGCATCGACGGCGGCACGGTGAGCACCTCGGGCGCGGGGCGAGCCTCGCGCCGCGCGTGGACCAGCATCGCGACCAGCTCCTCGGGGTCGCGCTCGGCGAGCAGCGTCCGCGCGACGGCGCGATCGTCGTCGCCGAGGTCGGCGCCCATCGCGCCGATCTCGCGGACCAGCTGCTCCTGGTCGCGCGCGAGGATGTCCTCGGCGGTGGGGCCGCGCATCCACTTCGCGTCGACGTGGGCGTGCGCGAGCATCCGCTCGACGTAGCGCCGCGCCTGATCGGGGACCAGCACGATCGCGGTGCCGCGCCGCCCGGCGCGCCCGGTGCGCCCGCTGCGGTGGACCAGGGTCTGCGCGTTCTGAGGCAGGTCGGCGTGGATCACCAGGCCGAGGTCGGGCAGATCGAGCCCGCGGGCGGCGACGTCGGTCGCGACGCACACCCGCGCGCGGCCATCGCGCAGCGCCTGGAGCGCGAGGTTGCGCTCGCGCTGGCTGAGCTCGCCGGACAGCGCGGCGACCGCGAACCCGCGCTCGCTCAGGTTCGCGGCGAGGTGCGTGACGCCATCGCGCGTCGCGCAGAACACCAGCGCGCCGGGCGCGTCGTGGTAGCGCAGCAGGTTGACCACCGCGAGGTCGCGCTCGCGCGGCACGATCGGCACCGCGTGGTACTCGATGTCGCGGTGGCGATCGCTCTCCGACTGGGTCGCCAGGCGGAGCGCGTTCTTCTGGTAACGCTTGGCGAGCGCCGCGATATCCTTCGGGATCGTCGCCGAGAACAGCAGCGTCCGCCGGGGCTCCGGCGTCGCCTGGAGCAGCCGCTCGAGGTCCTCGCGGAACCCCATGTCGAGCATCTCGTCGGCCTCGTCGAGCACCACGGCCTGGATGCGCGAGAGCACCAGCGCGCCGCGCTCGAGGTGATCGCACAGCCGGCCCGGCGTGCCGACCACGATGTGGACGCCCTGGGCGAGCGCGTGCTGCTCGCGGCGCGGATCGAAGCCGCCCACGCAGGTCGCGATCCGCGCGCCGGTCTCGGCGTACAGCCAGGTCAGCTCGCGGTGGACCTGCTGGGCGAGCTCGCGGGTCGGCGTGACCACGAGCGCGAGCGGTGCGCCCGGGCGCTCGAACCGCGCGGCCTCACCGAGCAGGCGGCGGGCGAGGCCGAGGCCAAACGCGACGGTCTTGCCGGAGCCGGTCTGCGCGGAGACGAGCAGGTCGCGGTCCGGATCGGCTTCGAGCACCGCAGCCTGGACGGCGGTGGGGGCGGTGTACTCGCGGCGAGCGAGCGTGGACTGGAGGGCTGGGTGAGCGGCGGAGAACGACATCTTCTGGGCCGCTTTCTGAAAAGGAACGGCGGCGCACCTATAGCAGCCCGGGGCGCCCGGCGAAAGCCGCGGGTGCGGTTCAGGCGCGGACGTAGGGATTCGACCGCGCCTCGTCGCCGAGCGACGTCGTCGGGCCGTGACCCGGAATCACCAGGGTATCGGGGTCGCGGGTGTACAGCCGGCGCTGGATCGACGTCGCCAGGGTGCGCGCGTCGCCGCCCGGCAGGTCGGTGCGCCCCACCGAGCGCCGGAACAGGGTGTCTCCCGCGAACAGCAGCCGCCCCGCATCCGGATCGTGGATCTCGAAGCACACCGAGCCGGGGGTGTGCCCGGGGGTGTGGATCACCGACAGCCGGCGCTTGCCGAGCGCGACCTCGTCGCCATCTTCGATCCAGCGCTCGACCGGCGTGGTGTCGCGGACCTTCCAGCCGAACATCGCCGCCTGCATCGCGAACCCGTCGTACAGGAACGCGTCGCCGCGGTGCAGGCAGACCTCGCCGCCGTGCGCCTGCTTGACGTCGCGCGTGCCGTAGATGTGATCGAGGTGGGCGTGGGTGTGGATGATCGCGCGCACCGTCAGGTCGTAGTGCGCGACCAGCTCGGCGATCCGCTCCAGCTCGCCGCCCGGATCGACGATCACCGCGTCCTTGGTGTCGCCACACGCGAGCACGGTGCAGTTGCACTCGAAGGGACCGGCCGGGAACGTCTCGCGGAGCAGCACGGGCGAGGTATAGCTCACCGCCGCGCGCCGCAGCCGCGCCGCGCGCGCACCGCCCGGAGATCCTCGGGAGCCTCGGAGAGCCCGTGGACCAGCGCGCCGGCGAGCGCCGCGATGTCCGCCATGCGCGGGTAGTCGAGACGCGCCGCGGTATCGCAGGTCGCGTGGTAGCAGCGCGCGTCCGGAGTCCAGAAGAACACGTACGGGATCCCGCGGGTGCAGAACGGGACCTGGTCGCCGCGCACGCTGTGCCCGCCGAGTCCGACCCGCAGCTTCGGGTACCGATCGTCGAGCGCGGCGAGCCGCCGGGTCGCCGGCAGCCCGGGGAACGTGCCGAACGCGTGCACCACCCGCCGCGACGCGTGCGAGCCCACCATGTCGAGGTTGATGTACTGGACCACCTGGGTGAGCGGTAGCGTCGGGGGCGGGTTCGCCGCGAAGTACTCGGCGCCGACGAGGCCGCGCTCCTCCGCGCCGAACGCCACGAACGCGATCGTCCGCCGCGGCGGGCCGGCCTGGCGGACCGCCTGCGCGATCGCGAGCAGCGCCGCCACTCCCGAGGCGTTGTCGTTCGCGCCGAGGTGGCCGTCGCCGAGGTGGTCGTGGTGGGCGCCCACGAGGATGATGTCGCCCCCGATCTCCGGATCGCGGCCGTGCAGGTAGCCGATCACGTTCGCGGTGTCGCCGAACGGCTGTTCGTAGCGATTGCCCGCCGCGCCGGGTGTGAGGCCGAGGCAGTCGAACCGCGCGGCGATCGCGGCGCGCGCGGCCGCATCGCCGGGCGTGCCGGGAGCGCGGCCGGCGAGCTCCGGTGACGCCAGGAACGCGACCCGCTGCTTCAGCGCGTCGATCGCGTAGGGAGCGCCGTCTTCGACGCAGCTGGCCGGCAGGGCGGGGGCGGGCGCGGGGGCCTCGGGTGAGGCGGCCTCGTGCGCGGCGTCGTCGGGCGCGGTGGCTTCGTGCGCGACGTCGTCGGGCCCTACACCGGGCCCCGCGGTGGGCGCCGGCCGGCACGCGGGTGCGGTGGCTTCGTGCGCGGCTGCGTAGGGCCCTAAGAGCGGAAGAGCGTCGGGGCGGGAACGAGTGTCACGACAG
>JBQCJR010000891.1:0-27918 GCA_051952595.1 Kofleriaceae bacterium
ATCAGGTCGAAGCCGCGGCGTGGGAGTACATCCACAAGATCGACGCGATGGGCGGCATCGTGAAGGCGGTCGAAGCAGGCTATCCGCAGCGCGAGATCGCGCGCTCGGCGTTCGAGTTCCAGCGCGATGTCGACGCCGGACGCCGAGCGATCGTCGGGGTCAACAAGTACGCGTCGCCCGGCGACGACGCCCACATCCCGACCCTCGCGATCGATCCCGCCGTCGAGCGCAGCCAGGTCGAGCGGATCCAGGCGTTCCGCCGCGCGCGCGACACCGCCGCGGTCGAGCGCGCGCTCGCCGCGGTGCGCGAGGCGCTGCGCGACGACCGCCAGAACGTGATGCCGCCGATCCTCGACGCGGTGAAGCAGCGCGCGACGCTCGGCGAGATCTGCGACCTGTTCCGCAGCGAGCTCGGCGAGTACCGCGATCCGGCGTATCTCTAGCGACGCGGGGCGCCGGCGGTATACTCGTTGGCATGTTGCCGCTGCGAGCACGCGTCCGGAACGGCCGGCTGGTCCTCGACGAGCCAACGATGCTCCCCGAGGGCACCGAGATCGAGCTCGCGACGCTCGAGGAGGACCTCGAGGCCGAAGATCGAGATCGCCTCCACGCCGCGCTGGACGCCGCCGATGACGAGCTGCGCGCAGGGCTCGGGATTCCGGGTGCACACGTGATCTCCGCGTTGCGGCGCGGAGATCTGTGAACCGCCTGGTCGTCGCGCCGCGCGCCGCGGACCAGATCCGGACGATCGCGGCGTGGTGGCGAGAGCACCGGCCCGCGGCGCCGCGGCTATTCGAGCAGGAGCTCCGCGACTGTGAGCGCCTGACGGCGACGAACGCCGGGGCAGCTTCACCGCGGGATTGGTCACCTCAGGATAGGCGTGCTCTATCACCGCGGCGATCGACCAGGTTCGCGATCGCCATCACCACGAGCCCCATCGTCGCGAGCACCACGGTGCGAGTGCGGTTGACGATCGCGAAGTCGAGCCCGCCGGTGGGCGACGAGCCCACCGCGGCGTAGAAGAGGTAGTTGCCGCCATCGGCGAGTCCGAACCCGAGCGGCACGACGTTCGACATCCAGGTGATCAGGATGCCAACCGAGAGCGTGCCGATCACGAGCGGCGCGGTCAGCGGGACCTCGGCGGCGTGGATCGCGACGAGCGAGCCGGCCGAGTAGAGGGCGCGCGACAGCGCGACGAAGCAGAGCGCGCGGCGGGTCGCGGGGCCGGAGAAGCTGCGCACCTCGGCGTCGATCGCGGCGGTCCGCGCGCGCCAGCGGTCCGCGCGCTCCGGAGCGAGCCAGCCCAGCCGGAGGGCGGCGTCGATCAACGTCGCGAGCGCGCCGCGACGGACCAGTAGCGCGAGGGCGATCGCGATGGCGATCAGGACCGCGGTCGCGATCCACACCGCGACCTGGATGCGCCCGGGCAGGTCGATCGTCGCGAGGGTCAGCGGCACGCCGAGCACGATCACCGCGAGCGAGACGTAGAGCGTCGCGAGGTTGTACTTGACGATCGCCGAGACCGCGATGTCGGCGCCGCCGCGCGATGTCGGCGCCGCGGTCGTGCGCGCATCGTTTGCAGCGATCGCCTCCATCACCATCGTGGCCTTGATCGGCTCGCCGAGCGAGTTGCCGGGAGTCAGCCGGTTGATCGCGACGCCGCTCGCCTGCGCGGCGAACACCCGCAGGTAGGGCACGCGGGCGCGTGGGCGCACCAGGCTCTGGATGCCGGCCGCATCGCAGAACATCGACGCCAGATCGATCGCCGCGATCGCGAGGAACCACGCGCCGGCCCCGACCACCGCGCGCTGCAGCTCCGCCCAGCCCATGCGATGGACGAGCACCACGAACCCGATCGCGCCGACCGCCAGCGCGACGCCGTGCAGCGCGTGAATGCGTCGCGAACCGGCCATCCCGGAAAGCTACCAGGCGTGTCCGGTGTCCGACGGCCCCCCGACGAGATGTCCGGCGGGCGGACGGCGCGCGCCGCAACCACGCGGACCTCCACGGATCGCGCATTGGCCCGTGGCTTGGAGGCACGCCGCGGCATGACGCCTCGCACCCGGGTTCATCCGCTCGATCATCATCCGGCCTTCCGTGCGGCGGTCGCCGCGGCGCCACCGCTCGCGGCGCTCTCGGCGCGCCTCGCCGGCGCAGATCTGGTCGGCGCGCTGGCCCACGCGTGCAGCGATCTCGCGGCGGGCTTCGCGGCGCCTCCGGATAGCCCGCGGCGGCGCGAGGCACATCACCGCGCGTGGATCGCGATGCGAGAGATCGACCGGACCGTGAGCGGCGCCAGCCGCCAGAAGCTCGCGCCCCAGCAGATCCTGCGCCGCGCGCAGCGCGCCGTCGATCGCGCGGACGTTCTGATCGGGGCCCTGCTGCCCGGCTGATCTCGCGTTGTCGGGCGAACGCCGACAAGACTTCTTACAGACGACCGACACGTCGCGCTGGGCGCCGAGAGATTTCCCTGCGCGTGCCAACTCTCGACGAGCGAGGAGCCACCGGCGTTTGACGCTGCTGATCTGAACGGCTACCAACACACCCGTTGAGCTCGACCGTCGCCACGGATCACACCCCTGTCCCGAGCTCGAGGCTGTTCGATGAAGTTTCTGCTCGTCGATGATCATCCGGTGGTCCGCCGCGGCGTGCGCGATCTGATGCGCGAAGCATTTCCGTCCTCCGAGTTCACCGAGGCGTCGTCCAGCGACGACGCGATCGGGCTCGCCAGGACCGGCAGCTGGGATGTCGTCGTGCTCGACATCGCGATGCCCCGGCGCGGCGGCATGGACGTGTTGAAAGAGATCCACGGCCACCGGCCCGAGCTGCCGGTGATCGTGTTCAGCGCCCACGCCGAGGACCAGTACGCGATCCGCGCGCTGCGCGCGGGTGCGCGGGGCTACGTCACCAAGGACAGCGCGTCCGAGGAGCTGGTCGCCGCGGTCCGCAAGGCGCTCGCGGGCGGCACCTACGTCAACGCCTCGCTCGCCGAGCGGCTCGTCGCCGCGATGGCCACCGAGGAGTCGGACCGGCCGCTCCACGCGACGCTCTCGGATCGCGAGCTCCAGGTCCTGCGCATGCTCGCGTCCGGCAAGACGGTCAAGGAGATCGGCGCCGAGCTCTCGCTCAGCGACAAGACGATCTCCACGTACCGCGCCCGGCTGCTCGAGAAGATGAAGCTGCGGACCAACGCCGAGCTGATGCGCTACGCGCTGCGCGTCGGCCTGGTCGACTAAGTCGCGGAGCCGCCCCGTGGGCGGCGTCGTCGGTCAGAGCCGCACGCCGACGAAGGCGCTCGGCCAGACGTCGACGGTGACCTTCGCCTGATCCATCGCGCCCGGGGTGCGGCGCGACAGGATCAGCGGCGACTGCTGGTCGTCCGAGATGTACGTGTTGATCGCGCCACCGGCGACCAGCTTCAACGGGCCGAAGTCGACCGCGGCGGTCGCCCGGAGCTGCGCGAGCAGGCTGATGTCCTGCGAGTGGCGCGCGCCGTGGTTGACCTGCCAGCCCATCAGCTCGACGTCGATCCGCGTGCGATCGACCTTCCACGACGGGCCGAAGCCGAACCCGTACATCCACACGTCGTCGGACGGGCCGCTCTTCTCGTCGACGCTCTGGCCGCCGATGCCGTAGACGTTGTGCCAGCTCCGGCCGCCGTGGCGGAACAGCACGGTCCCCGTCGCGTCGGTGTCGATCGTCGCCTCGAGGTCCGCGCGTCCGCCGGGCACGATGTTGATCAGGCCGAGCGAGAACCCGTCCGCCGAGCCGACGTTGACCACGCCGACCTGAACACCATCGACCCGGCGGGCGATGTTGAACGGCGCGATCTGGACGCCCTCGACCACCCCGGCGACGTTGACCGCGCCGGCGATCTGGATGTTCGCCTGCTTCGCCACCGTGGTCGCGCCGGCGATCTGCACGTTCGCCGAGCGCGCCACCGAGGCGGCGCCGGCGATCTGCACGTTGGTGTCGCCCCGGGCGGCGGCCACCGCGCCACCGACCTGGAAGTTCGCGGCGCCGTCGGCGGCGGCCACGGCGCCGGCGATCTGCGTCGCCGCGCGGCCGTGCGCGAACGCCACCGCGCCACCGACCTGGATGTCTGCGCTTCGCGCGACCGCGGCGGCGCCCGCAATCTGGGCGCCGTTGACGCGATGGGCGTACGCGGCGGCGCCGGCGACCTGCACGCCATGTAATTCGCCGGACGCCGCCGCGACACCTGCCACTTGGGTGCCGGACACGCGTCGTGCGAACGACGCCGCTCCGGCGATCTGGATCCCGAATACCGGGCCATTCTCGATATCCGCGACCCCCGAGATCGTCACGCCGCTCGAGCCCGCCGACACGCCGGCGAGCAGATCGATCGAGAACGCGTGGCTGACCTTGCCGACCTGGGTGAAGTCGGTGGTCAGGCCGGGCAGCAGCCCGAATCCGACGTACCGGTTCGGTCCGGCGGGCCGCATCGGCGCGACCTCACCCGGCGCGGCGGTGAGCGGTGCGGGTGCGATGATCGGCACGGGCGCGCTCGGCTCCACCACGTCGGGCGGCGCGGCCTCGACCGGCGCGGGCTCGGGGATCAGCCCGAGCACGTCGGCCGCTTCGTCGCGCACCACGTTGCCGACGAGCAGCGTGATCACCGTCTGCCACTGGCGCGGATCTCCGCCGAGCTCGACGGTGCGAGTGCGCGGCGCGCCGTGCTCCGGCATGAAGATCACCGTCGCGCTCGGGCCCTCGATCGTCACCACGAGGCACGGCGCGTCGCACGAGCCCTCGGCCGCCGTCACGGTCGCGCCGAGCTCGCTCGCCACGCCGCTGCGGATCGCGCTCGCATCGACCGGACCACGGACCAGCACGCTCAGCGGGCGCTCGGACTGCGCGAACACGGGCGCCGCCGTGGCGGCCAGCGCGAGGGCAACGGAGCCGAGCCCGCGGACAGCTCGACGAAGATATCGATCGTTCATGGCCCGTGGTCTCCAGAAGCTCAGCGATCGTTCACGCTGCTGTTGCTGTTCGTGCGATCCGCGAGCCGCTCGACGAGCGCCGCCGCCTCGGCCTTGCGATAGCCGGCCGGCTGGACCTCGCCGCGGGCGAACGGAGCGAGCGCCTCGCGCGCATCGGCGTAACGACCGACGCGGATCAGCAGCAGCGCGCGGTTGTAGCGCGCCTCGACCACGAACCGGCCGGTCGGCTCGGCGGCGAGGTACTCGTCCCAGGCCGCGAGCGCGGCGCGGTGATCGCCGCCGCGGAAGTGCAGATCGTGCGCCTTGCGATACAGGACCTCGATCGGCGTCGGCGCCGGGACCGCAGCGGGAGCCGGATCGGGCGCCGGCCGCGCGGGCGCCTTGTGGCGGTGCGGCGCGGGCGCCGGTGCGGGCGCGGGTTCGTGAACGGGCGCCGGCTCGGGCGCGGGCGCCGGCTCGGGCGCGGGCGCCGGTTCGGGCGCGACGGGCGCCTCGATCTGCTCGATGCGTTGCTCGACCGGCGGCGCGGGCGGGGCCGCCGGCACGGTCGCGATGATCGCCCGGCGCGGCGCGGGCACCGGCGCGGGCGGCGCCGGCACCTCCGCCGGCTCGGTGATCGCGTCCCACAGCGCCTCGATCCGGCCGGTCGACAGCGCCCAGGACACGGTGCCGCCGAACAGGATCGACACCGATGCGAGGAAGCTCAGCATCTGGCGCCGACCGCGCGCGCGCGACTCGAGCGAGCGACGCACCCGCAGCCGGGTCGCCGAACCGTGCGAACCATCCTCGCCGTCGGTCGCGCGCACGGCCGCGATCGCGGAGCTCAGTAGATCGTCGCTCACGATTCGTCCTCCAGGAGCTCGCGCAGCTTGCGCTTGGCGTGGAACAACCGTGTCCGCACCGTGCCCTCGGGCGCCCCCACGATCCTCGCGACCTCCACCGACGTCCGCTGCTCGGCCTCGCACAACACGAACACGACGCGCTGATCGATCGGTAGCTGATCGAGCGCGTTCCACAACTTCTCGGCGAGCCGCTTGCGCATCAGCTCCTCGGTCGCGTCGACCGACTTGGGGCGCAGCTCCTCGCGCTGGGCGAGCCGCTCGGTCGCCGCGCGCCGGCGCATCGCCGAGCGGACGTGGCGGCGCGAGTGATTCACGGCCACGCCGATCAAGAACGAGCGCAGCGATCCCTCGCCGCGGAACCGGCGGATCGCGCGCGGGAGCGCGACGAACGCCTCGTGCACGATGTCCTCGGCGGAGGCTTCGTCACCGACCAGGCGGCGTGCGAACGCACGGATGGCTGCGTGGTGCGCGACGTACGCTTGCTCGACCGCGTCGCGATCGCCATCACGCAGCCGTGCCACCAGATCGTCATCGGCTGCTTCGGCAGCTGCGATCGGTAGAGTCATCGGGATAGCGGTCACCGAGCCATGGTGCCCGCTGCCTCGCGGACCGTTCAAAGCAATCTACCGCAGGCCTGCCCGACCAGAGCCTCCATGGATTCCTGATTCGATCCCGGCGGTTGGCACGATGTGACCAAAGGTGCGCATGGCAGGCGTGCGTCGCCTCCCGAGATCCCGGACCACGAGGATCGCGCGCTTGGTCGCAGGGAAGCGTTCGGACCCGCTCGATCCGCGATGTCTCCCGACGAGCACGTGGTGCCTGTTCGTCTCGGCGCATCTCGACGCGATGACGATTCTCCTCCGTCGACGACGCCGCGCTGCCTGTCTGTCACAACACGAGCGCCGGTGGCACGCGCGGTCGCGCGGTTAGCCGCGATCGCGCGATGGCGCGCGCCTTGATCGTGCGCGCCCGCCATGTGGATTCGCTCGATCGCGATCTCGGTGATGCTGGTGGTCCTCGCGCGCGTTGCTCCGCTGCATGCGCAGCCGACCCGTGCGTCGCGCGAGCTTCCCCCGCTGCCGGGCGAGGACGAGAAGCTGTACAGCTGCAAGAATGGCAAGGGGCCGGTCACGATCACGTTCAAGCCGGAGTCCGAGCTCAAGGACCTGCTGACCTGGGTGATGAGCTTCACCTGCAAGAACTTCGTCCTCGATCCGCGCATCGTGTCGACCGGGAAGAAGATCTCGCTGGTCGTGCCGAAGACCCTCACGCCCTCCGAGGCGTACCAGGTGTTCCTCGTCGCGCTGTCGACGGTCGGCCTGACCGTGGTGCCCAAGGGCCGCATCAACAAGGTCGTCGAGTCGAGCACCGCGCGGGCGCAGACCATCCCGCTCGTGTTGAACGGCTCGCCCGGCAACGGCGAGCAGTTCGTGCGCTACGTGTTCCGCCCGACCTACGCCCAGGCCGAGATGATCCGGCAGGCGTTCAGCTCGCTGAAGTCCGACGCGGGCGACGTGCAGGCGTTCGGCTCGGTCGTCGTGATCGCCGACTACGCGAGCCACGTGCGGGACATGATGTCGCTCGCGAAGATGATCGACGTCGCGAACGGCTCCGACGGCGTCTACACGATCCCGGTCGTGCACGCCGACGCGACCAAGCTGGCGCCCAAGCTCGAGTCGTTCCTCGGCGTGAACGGCACACACGCGAACCCGGCGATCTCCGCCGCACACGCGCCCGGCGCGGCGTCCGCGGCGAAGCTGCCGAGCACGCCGGCCTCGGGCGCCGAGATCGCGAGCGCGGTGCCGTCGAAGATCATGGTCGACGACCGCACCAACACGCTGGTGCTCGCCGCGAGCGAGGCGGCGTTCCGCCGGGTCAAGGCGATCGTGGCGCGGCTCGACATCCCGCTCGAGATCGAGGGCGGCGCGACGTTCCACGTCTACCCGCTCGGCCACGCGATCGCCGAGGAGCTCGCCCAGACGCTGACCCAGGCGATCCAGGGCGGAGGCGCGACCGCCGCGGCCGCCGCGAACGGCAAGCCGGGCGCCGCGAACGCCGCGGCCGCCGCCGCCACCAAGGCCGCCGCCGCGCCGACGGCCGAGCTCGGATCGACGCTCGAAGGGCCGGTGCGGGTGATCAGCGAGAAGGCGACCAACTCGCTGATCGTGATGTCGAGCGGCCGCGACTTCCTGGCGATCCGCGAGGTGATCCGCCAGCTCGATCAGCCGCGCCGCCAGGTGTTCATCGAGGCGGTGATCCTCGAGGTCGGCGTGGAGAAGGGCCTCACCATCGGCGCGAGCTCGCACGGCGGCGTGTCGATGGGCGGCGGCAACTCGATGGTGCTCGGCGGCGTGCAGACCGGCACCCTGAGCTCGCTCGACGTGCGCACGCTCGCCGCCTCGACCGGCCTGCTCGGCGGGCTGGTCGGCAAGACGCTCGCCAACTCGAAGGCGATCCTCGGGACCAGCATCCCGTCGTACGCGGTGCTGTTCAGCGCGCTGGGCTCGTCCGACAACAGCAACGTGCTCTCGGCGCCGAGCATCATCGCGCTCGACAACGAGGAGGCCAAGTACAAGGTCGGCACCAACATCCCGTACCAGAAGGGCACCAGCTACGGCGGCATCGGCACCGGCACCGACCTGCCGCTCGGCGCGGTGGGCATGAACATCGACCGCATGGATCTGCTGCTCGAGCTATCGATCAAGCCGCACATCTCGGCCAACGACACCCTGCTGCTCGAGATCAAGCACGACGCCAAGGACGTGATCGGCCAGCCGGGCACGCTCGGCCCGACCTGGAGCACGCGCAGCTTCGAGACCCGCGTGGTGGTGCGCGACCAGCAGAGCGTGGTGATCGGCGGGCTCATGCAGGAGCGCGAGCAGGTCACCAAGAGCAAAGTGCCGGTGCTCGGCGACATCCCGCTGCTCGGCTACTTCTTCAAGCACGAGCAGAAATCCAAGCGCAAGACCAACCTGGTGATCCTGCTCACCCCGTACATCGTGAAGGACCAGCTCGATCTCGAGGAGATCCGCGAGCGCAAGATGCGCGATCACGAGGAGTTCGTGCAGTCGTTCAGCACGCTCTCGGCGATGAAGTACATGCCGAAGATCGACTACCGCCGCAAGCGGGGCCTCGTCGAGGAGATCCACCGCACGGTGGTCGACATCGAGGCCGACGTCGAGGCGCGCAAGGCGCTGCGCGCGCCGCCCTCGGTCGAGTCCGGCCCGATCGACTACACCGCGCCGACCGACGCGGCGATCCCGGCGATGCCCGCGGCACCCGCGAGACCCGCGGCGCCCGCGGCGCCCGCGGCACCCGCGGCACCCGCGACTCGGCGGTAACCTGATCCGACGATTCCGGATCGACGTTCCTTTCACGAATGAAATGTTGGTGAAAGGTAGCGGCAGGGTTGGTCTCGCACAGTCGGCGCACCGATGACCATCCCCACCGCTCCCACGCTGCCCACCCGCGCGACCGCCCAGCTGCCCGAGGCCGACCACGGCCGCCACCGCACGTTGATGGAGCACGTGCGGCAGCTCGAGCAGCGCGCGCGCGGCGTGGTCGAGCCGGAGCTGGCCGGCAGCTATCGCGCCGCGTTCCTCGACACCCGCGAGCTGCCGATGATGCTGCTGGTGGACGTCTCGGGCTGCGCCGAGCTGGGCGCGGCCGCGGCGCGCACCCGCGAGCTGTCCGCCGAGCTGGCGGGCGCGCTCGCGATGGCCGCGATCTCCGACGATGACCCGGTGGGCCTGATCCTGTTCAGCGATCGGATCGAGCGCTACGTCGCGCCCTCGAAGGCCCGCAACCACGTCCAGCGGATCGTCCGCGAGGTGCTCGGCTGCCGGCCGGAGGGCAACGGCACGGACGTCGCCGCGGCGCTCCAGCTCGCCGGCACCCTGGCGCACCGCCGCTCGCTGATGTTCGTGATCTCGGATCTCGAGCTCGGCCCGCAGCGCGAGCCGGCCCTCCACGCGCTGCGCCGCGCCGCGCGCCCGGTCGCCGCGCGCCACGACGTGGTCGCGCTGCACGTCCGCGATCCGCACCTCTGCGTGCTGCCCGATGTCGGCCTGCTGACGGTCGAGGACGCCGAGACCGGCCGGGTGCTCGCGATCGACACCACGCGCCCCCAGGTCCGCGATCGGTTCCGCGCGCTCGCCGATCAGCGCGCCGGCGAGGTCGCGTGGGTGCTCGGCCAGACCAACGTCGAGACGGTGTGCCTCGATGTCACCCAGCCGTACGCCCCTGCCCTGCTCGCGCTGTTCGCGCGGCGGGCGGGGAGCGAGCGATGACCGCGCTGGTCGCGGTGCTCCTGATCGCCCTCGCCGCGACCGCCGTTGGCTACTCCATGCAGCGCCGCGCGCGCCGAGCGCGCCGGCGGGCCCCGGAGCAGCGGGCCCTGCGCTCGCTCGAGGCGGCGCGCGCGCTGATCGATCAGGGAGATCCGCAGCAGTTCTCGAGCCGGGTCTCGAACGCGGTGCGCGACTACGTCGAGGACGCGTTCGCGGTGCGCGCGCCGCGGCTGGCCACCTCCGAGTTGTTCGTCGAGCTGATGGCCGATGCCAGCCCGGTCGCCCGCCACCGGATCGAGCTCGGCGCGTTCCTCGGGTTCTGCGATCTCGCGCGCTACGCGCGGTGGTCGCTGTCGCGCGCCGAGATGGTGGGCATGCTCGATACCGCGCAGGCGTTCGTGCGCGCGGCGTCCGCGCCGCCTCGGTGAACGCCGGAGCGCCGCGCGAAGGCGCTCGCCTTGCACCGCTCGCCGATCTAGATCGCTGGAGGCAGCCAAAGACGAGCGATGCGGTTGATGCTGGTCGAGGATGACGAGCGGATCGGCGAGTTCGTGCACAAGGGACTCGTGCAGGACGGGCACGTCGTCGATTGGGCGCGCTCGGGAGACGACGGACTCGACCACCTGCTTCGGGGGTCCTACGACGCGGCGATCGCGGACATCATGCTGCCCGGCCGCAACGGCCTCGAGATCATCCGCGAGGCCCGGCGCCGCCGGGTCCACACGCCGATCATCGTGTTGTCGGCGCGCGACGCCGTGGACGACCGGATCGCCGGGTTCGTGGCCGGCGCCGACGACTACCTGATCAAGCCGTTCTCGTTCGCCGAGCTGATCGCGCGGCTGCACGCGGTGATCCGCCGCGCGACCACCAGCAGCGCGCCGTTCGAGCTGCGCTACCACGGCGTCTCGCTCGATCTGCGCACCCGCAAGGTCGAGCGCGACCACACCGCGATCCAGCTCCAGGCCAAGGAGTTCGCGCTGCTCGAGTACTTCCTGCGCAACCCCGAGCGCGTGCTCAGCAAGACGATGATCCTCGAGCACGTGTGGGAGTACGGGTTCGATCCGCAGACCAACGTGGTCGACGTGCTGGTCAGCCGCCTGCGATCCAAGCTCGATCGCGACTACCCGCACAAGCTGATCCACACCCTGCGCGGCGCCGGCTATGTCCTCCGATATGACCCCGAGTGAGGCGGTCGTCCCGATCGATCCACCCCATCCGCTGCGCACCCTCGCGATCCGGATCACCGTCTGGTACGTGGTGGTGTTCCTCGGCAGCCTCGCCGCGCTGATCGCGTTCGCGGCGCCCGCGGTGCGCGGCGCGCTCGACGACGAGAACCGAGGCATGGTCGAGCACCACCTCGATCGGCACGCCCAGATGATCCAGCGCGTCGGGCTGCCGGCGTACACCGAGGCGGTCGAGCGCTCCGAGCTGCTGTTCTCGCCGTCGCTGTCGATCCGGATCTCGGAGCCCGAGGGCCGAGTGGTCTACCAGCACGGCGACTTCGCGCGGGCGAGCGTGAGGTCCGAGCGCGCGGTCGATCATCTGCGCCTCGAGATCGGCGCGACCGACGCGCCGTGGCAGGCGGTCGCCGCCCGGCTACGCGCGCGGGCGCTCGCGCTGGCGCTCGGCGCGCTCGTGCTGTCGGTCGCGGGCGGCTACTACCTGACCCGCCGCGGCCTCCGGCCGGTCCGCGAGCTGGCGTCCACCGCGCGCGAGCTGCTGCGCTCCGGCGATCTCTCTCGCCGCGTGCCGGTCCGCGGCACCGCCGACGAGCTCGATGACTTCTCGGCGCTGTTCAACCGGATGCTCGATCGCAACCAGCAGCTGGTCCGCGGGATGCGCGAGGCGCTCGACAACGTGGCGCACGACCTGCGCACGCCGCTGACCCGGCTGCGGCTCACCTCCGAGGACGCGCTGCGCCACGGCGACACCGCGACCACCCAGGAGGCGCTGGTCGTCGCGATGGAGGAGTCCGAGCGCGTGCTGGTGATGCTGCGCGCGCTGATGGACATCTCGGAGGCGGAGACCGGGATCATGCGGCTCGATCGCGCGCGGGTGTCGCTCAACCAGCTCGCGTCGGATGTCGCCGAGCTGTACGCCCACGTCGCCGAGGACGCGGGCGTCCAGCTCGACGTGATCGCGGCCACCGCGGTGAGCGCCTACGCCGACCCGTCGCGGCTGCGCCAGGCGATCGCGAACCTGGTCGACAACGCGATCAAGTACACGCCGTCCGGCGGGCGGGTCGAGATCGAGATCGCGCGCGACGCCGATCACGCGATCGTGCGGGTCCGCGACACCGGCGAGGGCATCCCCGCGAGCTCGATCCCGCGGATCTGGGAGCGCCTCTACCGCGCCGACCCGAGCCGGTCCAAGCGCGGCCTCGGCCTCGGCCTCAGCTTCGTCCAGGCGATCGTCGCGGCACATGGTGGCAGCGTGACGGTCGCGAGCCAGCTCGGCCGCGGCTCGACGTTCACGATCTCGATGCCGCTGGTCCCGCGCGAGCCGGTGGCGATCGCCGGCACGTAGTGGCAGTGTGCCCGACCACTGCGGCCGCGCCCGGCCCAGCACCATCGCGCGCGATGAGATCCGGATCCCGCGGACATCGAGCGGAAGCGCAGTAGGATGATGCCGCCGAGCAACCGTGGCGAGCTGCGGCCGAAAAGGTGGGCGAGATGAAGCCGATACTGCTGTTCTTGTTGCTCGTGACCGCGGCGAGTTGCACCCAACGAAACCCAGCGGTCTGTTGTGTGACCGAAGACAATTGCTCGAGGGTCGGATTACCGTTTCCCTCTCCCTGCTCGAACGGCCTGGCGTGTGACGAGCTGACGTGCATCGAGCCGATCTGCAAGCGCCAGGGTGACTGCGTCGATCCCACGCTGTCGTACTGCGTCGAGGGGATCTGCGTCGCGTGCGATTCCGAGGGCGACCTCGGCTGTGATCCCGCGGTTCCGGTGTGCGATCCGGTCACTGCGACCTGCAGCGCCTGTCACAGCGCAGAGGACTGTACGTCGCATCCGGGCACACCGATCTGCGACCGCGGTTCGTGCGTCGCGTGCATGGGCGCAGAGGATTGCGGCAACTCGACCCCCGTGTGCGATGACGGTGGGTGTCGAGCGTGTCGGGACGACACCGAGTGCAGCTCCGGGGCATGTACTCCCGCGGGCGCGTGCGCGGACGAAAGCAAGATCGTGTACGTCGCACCGACGGGCGCCGATGGTGGCGTGTGCTCGAAGACAATGCCATGCGCGACCCTCTACTACGCGCTCGCCCAGACCACCGACACGAGACAGGACGTGGTGATGCGGCCAGGCACGTATCCGATCCCTCGCACGTTCGACGCGCGCTCGATCGTGAACGGCCGCGCGATCCACGTTCACGGCTACGGTGCCGTCTTGCAGCCGCAGTTCGTGGTTGCGCCTGACCCCTACTGGATGCTCGCGGTCAACGCCGGAACTCTACGCGTGAGCGGCGTCGTGGTCGAACACCTGGCATCCTCTGCGAGTGGCCCGATCTTCAGCTGCAAGAACAATGGAGAGCTGATACTCCGCGACGTTCGCGCGACCTCCCCGGTGCCCTCGCTCGAAGGAGAGAGCTGCTCGATCTCGATCGTCAGCTCCTCGTTGAAGTCGACCAGCGCGCCCTATTCAGTGAGCCTGCGAGGAAACCAACTCGAAGTCTCTCGGTCCACGATCGTGGGTGGGCTCCGCACCATTCATGGAAACGTCACCCTTTCCAATAATCTGTTCACGGGGAGAGGACTGTCGTTTGGTCCCGGCCAAGGCATCGTGAGCTTCAACACGATCGCCGACACGACTCTACCAAGCGGAAATGCGCGAGCCATCGAGTGCGAGAACCCGCTCTCCCGGCCCGAGATCTTCTTCAACGTGATCTGGTCGCCGATAGGCACCGCGACCTCGATGGTCGCCAACTGCGCGCCACGCGACAATCTCGTCGGTCCGCTCCAGCAAAGTGGGAGCGGCAATATCAACGAGGATCCGCGTTTCCTGGGCCCGGGCAACTATCACCTCGCCCCCACGAGCCCGGCTCGTGACAGAGCGACGACCGGACCGGCCGTGGACTGGGACGGCGAATCGCGGCCACAGGGCGCTGGATTCGACCTCGGCTACGACGAGATCACCCAGTGACATAGGTCCGTGTGCAAGGTGCTCGCCGGTGCGTGCTGTGACCGGACCTTCACGGTCCGCGACCACACGTGTCATGGTGATGCGGCCGATTCGCGAATCGGTGGGCGCGTTTGAGGCAGCGCAGCAGGTAGCTTTCGGGCCCTCGTGCGAACTAGAGGGCCATGAAATTCGCTGCATCTCTCGCGGTGGTCGGTGCGCTCGGCTGTGTCGACCAACCTCAACTGGGATCGACCGCCGGCATGTCGTTCGAGGAGTTTCGCGCCGCGGCGCAGGCGCATCGCGACTCGATGGGGGTCTACGTGCTCGATGGTGACATCGCGATCCACGGCGACGAGCAACTCCGCCGCTACTGGGAGCAGACGCAGCGCGGCGATGCCCTGACCGTCGGCACGAGCGGCGGCGCCGATGTGGTGTGGAACGCGGCGCAGCGGCGGAACCTGACCTACTGCATCAGCAACGCTTTCGCGGGCAACAAGTCGAAGATGGTCACCGCGATGGCGCAGGCCACCGAGAACGGTTGGATGAAGTTCGGCGACGTGAAGTTCATCTACCTGTCGACCGAGGACGCCAACTGTAACGCGAACAACAACAACGTCCTGTTCGACATCAACCCGGTGAGCGGACAGCCGTACCTGGCGCGCGCGTTCTTTCCGGACTATCCGCGCTCCGAGCGCAACGTGCTCGTCGACTCGACGTCGTTCGATCCGGGCCTCGACTGGCCGCTGTCCAACATCCTCGCCCACGAGCTCGGCCACGTGCTCGGGTTCCGCCACGAGCACGTACGTGGCCCTCTCGGCGGGCCGCAGCAGCCGTGCGAGGAAGACACCAACTGGCGCGGGGTCACCGCGTACGACGCCGCCTCGGTCATGCACTACCCGCAGTGCGGCGGAACCTCGAATGATCTGTCGTTCACCCAGCTCGACAAGCAGGGCACCGAGGCGGTCTACGGCCCGCCGGTCAACCCGAACATGCCGCCGATGGTCGCGATCAACGCGCCGGTCGACGAGGCCACGGTGCCGCCGACGTTCCAGGTGATGACCTCGATCGTCGACACCGACGTCACCAAGGGCGTGCTGATGATCGATGGCGCGCAGTACCAGGTGCTGGCCGCCGCGCCGTTCGTGTTCCAGGTGACCGACCTCGCCGAGGGCCGCCACGTGCTCCAGGTCCAGGGCACCGACGCCGCGAACCAGACGGTCTCGCAGACGATCCGGGTGAACGTGGTGAAGCCGGCGCCGGAGCCGGAGCCGGAGCCCGAGCCGGGCGCCGATGACGACGGTGGCTGCAACGCCGCCGGGGCGCAGGGCGGCCTCGGGCTCGGGCTCGGGCTCGCGCTGATCGGCCTGGCGCGTCGCCGCCGTCGGTAGCGGCCTGCTACGATGCGCGCCACATGCGATTCCATACCGCTGCGGCGCTCTTGTTCACGCTGGCCCTTGGCTGCCAGAAAGAGAAGGCCAAGGACTCCCCCGGCGCGGGGAGCGCCGGCTCGACGACGACCGCCACCGCGACCACCGGCTCCGCCGATGCGGTGAAGGATCTCGACAGCAAGAACATCCTCGCGCGCAGCGAGACCTCGCCCGAGGTCCAGGTGAAGCACGTGCTGCTGGCGTGGAAGGATCTCGCGGCCAGCTACGGCGGCCGGATCGACCCGCGCGCCGAGGGCCGCAGCAACGCCGAGACGGCGAAGCTCGCCGAGGAGATCGCCGCGAAGCTGCGCACCAAGCCTTCGGAGATCGACGCGCTGATCAAGCAGCACGGCGAGGATCCCGGCGCGCTCGCCCTCGATCCGTACCTCGTCAAGGCCGACACGCCGTTCGTGCCGGAGTTCAAGCAGCTCGCGCTGCGGCTCAAGCTCGACGAGGTCGGCATCGTCAAGACGAGCTTCGGCTACCACGTGATGGTGCGGGTCCCGCCCCCGCCGCCCGACCCGCTCGAGTCGGCGGAGATCCTGGCGCGCCCGCCGGGGACCGGCACGGTCTTCGTGCAGCACGTGCTGATCGGCTGGAAGGACAGCCGGCCCAATCGCGATCCACGCGCCAAGGCGCGCGAGAAGGCGGACGCCGACAAGCTCGCCCAGCAGGTCCTCGAGCAGGTCCGCGCCAAGGGCGACATGGCCAAGCTGATGAAGGAGCACTCCGAGGATCCGGGCTCCAAGGACTCCGGCGAGCCGTACGACGTCAACGCGGACTCGCAGATGGTCGAGCCGTTCAAGAACCTGGCGATGCGGCTCCAGCTCGACGAGGCCGGCCTGGTCAAGACGCCGTTCGGCTGGCACGTGATCAAGCGCGTCGCGCCGCCGCCGCCCGATTCGCTCGAGTCGACCGCGATCCTCGCGCGCCAGCCGGCGACCCAGCACGCGAAGGTCAAGCACATCCTGCTCGGCTGGAGCGGCGCGAACACCGACGATCCGCGCGGCAAGGAGCGCTCGCGCGCGGATCTCGAGAAGCTGGTCAAGGCGACGGTCGCGAAGCTGACCAAGGGCGCCAAGATCGAGCCGCTGATGAAGGAGCTCTCGGAGGATCCGGGCTCGGCGGCCAGCGGCAACGCCTACGACGCGACGCCCGACGCGGGGCTGGTCACGCCGTTCAAGGAGCTATCGCTCCGGCTCAAGCTCAACGAGGTCGGCGTGGTGAAGACGCAGTTCGGCATCCACATCATCCAGCGCGTCGAGTAGCGACCCGGCCCGCGACCGCGAGGCCGAGCGCCGCGAGCACCGCGGTGAGCGCGAAGCACGCGAGGTACGCCGCGGGCGACGACCACGGCAGGAGCGCCGCGAACAGCGAGCCGCCGAGCGCGAGCACGGTGGCGATCGACAGCGAGTCGCACAGCTGGAGCGCGGACGTGTTGGCGCCCTGCTCGCCCGGCGGCGACAGCTCGAGGGTCAGCACGGACAGGCTGGGATAGACGACGCCCATGCCGAGCCCGGCGAGCAGCCAGCCGAGCATGGCGACCACGGCGGGGATCGACGGCGCGATCGCCGAGGCGATCACCGAGATCCCGACGAGCAGCATCGCCATGCCGGCCTGGATCAGGCGCGCGCGCGACCATCGCCAGTGACCGCGGCTCTGGTACTGCGCGGCGGTGGACCAGCCGATCGCGCCGACGGTGAGCGCGAGCCCGGACCACGCGGGGGACAGGCCGTGCTCGCGCGATAGCATGAGCGGCACGAACGTCTCGGAGCCGAAGAACGCGGCGGCGGCGATCCCACGCACCGCGATCACCGCGGGCAGGCCGCGGCGGGCGCGCAGCGTGCCGGGCGGCAGCAGGCGCAGCGCGAAGATGCCGATCGCGAGCGCGCCGGCGCCGAGCAGCAGCGCGCCGAGCGGTCCGCGCGTGCCGACCGCGTGCTCCGGGTGCGCCGAGAGCAGCTGGCCGCCGAGCGACAGCGCCCCCGCGCCGAGCGCGGCGCCGAACGCCCAGCCGAGCCGGCGCAGCGGCGGCGGGGCGGAGGTCGCGGGCGTCGCCGGGAGCGCGCGCAGCCCGGGCCGGAGCGCCAGCGCCGCGGGGATCGCGAGGAACGGCACGCCGAGGAACACCCAGCGCCAGCCGATGTACTCGACGATCAGCCCGCTGATCGTGGGCCCGATGATCGAGGGCAGCACCCACGCCGCCGAGAACGAGGCGAACACCCGCGGGCGCAGCTCGGGCGGATAGACCCGCCCGACGACCACGTACGCCGCGACGTTGATCAGGCCGCTGCCGAAGCCCTGGACGACCCGTCCGAGCAGCAGCGTCCACATCGTCGGGGCGAGCCCGGCGATCGCGAGCCCGGCGACGAACCACGCGACGCCGTGCCACATCGCGAGCGCAGGGCCGCGGGTATCGCTGAGCCGCCCCGACAGCGTCATGCCGACGACGCTCGCGGCCAGCGTGCCGCCGAACGCGAGCGCGTACAGCCCGAGGCCATCGAGCTCGCGCGCGACGGTGGGCATCGCGGTCGCGACGGCCAGCGCCTCGAACGCGCTGAGCGCGACCAGCGCGACCATGCCGAGCGTGACCGCGCGGTACGGCCGCGACAACACGCCGAGCGGCGGAGACGACGAGACCGGGCCAGCGTTCATGCTCGACCACTCAGCGGCATGATGGCCACCATAGAACCCCACCATGGGGACCTCAACCATGCGGGAGGTCAAGCGAGAGGCCCGCGAGAAACGACGTGGATCTCGTACGCCGCACGCGCGTGGGCGCGAGCTGACCGTGGGCCAGGTCGCCGAGCGCGCCGGCGTGGCGGTCTCGGCGCTCCACTTCTACGAGCGAGAAGGTCTGATCGAGAGCCGGCGGAGCGCGAGAAACCAGCGGCGCTATCCGCGCGACGTGCTGCGGCGGATCGCGGTGATCCGGATCGCGCACCGGATCGGAATTCCCCTGCGCGCCCGGGCCGCAGTCAGACCGGTCCGGGACCCACCGCGTCGAGCACCTCGGCCACGCTGTGGCTGCGCCAGTGGCGCGCCTGGTTCTCGACCGTCGACAGCGTGCGTGGGTGCATGCGATCGCAGCACAACACGCCGCGCAGGTGATCGAATTCGTGCTGGAGGATCCGCGCGTACCAGCCGGTCGCCTCGCGCGCGAATGGCCGGCCGTGCTCGTCGAGCGCCTCGACCCGCACCCGGCGGGCGCGCGGCACGACCATCACGAACCCGGCGAAGCTCAGGCAGCCCTCGAATGCCTCGATCCGCTCGTCGCCGACGATCGTCAGCTGCGGGTTGACCAGGACGTGGAACGGCACGGCGAGCCGCTCGCGCTGGGCGAGCTGCTCCGGGGTCAGGCCCTCGTGGAGCTGCGGCGGATCCTCGATCACGACCAGCTGGATCGACTCGCCGATCTGCGGCGCGGCGAGCCCCACGCCGGGCGCGGCGCGCATGGTGTCGCGCATCGCCTCGATCAGCTGCTGGATCCGCGGCGTGGCGAGCTCGTCGAGCGCGAGCGGCCGGGCCGCCTGTCGGAGCACTGGATCACCGGTCTGCACGATCGGAAGCGTCGGCATGTCTCCCCCTTCACGAGCTACACGACAGCATCGAGCAGCCCGGCTTGTGGCGCGCCCACTCGGGCCGCCGCGCCGCGAACCGCTCGCGGCCGGGCTGGACGACATAGGGCCGGCGCAGCACGTCGAGCAGCTCGGGCAGCGCCGCGCGATCGCCGCGCTCGGTCGCCTCGATCACCTGCTGCACGAGGTAGTTGCGCGGGACGTACAGCGGGTTGACGGCGTCCATCCGGGCGCGCCGCTCGGCGGGATCGATCCGCTCGATCGCGATCCGCGCCGCGTACAGCCGGAGCCAGTCGCCGAACCGCGCCTGGTACGCGGGGGTGCGCGCGTCCGGCGCGTAGTACGCCTCGGCCAGCGCGTCGAGCACCTCGTCGGTCGAGCCGCCGATCGGCGCCTCGGCGAGCCGCCGAAAGAACAGCGACATGTCGGTCTCGGTCGCGCCGAGCAGCGTGCCGAGCCAGCCGAGCAGCTCGTCGTCGTCGCTGGTGGTGTCGAGCCGGCCGGTCAGCCCGAGCTTGCGCAGGGTCGAGTGGCGGTGGAATGACGCGAGATCGCGGCGGAACCGGTCGAGCGCGCGCTGCAGCGGCTCGGCCTCGCCGGCGATCGGCGCGAGCGCGCGCGCGAGCTGGGCGAGGTTCCAGTGCGCGACCTGCGCCTGGTTGCCGAACCGGTAGCGCTTGCCGGAGGCGTCGGTGATGTTCGGGGTCCAGTCGGGGTCGAACGGCTCGATCCAGCCGTACGGGCCGTAGTCGATGGTCAGGCCGAGGATCGACATGTTGTCGGTGTTCATCACGCCGTGGACGAACCCGACGCGCATCCACTCCGAGACCAGCCACGCGGTGCGCTGCGCGACCTCGTCGAACCAGCCGGCGATGTCGAGCCGGCCGCCCACGCCGTGGTGCGGGAAGTAGCGCTCGATCGTGAACGCGACCAGCCGGCGCAGGGTGTCGAGATCGTCGCGCGAGGCGTGGATCTCGTAGCTGCCGAACCGCAGGAACGACGGCGCGACCCGGCACACCACGGCGCCGGGCTCGAACCGCGGGTGGCCGTCGTACAGCAGATCGCGCTGGACCGGCTCGCCGGTCGCCACCAGCGACAGCGCGCGCGTGGTCGGCACGCCGAGGTGGAACATCGCCTCGCTGCACACCAGCTCGCGCAGCGACGAGCGCCGCACGGCGCGGCCATCGGCGCGCCGCGAGTACGGAGTGGGCCCGGCGCCCTTGAGCTGGAGCTCCCAGCCCTGCCCGGCGCGGTGCTCGACCTCGCCGAGCGTGATCGCGCGGCCATCGCCGAGCTGGCCGGCCCAGGTCCCGAACTGGTGGCCGCCGTAACACGCGGCGTACGGCGCCATGCCGGGCACGACGCGGTTGCCCGCCAGCACGTCGACGAGCGTGGGCGTGGGCGCCGGATCGAGCCCGATCAGCGCGGCGACCTCGGGGACGAGCGCGAGCAACTCCGGCGCGGGAACCGCGGTGGGCTCGACGCGCGAGTAGCACGCGCCCAGCACCTGCCGGATCCGCGCATCGGTGCGCGGATCGCCCGGCAGCGCGCGGACGAACCGCTCCGCAAACGCCAGCTGCTCGATGCCTCGCCCGCGGCCCGGCTCGACGGTGTCGCTGGGGGTCGGCGCGGAGATCACGGCCATGGCGCCAGCATGGCAACCTGGGGGCGGCGCAGCAATCCCTCGCTCAGGCTTTGCGCGGCGCCTCCCAGTAGAACACCGTGAGCGCGAGACAGTGGTAGGACGCGTCGCTCGATTGGGTCACCGTGATCTCGACGAGATTCAACTGAGGGTTCCCGGCGATCCACGCGGTCACCTTCTCTCCGAGCCCCTCGCGCTCCGCGAACATCGTCGCAGAGAACACCTTCACGCCGTTGAATCGGAGGTCGCTACGAAGAACAAGCCGGCCTGCATTCAAACGCATGGCGCGCACTCTAGCCCGCTCGTCGAAAAAACCCGCCTCCGGTGACAGAAACTGTGCCGGGTTCCGCGATTCTCGCGCGCCCTACGACGCGAGCGTGCGCTGTAGCTTGCCGCGGCGGAACACCCAGAGGGTCCCGGGCTCGCCGGGGGTCCACACCTCGTCGCGGGTCAGCGGCATGGTGGCCACGACCGCCACGCGATCGCGCGGCGTGGTGACCTCCGCGAAGTCGATGCTGAGGTCCTCGTCCGCGAGCGTCGCCTTCGCGAACGGCGCCTGGCGGACCAGGTAGTGCAGCTTGGTCGCGCAGCGCGCGAACAGCTGCTCGCCATCGCCGAGCAGCATGTTGAACGTGCCATCGCGGCCGATCCGCCCCGCGTGCGCGGCGACGGCCTCGGCGAGCGCGGCCTGCGAAGGCGGGCCCTCGGGGAAGTCGCGCTCGAGCGCGCCGAGCAGGTAGCAGAACGCGTGCTCGCTATCGGTCTTGCCGATCGGGCGGAACCGGCCGAGCCGGAGCTGGCGCACGCGCTTGACCGTGCCGTTGTGGGCGAACACGAAGTGGCGCCCCCACAGCTCGCGCACGAACGGGTGGGTGTTGGCGAGGTTGACCTCGCCGCGGGTCTTGCGGCGGACGTGGGCGATCGCGAGCAGCGTCTTGATCGGGTGCTCGCGCACGAACCGCGCGAGCGGCGAATCGGAGGCCGGCGCGGGCTCGAGGAACACGCGGGCGGAGCGCCCCTCGTAGAGCGCGAGGCCCCAGCCGTCGGCGTGGGGACCGTGGCGACCGCCGCGACCGGACAGCCCGGCGAACGAGAACACGATATCGGTCAGGACGTTGCACTCCATCCCGAGCAGCTCGCACATCGAGCAGCAGTCTCGCACGCCGGTCGCGGCGACGAACCGGGCTACCAGCCCTTCTTGCCGCGGGGCCGGCAGCCGCCCGCCACCGCGGTGTCGACGTTGATGACGGGGGTCTGCTGCGGGCCGACCGCGACCGCGCCACCACCGCCGCCGCCGAAGCCACCCATCATCAGCATCATGAGCATCATCTGCATGGGGTCGGCGCTGTTGTTCTTCTGACTCGCGAGGTCGCGGATCGAGCTGGTGATCTGATCGAGCATCGCCATCAGCTCGTCCGAGCTGCCCGATGACTTCGAGCTGGTGCGCGCGGCGCCGCCGGCGACCTGCTCCAGCTGAGCGGGGTCGATCGAGGCAAACGGATCCTGGGGGCGGTGGTCGCGGGGGCTGGACATGGGGGGCTCCTTGTGGTGACTCCAGGTCCTAGAGCAGCGGACGTGCCAGCCGCTGAACGCGGATCGAGCCAGCAGGATCGGCTACTTGGATGCGTCGACGGTGGGTATCGCGTCCGGGCGACGCATCCTCCGGGTTACGCCCGCGCGGCCCGGGCTCAAGGCGCGGTGAGCGCCGCCCACGACGCCGGGGCCAGCGTGGTGCACAGCGCGCGCGGGGGATCGGCGAGCAGGCGATCGCGCGCGGCGGCATCGAGCGGCGCCGGCGTGGGCGCGGCATCGCCGAACGCGCCGGCGAACCCGTGCTCGACCAGGCCGGCGGTCTCGGCGAACCAGCGGTCGAGCGTGGCGAGTGTGGCGATCGCCCGCGCGACGCGCGGCGCGGTGGAGGGTGGCGCATGGGTGCCCCGGGCGACCTCGTCGGCGATCGCGGCCTGCCCTGACGGCTCGGCGGCGAGCGCGGCGGCCAGGGCGTCGGCGGCGCGGCGCAGCGGGAGATCGCTGCCGTCGGGCGCGAACGGGACCAGCACCTGGGCCAGCGTGGCCAGCCAGACGGCGCGCTGCGCCGGCGCGACCGAGGCCGGCTGGTCGGGGCCCACGACGAAGAAGTCCGGCGGCTCGCAGCCGGCGTCGAACAACGAGCGGGCGCGCTCGCCGAGCGGGCCGTCGAGCGCACCGGCGAGGTCGGCGTAGAGGAACCGGCGCGCCAGGAAGTACATCCACATCAGATGCTTGAGCGCGAGGTAGTGGCCGCCGAAGATCAGCACCTCGCGCTCGCTCGCCACCAGCAGCGGCGGCGGCGCGGCGGCCGCGGGCGCGGGCCCGACGAGCACGTCGAGGAAGTGCAGGATCATCTTCTCCGGCGCGGCGCACGCCTCCGCGTCGCTGACCAGCGTGCCGGTCCACTCGGCGCCCTCGAGCAGCGCCGCGGGGGTCAGCGGCGGGACCTCGCGCGCCGCGAGCGCCTCGACGAACAGCCGCTGCGCGAGGATGCCGGTGCCGAGCGTGGCCTTCGACAGCGCCGCGGCCCAGGCCGGCGTGCGTCCGGCCGCGTCGCGTAGGAGAAAGAACCACGGCAGCGCCGAGCCGAGCTGGCTGATCCGCCAGACGTCGAGCAGGTCGAGCCTCGCGAGATCTCCGCCGCGCGCGCGGGTGTACGCGGTGCGCAGCGCGGCGAGCGCGCCGAGCAGGTCGTCCCACCGCGCGCCGGTCTGCTTGAGCGCCGAGACGTTCATCGGCCGGCCGCGCCGCGAGCCCGCGTACAGGCAGGTCCGCAGCTCGATCTCGCCAGGCCGCAGGTGCTCGTCGGGCGTGCGGCTCTCGCGAAGTGGCCGATCGTCGTCGGCATCGCGGTGGAACCGCTCCTCCACGAGCCGCAGCACCCGGAGCACCATCGAGGCGACGATACCGCTGCTACAGCGACGCCGCGACCCACAGCCGGATCGTCGGCTCGGCCCCGGGGATCGACGACCGGATCGACGCGTGGTTGCGCCGGAACGCGACGTCGAGCGGGTCCTCGATCAGCTGGAGCAGCGAGCCCAGATCGCGGAGCGGCGGCACGTGGCGGAGCAGCCGGAAGTCATCGCGCTCGTGGACGAACGGCACGTCGGTCACCCGGATCCACGAGGAGTGGCTCCCGTGGCAGAGATAGAAGCCCCACTCGGTCGACGTGATCGCGACGTGGAACCGGGTCGCGCTGGTCGGATCGAACGCCGTCGCCGCGGCGCGATCGAGCGCGTCGAGCGCGATCGAGATCTCCCAGCGCGCGCTCGGCGGCGCCAGCAGGCCCCGCGCCGAGAGCCACGCCGCCGCGGCCAGCGCCCCGGCGTGTGCGCCCTTGCTGCCGTTGTTGCCGTACGCCGCGGTCGCCGCCTCGTGGCGAACGCGTTCGAGCCCGAGATCCGCTACCCGCCGGTTGCGCACTGCGTCCCCTGCCTCCGCCCTCTATTGGGCCCAGGACGGGGGTGCGCCGCAAGCGTTTTTCTCATCCCGGAGGATGAGTCCGGAAGGCATCGATCAGAGTGCGAGGAAGCGCTTCGCCGCCGGGTGGCCCGCGAGGCCGGCCTGCTCGAGTAGAGCCCCCACCTTGCCGGGAGCCTGTTCGAGGAACCGCACCGCCAGGATCTCGACCACGATCGGCGGGGTCTCGAGGTATCCCTCGAGCAGGCGCGGGGCGATCTCGGCGAGCGCGCTCGGCGTGAGGCGGTACGCGAGCTCGGCGATCAGGTCCGGAACGTACGTCGCGGCGACCTCGTGGAGCACCACGAGCACGTCGCGCAGCATGCCCGGCGCGTCCGCGAGGCGCCGCGCGAGCTCCGCGAGGATCGCGCGCGGCACGTGGCCGAACCGCGGCAGCACGCGCTCGCAGATCAGCGCGCGGAGCTCGCCGTTCGCGAGATCGATCGTACCGGCGTCGGAGGCCATCGCCTCGACCGTATCGGTGTGGATCTGGATCGACGGCTGCGGCGTCGTCTGGCTCGTGGTCGGGGCCTTGGTCGTGTCCTCGGCCATGTAGTCGGGGATGTAGATCGTCTTGGCCGTCGGTGCGGCCGCCCACGCGAGGTAGAAGATCCGCACGCCGCCCACCACGACCGAGAACGGCGACTCGGCCATCTTGCCGACGGCGCCGGATCGCGGCAGCGCCCCGGCGAGGTGGCGCGCCAGCGCCTGATGGACGATCGCGAGCTCGACCTCCTTCAGCGTGCCGGCGTGCCCCGGATGGCTCTCGAGCGACTGCTCGTGGAACTTGAACCCGTGGCGCGACGAGATCTCGAACTTGTACTCGCCGATCTCGAGGAAGCTCTTGGGCTCTCCGGGCTGATCCGGCCGGTCGTCGTACGGCAGCTGCTGGGCGACCTCGATCCGCGAGGTCTCGCCCGAGAGCGGCGAGAACGGCGCGAGCGCCTCGTCGATCCGCTCGATCTGCTGGGCCTCGTCGAGCGCGAGGAACTGGTCCCAGAACCGCTTCTCGATCGAGATCAGCGCGAGATCGCCGCGCGCGCCGATCGAGCGATGGGACAAGCGGTTGCGCCCGATCTCGATCTCGAGATCTTTCAGTCGATCCGTGCCCTCCTCGCCCTGCTTGGTCAGGTACGACCGGACCGGCTCGACGCTCGTGTAGCCGTCCTGCTTCTCCTCCATGAGGATCTGCTTGCCGACCCCGGACTCGGTCTCGAGCCGCGAGCCGGCGAAGCAGCGGTTCGCGAGGCGCAGCTTGGCGGTCTCTGGCGCGGCGTGGCTCCGCAGGCGCTCGATCGCGCCGGGCGTCAGCTGCAAGCCGCGCTCCGAGCCGAGGAAGTCCTCGAGCGACTCGAACCGCGTGGTCTCCTCGAGCCCGCTGCTGCCGCCACTCCTCGACGTGCCGCGCGGCCCGTGGGCGCCTTGCTCGATCATCGAACCGGCGAGCACCGCGCGCACGTGCGAGATCGGCGCCTCGGGGTCCCAGTGCTCGACCCGGCCGACCTCGGCGATCCGCTCCTGCTCGGTGCGTTGCCACTTGTACTCGCAGTGGTGGCCGCCGATCTGGATCTCGAGCGTCGCGGCGATCCCGTCCGAGGACGCGCTGGTCTCGCGCAGGATTGTCGGCGCTTCATAGAAGCTCGACTCGCCCCAGCGGTTCCCCTCTTCCGCGTTCCCTTCGATCTTCAACGGCTGCGGCAGGTGCTGGTTGCAGAACGCCACGGCGTCATCCCACGTCCCATCGACGATGAAGACGCTGCGCGCGCGGGTATCCGGCTTGCCGCCGTGCTCCCCGGACAGGCGCTCGATCAGCTCGACCAGCGCATCGCTCGGCTTTGCGAGCTCGAGCGCTTCTCCCACCTTGGTCTTGTCGGTGGCGCCGAGCGCGACCATCAAGCGCTCCACGAGCGGCGAGAAGGTCTGCTTGGTCACGTTCCCGTCCGGCGGATCCTCGGGGAACACGGGTCGGAGCTGGCGCAGGGTCTTGAACGGGCGTGGCTTCTTGTCATCGTTCTTGAGCCAGCACCGCAGGCGCGAGTCCATGTGGTCGATCGTGACGCGGCGGACGCTGCGGAGCTCTTTGTCGAGCTGCATCACGACCTCGCCGGACTGCCAGGTCTGCGTGACCAGCTTCGCGTAGTCGTCCCAGACCTCGTTCGCGAGCTTGGTCTCGGTGATCGAAGCCCCGATCTTCCACAGCTCGACGGGGTCGGTCATCGTCGACGTGTCCTCGCGCCTCCAGGTGCTGTAGTCATCGCCCTTCTTCTCTCGCTGCCAGCGCTCGTCGGACGCGTTCCACATCAGCTTCACGCGCTGGATCACCGCGCCGCCGCTCGCCGCGGTGGCCGAGGTCGCGCCGCCGCCGATCGACACCGGCTCGCCACGCGCCACCCGCGCGCCGGCCTGCTCGGCCTCGGCCTCGAGCCCGCCATCGTCGTTGAGGGCGTGCCCACCGGCCAGCCCGGTCGAGCCCACGCCGCCGCGCGCCTGCTGGAGCACGTGCGCCAGCTCGTGGCCGAGGATCTCCTTGCCGGAAGCGGTGTGGGGATCGTAGCGGCCGGGCGCGAAGTGGATGTCCGCGCCCTGGGTGTACGCGGCCGCTCCCGCCGCGGGGGCGTGGTCGCCGTGGTGGATCCGCACCGCGGAGAAGTCGGCGCCGAACAGCTGCTCCATCTGGCGGCGGATCGCGTCCTCGAGCGGCACGCCGCTCCCGGCGCCGCGGCCCGGCACAGCGGCCGGCTCGTTGTTTTCCTTGCGGAGATCGCGAGCTTGTCGCGAGCGGTGCAGCGCGTCGTGGTCGTCCATATCCGTACCCACGCAACGGCGCGGCAGACTCTGCAACGTGTGGTACGACCCGTCGCGCAGGCCATGAAGCGAATCCTTCTCAACGTCACGGCGGCCACCGCCCTGGCATCCCTGACGCTGTCCCCGACCTCGTTCGCCAAGGGAGGCGATGCGATGACCGAACCGATGCTCGCGCCGTACGCCGGCGCCCACGGCGGCGTGCCCGCCTTCGACAAGATCAAGCCGGCCGAGTTCAAGCCATCGCTGATGAAGGCGATGGACGCGTTCCGGAAGGAGATCGCGGCGATCGCGGACAACAAGCAGCCTGCGACGTTCGACAACACGATCGCGGCGCTCGAGGACTCGGGCCGCGCGTTCAACCGCGCGAGCATCCTGCTCGGGATCTACACGTCGACGATGAGCGACAAGCAGATGCAGGCGATCGAGCAGGAGCTCGCGCCGGTGCTCGCCGCGTTCTCCGACGAGATCACCCAGAACGAGGCGCTGTTCGCGCGGGTCAAGGCGGTGTACGACGCGCGCGCGACGACCAAGCTGACGCCGGAGCAGCAGCGCCTGCTCGACGTGGTCTATCGCAACTTCGCGCGCCGCGGCGCGGCGCTCGGCAAGGCGCAGAAGGCGCGGCTGGCCGAGATCAACCAGCAGCTCGCCAAGCTCTACACCACGTTCGGCCAGAACCAGCTATCCGACGAGGAGACGTACACGCTGGCGATCGACAAGGAGGCGGATCTCGCGGGCCTGCCTGACACGCTGAAGGCGTCGCT
>JBQCJR010000892.1:0-8823 GCA_051952595.1 Kofleriaceae bacterium
AGTGAAGGACATCGAAGGGAAGTTTGCGCGGGTCCTGTACTTCGAGGCATCGGTGCAGCGCCAGGTCCAGGGTGGACCGATGCTCACCGCCGGGATCTCGGTGCTGGCCCCCTTCGCGTCGATGTGGATGCCGCTGCATACCGCCGCGTTGATCAGCGAGGTCAAGCTCGGTGGAGACCCGGTCGCCCCCAAGGGCGATGGCTCGACCGACCAGACCCCGATCACGCGAGGCAGCGCGCCGCTCGAGCTGTCGTTCACGCCGGAGGGCTCCGCCGACTACTTCGAGGTGGTCCTGCACCAGATCAGCGGCACCGCGCTGATCCCACAGCGGGTGTTCGTGGCGACGCAGCCGTCGTTCAAGATCGTGCCGGAGCTGCTGATGCCGGGCGCGACGTACGTGCTCGAGATCCGCGCGTACGACGGGCGCCCGCGCGCGCAGGTCGGCGACTTCAGCACCGGGCAGCTGCCGCAGACCATGACGACGTTCTTCACCGCGACGTTTGTCGTGCAGTAATCTGCGGCGTCCGCCATGTCCGCGTCCGGCCGGTGGCCGGACAGCGCGTCCGGTGAGCGGACAAACCGGACACGATTTCTCGTGATTCCGGCAAGTTGCGACCGGCATGGACCTTGGACCCTGGCGCCTCCACAGCAGGAGGTTCGCATGTCGGTCCAGGAGAAGAAGAACAAGAGCATCGGAGAGGCGATCCGCGCGATCCACAAGCAGTTCGGATCGGGCTCGATCATGCGGCTCGACGGCAGCGAGGTGCAGTCGGTCGAGGTCATCCCCACCGGGTCGGTCGCGCTCGATGTCGCGCTCGGCTGCGGCGGGCTGCCGCGCGGGCGGATCGTCGAGATCTACGGCCCGGAGTCGTCCGGCAAGACCACGCTGACGCTGCACGCGATCGCGGAGGCGCAGCGCGCCGGCGGCGTGTGTGCGTTCATCGATGCCGAGCACGCGCTCGACACCGAGTACGCGCGGCGGCTCGGGGTCGAGCTCGAGGACTTGCTGGTCAGCCAGCCCGATTGCGGCGAGCAGGCGCTCGAGATCGCGGACACCCTGGTCCGCACCGGCGCGATCGATCTGATCGTCGTCGATTCCGTCGCCGCGCTCACGCCGCGCGCCGAGATCGAGGGCGAGATGGGCGACTCGCACATGGGCCTCCAGGCGCGGTTGATGAGCCAGGCGCTGCGCAAGCTCACCGCGGTGATCGCGAAGACCCGCACGGTGGTCGTATTCATCAACCAGCTGCGGCAGAAGATCGGCGTCGTCTACGGCAACCCCGAGACCACGACCGGCGGCAACGCGCTCAAGTTCTACTGCTCGGTGCGGCTCGATAGCCGGCGCAAGAAGGCGATCACGCGCGCCCACGACACCATCGGCAGTGAGGTCAAGGTCAAGGTCGTGAAGAACAAGCTCGCGCCGCCGTTCCGCGAGGCCGACTTCGAGATCCTCTACGGGACCGGCGTGAACAAGCTCGGCGAGCTGGTCGATACCGCCGAGAAGCTGGGCGTGATGGAGAAGTCGGGCACCTGGTACTCGTACGAGGGCACCAAGATCGGCCAGGGGCGCGACAAGGCGCTCGCGCACCTCGACGAGCACCCCAAGCTCCAGGAGCAGCTGCGCGAGCAGCTGATCAAGCAAGCGCGCCACGCCGCGGCCAGCCACGCGGTCACCCATGGAGTGCCGTCGTGAGTGGGGTCGAGCAACGCCGCCGCGTCGCCCCGAGCGCCCCCGGCGCGCCGACGCCGCCTCCGCCGCTGTCCGCGAACCAGCTCGAGCAGGTGCTGCACGACCTGATCTACGAGCGGGTGCTCGGCCTCATCGACCTCGATGCGCTGTTCCGGTTCGAGCAGGAGCTGTGGCTGGTGCTCGGCCGGATCGGCTTGGACGACGACCGGATCGGAGAGCTCGCGGACGAATTGGTCGCCCGGTCGCTGCGGCGCGCGGCGGAGGACCCGCGGCGCCACATGGTGCTCGGCCGGGCCGAGGTGGTCGACGGCGATGACTGCGAGCTCTGCCGGCAGCTGGAACGGGAAGACCAGACCTCCCGACACTAGGCCCGCGGACTGGCCTGTCCACGCAAATTCACCCCACGGGATGGTCATTCCGTGGGACGATGGAGGTTCATCTGCAGTGGGGAGGTCTTGACAGTGGCGTTCTTGGAACCGGGCGGAGCGACGTCGAAACTCGTCTCGACACCTACAGCGACCTTCACTCACCTCCTGTCCACTTTAGTGGACTGGCAGGTTCGAGAGTGTCCAGTGGAGTGGACACTCTTGCGACACCACGCCCGCGATCCAGTCTCGGTGCGTGTGAGGAGGTCAGCCGGCCAAGCGTCGATTTCCACACAGGATGCAGCGATACTCGAACGATGTCTTCGGGTGAACTGACTCGTGAGGACGCGCTCGCCAGCGAACGAGACTTCTATCGTCGCCTGCTCGATCTGGGCAGTCAGCGGGAGATCGAGCCCCTGCTCGACCAGGCGCTCGCCCTGATCGTCGAGGTCACCGGCGCCGCCATGGCCTATCTCGAGCTGTACGACGATGATGCGACGCGTCCGCGCTACTGGAAGGGCTACCGGCTCAGCGACCGCGATGTCGCGTCGATCCGCGCCTCGATCTCGCGCGGGATCATCGCCCGAGCGATCGGCGAGGGCCGAACCATCGAGACGCCCTCCGCGAGCCTGGACGAGCGGTTCTCGGATCTCGGCAGCGTCCGGCAACACGAGATCCAGGCGGTGCTCTGCGCTCCCGTCGGTGCGCCACCGCCGATCGGGGTGATCTATCTGCAGGGCCGCACGAAGCCCGGCACGTTCACGTCGGTGGATCGCGAGCGCGCCGAGCTGTTCGCGCGGCAGCTCGCGCCGCTCGCCGATCAGCTCGTCCGACGGAGGACCGCCGACCGCATCGACCACACGCGCGAGGTCCGCGAGCGGCTGCGCTGTCCGGAGATCGTCGGGCGCTCGCTGCCGTTGGCGCAGCTCCTGCACTCCGCGTCGCACGTGGCGCATCTCGAGGTGGACGTGCTGATCACCGGTCCGTCCGGAACTGGCAAATCCATGCTCGCGCGCACCCTGCACAACAACAGCCCGCGAAGCGCGGGGCCCTTCGTCGAGCTGAACTGCGCCGCCATGCCCGAGACGTTGATCGAGAACGAGCTGTTCGGCGCCGAGCGCGGCGCGCACTCGACGGCGATGCGACGCGTGACCGGCAAGGTCGCGGCGGCCGAGAGCGGCACGCTGTTCCTCGACGAGATCGCCGAGCTGTCTGCGGGTGCGCAGGCGAAGTTGCTCCAGCTCCTCGAGCGCCGCGAGTACCACCCGCTCGGTGCGACGACGCCATTGCGCGCGGACGTGCGCATCCTCAGCGCGACCAACAAGAACCTCGAGGCGCTGGTCGCCGCGAAGCAGTTCCGCGAGGACCTCTACTACCGCCTGCACGTCGTGCCCCTCGAGCTGCCCGGGCTCGAGGCGCGCCGCGAGGACATCCCCGAGCTCGTCGAGCACTTCTGTGCCGAGTCGTGCAAGCGCCACAAGTTCGCGCCGCTCGCGGTGTCGCGCCGCACCCTCGTGGCGTGCCGCGATGCCACCTGGCCGGGTCACACCCGCCAACTCGCCCACGCGATCGAAGCCGCGGTGATCCGCGCGGCCGGCGAGAAGTCGACCACGCTCCACGAGCACCACGTGTTCCCCAAGACGCCGCAGGGCCCCGAGCCCCGGACACTGCAGCAGGCGACCCGGCAGTTCCAGCGGCGCGTCGTGCTCGAGGCCCTCGAGAAGAATGACTGGAACGTGACCGAGACGGCGCGCGAGCTCGATCTCGCGCGATCGCATCTCTACAACCTCATCAACGATTTCGAGCTTCGTCGCGATGGCGACGATAAGGGACGAGAAAACGACAAACCCAAAGGACGCAGTACAACATGACAGCTTCGTCGAACGCGGATCGATCGGTCTTTTTTGGATTCGGTGCGTGGATCGGCACTCTGAAGAGTCTGACCGCCTGCGAGTGGTGGCCAGACGACCCCAACGATCCGGGGATCAAATGGGATCGAGGCAAGCTCGTCGCGGTCGACCTCGACAGGACGCCACAGGCGGCGCGAACCGGACGCATCCAGCGCGATGAGATCCAGGTGGACGACCGGGCCGGCGACGGTGGCAACACCCGGATCGGCCCGACGTGGCCAACGGGCTCGACGATCAACACGGTGTACCTCGAGGCGACGTTCTGGGAGAAGCTGCCGCCCACCTCGCGGCCCTCGCGCACGCCCAAGGGCGGCGACTGCCACGACTACGAGCTCACGACGGTGCTCTACTGGTCCGGTCCGCTCGCGCCGCGCCGGTTCTGGGGCTTCTACGCCGAGATCACCGCCGTGAAGGGCACGATGGCGCTGGTGACGATCTGGCCGGCCGGCCGCTCGCAGGTCAAGGGCCAGACTCCCGAGGGCTCGTACTGGATCGACCTCGACCTCGCGCATCCGATCGAGCCGGGCTTCACCGAGATCGGCGTCGGGCCCAACGATCCGAAGCGCGGCGCGTTGTTTCTGGACACGGGGACGGTGGGCAACCTTCACCTCACCATGGGCAAGCACCCGTGGTGGCTGGGCTCGTACTTCTCGAGGTAATGCACATGGAACTGTCCAAGCTGCTCGCTCAACCTCATCTGTCCTTGATCGCGCGACAGGCGGACCACGAGCTATCGCGCATTCAGGACCTCATCGAACACAAGGTGCTGGTGGACGGGCGTGCGGACATCGAAGAGGTGCTGGGTCGATTGCTGGCGGCGCGCGCACCGGTCGCGCCGAAGACGCTGGACCTGGTCGGCCACTCGTCACCCGGCAAGTCGCTCCTGATGCTCGGCGACTGGGTGATCGATTCGTCGAGCGCCACGGTCACGGCGTTCTTCCGCGAGCTCGCGGAGCACGACGTGTTGCCGCGGCTCGGGATCCGGGCCGTGCGCCTGCTCGGCTGCGGCACGGCGAGCTCGAGCCACGGTCGATCGACGATCCACGCGCTCGCCAGGATCCTCGAGGTCGAGGTCTACGGCACGACCGAGCTGATCTACTCCGCGCACTACGACGCGCGCGGGTTCCGCGACGAGTGCCGCCACGCGCTCGCGTGCTCGAGCGACCTGCGGGCATCCTCGGACGAGCCGCGCGAGCCGGCCGAGGACCGCTCGCAGGTCAACCCGTACCCGCGACTGCTCGACCTGGACGCGCTGCCCGCGGCACCACTCGGGGCACGCCGCGAGCCGTGGCCGCGCCGCATCGCGAACGTCGAGATCGCGCGCCGCATCCTCGGGCTCGTGCGGCGGACCGAGGGCGCGGAGATGCCAGGTCTGCTCGCGTCACCGAGCTGCGAGCTGGCCCTGCCCTCGGCGGAGGCGAGCTCGTATCACATCGTGCAGGTGTTGCTCGACGGCAACTTCGTGCGGGTGTACCCGGACCAGCAGCGGTCGGGGATCGTGTATCCGGTCGACGACTCGCGCGGGCTGCGCCAGATGATCGACGAGCTACCCGTCGCGCATCCGTGAGCTACTCGCTCGAGCCGCAGCGCATCCCGATCAGGAACTCGATCTGCCGCTCGTCGCGCTGGTTCGACTCGTCGGAGACCGAGTCGACGAGGCCGAGATAGTAGGAGTTGACGTCGACGTCCGACGGGGTGGTCACCACCGTGACGCCCCAGTTCCCGCCGCGGATGATCCGGAACCCGGGGCCGATCGCGGTCTCGACCCACTCGCTCACGTTGCCGGCGAGATCGAGCACGCCGTAGGGGCTGCGATCCCCGGCGTGGGACCCGACGTCGGCGGGCCCGGAGATGTCGCTGTCGGGCGTCCCCTTGATGTGCGCCGGGACGGGCACCTGCCAGTCGCCCCACGGCAGGGTGCGGCGCGGCGCGAGGTTGAGGCTGCCATCCGCGAGCCGCTCGCCGCCGCGCATCGCCTTTTCCCACTCCTGGGACGTCGGGAGCCGCTTGCCCAGGAATCGGCAGTACGCCCGCGCTTCGGTCCAGGTGATCCCGGAGACCGGCTTGCGCGGGCCGTCGGGCACGCCGAGCTGCGGCGTGCTCGGATAGGTGCGGCGTCGAAATCCGGTCACCGCCTCCATCGAGCCGAACACCTCGTACGCGGCGTTGGACACCTCGAGACGATCGATGCGGTAGCGCGGCAGCTCGACGCGCTGCTCCTTGCCCTCGTTGCTGGAGGGCGGCTCGCCCGTGCCGCGATAGAGGAACGGGCCCGCGGGCACCTCGATGGCGTCGCCGAACGACGCCTGGCAGGTCGGCACGCCGATCTCGATCACCGGCGGCGTCTGCGCGCGATCCGCGTTCCCCGGCAGGCGGCGGATCGGCACGACCGAGGCCGGGCAGTCACCACGCGACACGACGAGGAACGCCTCGCCGCCGCGCGCCTCGACATGCTGCACGAACGCGCGCTGCGCGAGCTCGCGCGCGCCGCGCGACACCCACGCCGACGGGAACTCCGCGCCCGGCCGGTCCATCGCCTCGCGATCCGGCGCGTACAGGTTCCACTCGAGCGGCACGCGCGAGGCGTCGACCCAGATCGGCTGCTGCTGCTCGGCATCCCAGTCGAACGGCTTGAGCACGAGCACGAACTCGCCGAGATCCAGCTGGCTGCGCCGCTCGGCCTCGCGGCTGCGGTACCAGCCGACGATCCCGACCGCGAGCGCGGCGCTCACCACGATCGCGAGCAGGACGAACTGGCGGCGCAGGATCTGCTTCGATCGCGCGACCAGCCGCCGCGGTGTCCACGCCGCCCCCGGATCGCGCTGCTTCCACTCGGCGTCGAGCTCCTCGATCGCGCCGACGTGCTCGCGCAGCTCGCGCAGCTCGCTGCGATCGAGCAGGCTCGGCTCGTCCCCTTTCGATCGACGCAGGTGGTAGCGGACCAGCTCGATCGCGCGGCGGCGCGCCAGGTCGCGGGCGTCGATCCACGCGAGCACGCGCGGCACCAGGCTGTCGTGGATCAGCTCCCACCCCGGCTCGTCGGTGCCGCGGACGCGGACCAGCAGGCCACGCGAGCGCAGCACCTCGAGCACCGCGGTCACCCGGTCCGCCGGGTGCTTCGCGCCCACGATCGCGAGCAGCTCGGACTCCGGCAGCATCGCGCGCTCGTGCGCCGTGGTGACCAGCGCGAAGAACAGATCGCGCGCGATGATGTCGCGGCCGTCGGCCAGCTCGGTGTCGAGCACTCGCTCGAGGTGCTCGCCGACGATCGCCTCGAACCCACCCTGCCGGCGGTAGTGCGCGAGCGTGATCGTCGCCTCGCCCGGACCAAGCGCCTCGTAGAGCACCGAGCACGCGAGCTGGAGGTGCGGCGGATAGATCGCGCTCACCCCGCCCCACCCCAGCTCCGGGCCCAGCGCCGCGCCCGCGCGTTGCAGATCGATCAGCAGCGCGTCGAGGAGCTCGGGCTCGATCGCGAGCCGGCTCTCGGTGAGCGGAGCCACGATCGCCGCGCGCGCGCCCTCCGGCGATAGCGGGGGCAGCCGGACGATCGGGATGCCCGCCTCCAGCTCCTGGGTCCGCGCGAGCAGCCGTGCGAGGTAGTCCTCGCGGATGCTCAGCACGATCGAGACATCGACGTCCGCCGGCCAGCGGTCGAAGCCGAGCACCGCCGGTATGAAGTCCGGATCGACGAGCGCGGCCTCGAGCTGGTCGAGGATCAGCACCAGCTTGCCGCCTCCCTGCTGGTGGCGCGCGACGATCGCCGCGTCGATCGAGGAGGCGCCCGGCGAGATCTCCGCCGCGAGCGCGGCCGCGGTGTCCTTGCGGCAGCGCAGGTAGATCGCGTCGATCCCGAGCGCCTCGAGCCGCGGGATCAGCCCCGCGCGCAGGGTCGAGGTCTTGCCGGTGCCCGACGGCGCCGTGTAGACCACGCTGCGCCGGAACAGCGCGTGCTCGGTCAGCTCGGCGAGATCCGCCTCGCGGCCGTGCAGCCGTCCGCGATCCAGCTCGGTGAGCGGCGCGAGGTGGCGGAACGGCACGATCGGCGCGCGCTCGGTCGAGGTCGACGATGCCGTCGAGTGGCCGATCAGCGCGTCCGAGAGCTCGCGCGCGCTCTGGAACCGCTTCGCCGGGTCCAGGTCGAGCGCGCGCGCGAGCACCGCCCGCAGCTCCGGATCCGCGATCCCGTCGAGCGGAGGGACCAGCGACACCGCGTTCGGGCGCCGCCACCCCGTGAGCAGGAACACCAGCACCAGCGCCGCCGAGAACAGATCCGAGCGCGCGTCGACCCGCCCCTCGTGGAGCTGCTCCGGCGCCATGTACGCCGGCGTGCCGCCCGCCGACTCCGCCGGGCGATCCGGCGAGCGCAGGCGGGCGAGCCCGAAGTCGGCGAGCACCAGGCGCTCGCCCGGCTCGTCGTCCGGCGCCCCACCCATCGCTCCCGGCTCGGCGCCGCGGCCCCGCGGCACGACGATCGCGTTCGCCGGCTTGACGTCGGCGTGGACCAGCCCCGCCGCGTGCGCCGCGCCCAGCCCCGCGAGCAGCTGGCGCACCAGCTCCACCGCGCGCTCGCGTGACATCACGCCCGCCGCGCCCAGCTGCTGCAGATCGCTGCCGTCGAGCAGCTCCATCGCGAAGAACAACCGGCCGTCGTGGGTGATGTCCGCCTGGTGGATCCGCACGACGTTCGCGTGGTCGATCCGCCCGACGCTGCGGATCTCGTGGACGAACAGCCGGCCGTCCTCCGAGGACGGATCGATGTCGGCGTGCAGCACCTTGATCGCGACGTCGCGCTCGACCGCCAGCTGGCGCGCCCGGTACACCGATGCGCAGCCGCCGCGGCCGAGGAGCTCGCCGA
>JBQCJR010000893.1:0-2441 GCA_051952595.1 Kofleriaceae bacterium
GAGCCGGCGCCCGGCGCGCCGTTGGTGTGGCCGTTCGCACCGTTCGCTGCGTGCGGGGCCCCGTGGGGTGGGGCAGCGGGCGGCGGCGCGGTGGGAGGCGAGGTGGCCGGGCGCGCCGGGGCGGCCGCGGCGGCCTCGGCGGCCTTCGGGTCGTGGCGCGGCTCCTCGAGCCGGCGGTACAGCGACCGCCGATCGATGCCGAGGATCCGCGCGGCGTGGGTCTTGTTGCCGCCGACCGCGTTGAGCACCTGGCGCACGTAGCGGCGCTCCATCTCGTCGAGCGTGATCAGCTCGCCGGGGCTCTCGGTCGTGATCACGATCTTCGAGCTCTGGTGCTCCTGCACCTTGGCCGGCAGATCGTCGACGGTGATCTCGTCGAGCCGGCACAGCGCCACCGCGCGCTCCATGCAGTTCTCGAGCTCGCGCACGTTGCCCGGCCAATCGTAGTCCATCAGCAGCCGCGCCGCAGGCCCGGAGATGCCCTGGACCGGCTTGTTGGTGCGGCCGGCGATCCGCTTCAGGAAGTACTGCGCGAGCAGCAGGATGTCGCCGGCGCGGGCGCGCAGCGGCGGCACCGGGATCGCGACGACGTTGATCCGGTAGAACAGATCCTCGCGGAACCGCTTCTCCTCGACCTCGGTCTCGAGATCGCGGTTGGTCGCGGTGACCACGCGGGCCTCGAACGGCACCTCCTCGTCGCCGCCGACCGGGCGGACCTTGCGCTCCTGGAGCACGCGCAGCAGCTTGACCTGCATCTCGGTCGGCATCTCGCCGATCTCGTCGAGGAAGATCGTGCCGGCGCCGGCCTGCACGAACAGACCCGCGCGGGAGCGCTTGGCATCGGTGAACGCGCCGCGGACGTGGCCGAACAGCTCGCTCTCGAGCAGCGGGGCCGGCATCGCGGCGCAGTTGACCGCGACGAACGGCTGATCGCGGCGCGGCGACAGGTTGTGGAGCGCGCGCGCGACCAGCTCCTTACCGGTGCCGCTCTCGCCGGTGACCAGCACCGTGGCGTCGCTATCGGCGACCCGGCGGATCATCTCGATCGTCTCGCGGATCGCGGGGCTGTTGCCGGCGATCCCGTCGATCGGGATGTCGCGATCCGCGGCGGAGCGCAGGCGCTTGACCTCGCGGCGGAGCGACAGGTGCTCGAGCGCGCGGCCGACCGAGATCGCGAGGGCATCGACCTTCACCGGCTTGGTGATGAAGTCGTAGGCGCCGGCGCGGATCGCGGCGATCGCGGTGTCGAGACCTCCTTGGCCGGTCAGCACGATGGGCAGCAGATCCGGATACCGTTGACGCAGCTCCTGACACAGCTCGATGCCGGACATCCCGGACATCTGGACATCTGTCACGACGACGTCCGCCGGATCGGTCCGCAGGTGCTCGAGGCACTGCTGCGCGGAGTTGACGGCGTCGACGTCGAAGCCGCGCTTGCGCAGACTGTCGCGCAAGAGCACTGCGGTGTCGTCGTCATCATCGACGATCAGGATGGTTCCGTTCACAGCGAGGTCATACCTTTCAGCCGCCTACGAGTCCAGGTAGCCACCTGGGCCCAACCAACGTTGCGCTTCATACGGCGGGCCGGCGACCAGCGACGAAGGAGATGATCGCCATGATGAGTGCAACGACGAAGATGATCTTCGCGATCCCGGCAGCACTCGCAGCGATCCCCGCGAAGCCAAAGACCGCCGCGATGAGAGCGATGATGAGGAATGCAATCGCCCAGGAAAACATGACTAACTCCTAAGGGTATGCATTCGACCGCTGCAGCGTATATGCCAGTCTGATGCCGAATCGCTGAGCGCTCCAGAGGCCCGGATCGACGTGGTCGGACGGGCTCGAGACGTGCGCATGCGCTCGGCGTGCGGGAGAGCGCGCCCAGGTGCGCGGTAGAGCCTCATCGGGAGCGAGCGCGCTCCGGAGCTGCGCGTGTGAGCTCCTGAGTGGCGCGCCCGCTCAGCCCGGGCCGGGCACATAGAGGTGATTGTCCACCTTGCCCACACCCTCGATGCCCGAGACGATCTCCTCGATCCGCTCCATCGTCTTCATGTCGGCCACCGGTCCGCGCAGGATCACCCGCGTCCCCTGGACCTCCAGCCCGATCTCGTCGAGTTGCTCCTCGATCAGCGCCTCGTCGACGCGCGCCGCGAGCGCCTTCTCGTCGTCATCCATCGCCCACATGCCTTCGCGCGTCTCGTGGAGCTGCTTGAGCGTCGGGCGGAACCCCGAGTCCGGCTCCGGCACCGTGGCGCGCGAGATCTCGTCGTACGTCCGAGGGACCTTTCGAGACATATGCATATCGAACTGGTGCATGCGGGGTGCCACGACCACGCTGCCCGACATCTCGCGTCCGTCGGCGTGCGCCGGTCGCCGAGCGCGCTTGCGCGGTGTGGCGCGCGCGCTCGTCGGAGGAGGCGACCGGATCGCGCAAGTGCACG
>JBQCJR010000894.1:0-2885 GCA_051952595.1 Kofleriaceae bacterium
TCGGTACCGGCTGGCTCGCTACGCCTTGCCGGGCGGGTCCAACTCCCGCTGGGGCACGTTCGAGGTTTAGCGTTCGATCATCGCGTCCTCCTCGGCTGGCTTCTTCTGGCGCAACGGATCCCGAAAATCTCCGCTGGTAGCAGCAGGCGCTGTGGGCATGTGGACAACCGTCGGCCTGCCAGGGCCGACGGTTGTCCAAGCGCCGGTCGAGCTGCGAACCAGGCGCAACCTGTGCTCGAGCTGAGCGCAGGTCACAGGCGCGTCATGTCCACAGCGCTCTGCGACTTGGCATACTGACCCGATGCCAGCAGTCAGTCCGCGGAAGCGAACCCGACGGCCCGCGCGTTCGGCGCGCGCCACGCGCGCTACGGGCGTGCAGCTGGGGAGCGACGTCGCGCGGAACATGATCCTGTTCGGCGCGACGCGCGTGTTCGCGACGCGTGGCATGCGCGCGGCCTCGGTCGAGGACCTGCTCGAGGCGGCCCAGGTGTCGCGCCGCACCTTCTATCGCTTCTTCAAGAGCAAGGATGACGTCGCGCTCGCGATGTACACCCTGGGCACCACGAGCCTGCTCGAATCGTGCCGCCGCGCGATCGCGCAGGAGCCGGAGCTGCTGGCGCAGCTCGAGCGCTGCATCGATCTCCACCTGGGCAACGCGCGCGACATGGGGCGCCTGGTCTACGTCCTCGGCGGCGAGGCGCAGCGCCTGGAATCGCCGCTGCACGCCCGGCGCATGGAAGTTCACGATCAGCTGATCGCGATGTTCGTCGAGGCGAGCCCGATGGGGGAGCGGATCGATCCCTGGCTGCTGCGCACCCTGCTCCTGGCGCTGGAGGCGCTCGCGCGCACGGTCCTCGAGGCGGGTGACGAGGGACGCCGGATCACCGAGGCGAGCCTGGCGCGCGCCCGGCGGGTGATGCTGCGGGTAGCGACGGCCAGCGTTGCGGCGACGGGCGCGAAGGTGGCGCCGCTCCCGATGATCGACGAGTAGCGGGAGTGCACGCTGCCGGTTGCGATCCGGGGGGCGAGTCCCCACCGCCGGCTGCGTGCGCGCCGAGGTAAACACGATGTATTCCTGGTCGCGCGCGATGGTATACGTCTTGTAGACCAGCGCGGCCATGCTCGCTCGAACCTGCTCGATCCCGATCCTCGCGGCGCTGTTGGCCGCAGGCTGCGCGGTCTCCGGCGATGATGCCGCGCCGCCAGTCGAACCCTCAGACCCAGACCCCGCGGCGGCGGCGCTGGTGGCCAAGGGCCCGCGGTACGCGAAGATCCGCGACGCGGCGCACGCGCGCGGCTTCCCGCGCGGCTATCTGCTGGCCGGCATCGCGAACACCGAGACCGGGCTCGCGCACTGCTGGTCCGAGGCGACCTGGGCGTGCCAGGGACCGAGCTCGCCGGACTGCGGTGGAGGGCCGGTGATCGCCGGGTCCGCCGACGGGCCGTGCAGCATCCGGCAGGGCGGGCTCGGCATGTTCCAGTTCGATGCCGGCACGTACGACGACACGATCGGCCGCTATGGCGCGAGCGTGCTCACGATCGATGGTCAGATCGGGCACGCGATCGCGTACGCGACCAACATGGTCAAGATCTCGGCGTACACCACCAACGCCGAGACCGATGCCAAGGCGCGCGCCTGGCTCGACACCTTCGACCCGCGCGATCCGGTGCGCCGCGATCAATGGATCAAGACCGTCGTGCGCTACTACAACGGCTGCCAGCCCGGCTGGAGCTGCTGGAGCCCGCGCCTGCAGACGTACTCCGAGGGGCTCTCGCTCGCGATCGACGAGCCGGGCGGCCTCGGGTTCTGGGAGCCCGGCACGCGGTGTGGCAACAGCCCCTCGACGATCGGCGCGATCGACGCGAAGTACCGCGCGCTCGGCGGCTGCGGCTCGGTGCTCGGTGCGCCGATCACCGCGGAGCGCGGCACGCCCGACGGCATCGGGCGCTACAGCGTGTTCGAGCGCGGCTCGATCTACTGGACGCCCACCACCGGCGCGTTCGAGGTCCACGGCTCGATCCGCGATCGCTGGAAGGACCTCGGCTGGGAAGCCGGGCCGCTCGGCTATCCGATCTCCGACGAGACCCGGACGCCCGACGGCGTCGGCCGCTACAACGTGTTCCAGGGCGGCTCGATCTACTGGTCGCCCTCGACCGGCGCGTACGAGGTGCGCGGCCGGATCCGCGACAAGTGGGCCGAGCTCGGCTGGGAGGCCGGGCCACTCGGCTACCCGGTCTCCGGCGAGCACGACGTGCCCGGCGGCCGGCGCAGCCAGTTCCAGCACGGCGCGCTGGTGTGGACCGCCGCCACCAACACCGTCGCGGTGGAGGTGACGCCATGATCCGGCCGCAGCTGTTCGCGTTCGCCGCGTTCGCCGCGCTGGGTGCGCTCGGCGCCTGCGCGATCGATCCCTCGACCGAGCTCCCCGACCTCGGCGATCCATCTGGCGACCCCGGCGATCCAGCCGGCGAGCCAGGCGCCCCCAGCGGCGCAGGTCAGGGCAGTGGGTCCGCCGCGTTCGGCACGTGGAAGATCCTCGACATCCAGTACCAGGTCCAGCAGACCGGTTACTGGTGTGGGCCCGCCGCCACCCGGCACGCGCTCTCCGCGCGCATGGCGCCGCCGACCCAGCAGGCGCTCGCGACCCAGCTCGGCACCACCGTCAACGGCACCGACTGGATCGGCCAGATCACCGGCGTGCTCAACCAGCGGCTCGGCGGCAACTACTACCGCACGATCGAGATGCCGAACGATCCGCCCACGCCCGCGCAGCGCGACCGGCTGTGGAACGACATCGTGTTCGACATCGAGTCCGGCTATCCGATCGTCGCGAACATCGTCGCGCCGCCGAACAATCACCCGCCCGGCTACCCGAACGAGACCA
>JBQCJR010000895.1:0-16136 GCA_051952595.1 Kofleriaceae bacterium
GACCAGGCCCAGGGGGTGGCCCGGAACATCTTAAACCTAAGCGAGCAGATCCAGCGCATCAGCTCGATCGTCCACACCGTCTCCAACATCGCCGAGCAGACCAACATGCTGGCCCTAAACGCCGCCATCGAAGCGGCCCGGGCGGGCGAGCACGGCAAGGGGTTCGCGGTGGTCGCCAGCGAGGTCCGCAAGCTCGCCGAGCGCAGCGCGACCGCCGCCGCGGAGATCAGCCAGCTGTCGCGCAGCGGCGTGGCGCGCGCCCAGGGCGCCGGCGACCTGCTCGCGCGGCTGGTCCCCGACATCCGCAAGACCGCCGAGCTGGTCCAGGAGGTCGCGGCGGCGAGCCGCGAGCAGAGCGCGGGGATCGAGCAGACCAACAAGGCGCTCCAGGAGCTCGACAAGGTCACCCAGATCAACGCCGCGGCCGCCGAGGAGATGGCGTCGACCGCCGGCGAGCTGTCGAGCCAGGCGATCCAGCTCCAGAACGCGGTCGGGTTCTTCAAGATCGAGCGCGGCGAGCGGCCGGTTGCTGCCGCACCGGTGCCCACGCCCGCGCCCGCCGTGCGCGTGCCGCGCGCGGTGTCGGTCCGGATCCCGCGGGTGCGCCCCGCCGCCCAGGCGCCGGGGCTCAACGGCCACGCCGCCAGCCCGCGTGGCGTGGATCTCCAGCTCGATGCCCCGGCCGCCCCGGACGACCTGTTCGAGCGCTACTAGCCATGCTCGCCGCCGGCTATCTCCAGACGTTCGTCGACGAGGCGCGCGAGCTGCTCGAGCGGATCGAGGCGGGCTCGCTCGCGCTCGAGGCCCGGCCGGACGATCGCGAGGTCGTCCACCAGCTGTTCCGCGCGTTCCACACCCTCAAGGGCTCGGCCGGCGTGGCGGGCGTGGCGGCGATCGCGTCGTTCACCCACCACGTCGAGACCGCGATGGACCACGTGCGCGAGGGCCGCGTCGCGGTGACCCCCGCGCTGATCTCGGTGGTCCTCTCGGCCAAGGACCACGTCGCCGCGCTGCTCGACGCCGCGCTCGGCGGGGGCGCGGTCGATCCCACGGCGGAGCCCGCGCTGATCGGCCGGCTCGCCGGGATCGCCGCGCTCGCCGGCACAGGCGCGCCCGCGGTGGCCCCGGTGGCCGCACCGCGCGAGATCACCGATTTCCTGATCACGTTCCGGCCGATCCGCACGCTCGAGGTCGAGCCGGCGGATCTGCTCGACGAGCTGCGCACGCTCGGCCAGCTCGTGGTGCTCGCCGGCCCCGAGGCCCCCATCTGGCAGCTGCTCTTGACCACCGAGCGCGACGAGCGCGCGGTGCGCGACGCGTTCCTGTTCGTCGATGGCTCGGGCGAGCTGGAGGTGGAGGCCGGGCTGCGCGAGCTGATCGCCGACGAGCCGGGCTCCCAGCCGCCCCCCGGGCCGGTCGCCGCACGAACGATCGATCCGAGCCCCGAGGCCACCGCGGCCCCCGCCGCCTCGCCCGCTCGCGCAGCGGCGCGGACCGACGCCACGGTGCGCGTGTCCTCCGAGCGGCTCGATCAGCTGGTCAAGCTGATCGGCGAGCTGGTGATCAACCAGTCGCGGCTCCACCAGGCCGCCGGCGCGCACCCCTCCGCGGAGCTCGCCGGGCCGGTCGAGGCGATGGCGCGGCTAATCGGCGACGTGCGCGACAACGTGCTCGGCCTGCGCATGGTGCCGATCGGCACCACGTTCACGCGCTACCAGCGGCTGGTCCGCGACCTGTGCGGCGAGCTCGACAAGTCGGTCGAGCTGGTCACCGAGGGCGATGACACCGAGCTCGACAAGACGGTGATCGACCAGCTCGGCGACGCGCTCGTGCACGTGCTGCGCAACAGCATGGACCACGGCGTCGAGCGCCCCGACGAGCGCGTCGCCGCCGGCAAGCCCGCGCGCGGCACGATCCGGCTCGCGGCGGCCCACGAGGGCACCCACGTCGTGATCACGATCTCCGACGATGGCCGCGGGATCGACACCGCGGCGGTGCGCCGCAAGGCCGAGGCCCAGGGCCTGATCCAGCCCGGCGAGCTGCTGTCCGAGCAGGAGGCGATCGCGCTCGTGCTGCGGCCCGGGTTCTCGACCGCCGCGGCGGTCACCCAGGTGTCCGGCCGCGGCGTCGGCATGGACGCGGTCAAGCGCACCGTCGAGGGCCTGCGCGGCACGATGTCGATCGCGAGCGAGCGCGGCGCCGGGACCCGGATCCGGCTCACCCTGCCGCTCACCCTCGCGATCATCGACGGCCTGCTCGTCGAGATCGATCGCGATCGGTTCGTCGTGCCGATGGCCGCGGTCACCGAGAACCTCGAGCTCGGCCGCACCGAGCGCGCGGCCAACAACCGCCGCAACCTGATCGCGGTGCGCGGCGAGCTGGTGCCGTACATCCGGCTGCGCGAGGTGTTCGCGATGCCGGAGACCACCGACGACTACGAGAAGATCGTCGTGGTCTCGGTCGAGGGCGAGCGGGTCGGGCTGGTGGTCGATCGCGTGATCGGGAGCCACCAGACGGTGATCCAGCCGCTCGGCCGGTTCTACCGCGGCGTCGACATGTTCTCCGGCACCACGATCCTCGGCGACGGCCGCGTCGCGATGATCCTCGATCTGCCCGGCACCGTGCGCACCGGCGCGCGCCACCAGGAGGCCTCATGACCACCGCTTCGAGCTGCTCCTACATCACCTTCAAGCTCGGCGACGAGCTGTTCGCGATCGACGTCGTGCGCGTGCGCGAGGTCCTCGATCTCTCGGAGATCACCCGCGTGCCGACCGCGCCGCCGTACATGCGCGGCGTGGTCAACGTGCGCGGCAGCGCGGTGCCGGTGGTCGATCTGCGGCGCAAGTTCGGGCTGCCGCCCGCGGACGACACCGTGCACACCCGGATCCTGGTGCTCGAGCTCGAGCTCGATGGCGAGCTGGCGGTGGTCGGGGGCCTCGCCGATAGCGTGCACGAAGTCATCGAGCTCGCGACCGACCAGCTCGCCGAGCCGCCGCGGATCGCGATGCGGTGGCGCGCCGAGCTGATCCAGGCGCTCGGCAAGAAGGGCGACCAGTTCATCATCCTGCTCGACATCGCGCGGGTGTTCGCGAGCGACGCCGACCTGCTCGCCAGCGCGGCCTCGTGATGGAGGCTCGCGCCGAGATCCCGTTCGATCGCCCGCGGCTGCGCCGGCTGGCCGCGCGGGTCACCACGCAGCTCGGGATCCAGCTGCCCGAGGCCAAGCTCGGCATGCTGCACGGCCGGCTGCAGCGCCGGCTGCGCGCGCTCGGCCTGGCCTCGATCGGCGCCTACGAGCAGCGGCTCGCCGATCCGCGGTTCGCGCCGGCCGAGCTGGTCCAGCTGTTCGATCTCGCGACCACGAACAAGACCGACTTCTTCCGCGAGCCGCAGCACTTCGCGTACCTGACCGGGACCGCGCTGCCCGCGCTCGCCGCCGATCGCGGCCCGGCGTGGACCGCCCGGGTGTGGTGCGCCGGCTGCTCGACCGGCCAGGAGGTCTACACCCTCGCGATGGTGCTCGACGACCACGCGCAGCGCCACCCCGGGTTCGCGTTCTCGATCCTCGGCACCGACATCTCGACCCGCGCGCTGCGCGAGGCCGCCGCCGCGACGTACGATGAGGCGCTGATCGATCCGGTGCCCGAGGCGCTGCGCCGGCGCTACCTGCTGCGCGGCCGCGACCGCGCGCGCGGCCTGGTCCGGATCGCTCCCGAGCTGCGCCGCCGCGCCACGTTCTCGCGGCTCAACTTCATGGACGAGCGCTACCCGATCCCGAAGGAGCTCGACGTGATCTTCTTTCGCAACGTCATGATCTACTTCGACCAGGCCACCCAGGAGCGGGTGATCGAGCGCCAGCTCCGCCACCTGCGGCCGGGCGGCTACCTGTTCGTTGGCCACGCCGAGAGCCTGTCGCGCCACGGCCTGCCGCTGCACGCCGAGTCGAGCTCGATCTACCGGAAGCCGTCGTGACCGCGCGGATCCGCGTGCTCGTCGTCGACGACTCCGCCTCGGTGCGCCAGGCGCTGGTCGAGATCCTGTCGAGCGATCCCCAGATCGAGGTGATCGGCACCGCCGCCGATCCGTACGCCGCCGCCGACCGGCTGCGCCGCGAGGTCCCGGACGTGATCACGCTCGACGTCGAGATGCCGCGCATGGACGGCCTGAGCTTCCTCGACAAGCTGATGCGCCAGCACCCGATCCCGGTCGTGATCTGCTCGAGCCTCACCGAGGCCGGCTCGCAGACCGCGCTCGCGGCGCTCGACAAGGGCGCCGTGGAGGTGATCGCCAAGCCGCGCAATGGCAGCGCGCGCGACTGGCGCGAGTCCACGACCCACATCTGCGACGCGGTGAAGTCCGCCGCGCGGGTCCGGGTCCGCCGCGGTGGGCCGGTCAAGATCGCCGAGCGGCTGTCCGCCGATGCGGTGCTGCCGCCGCCGACCGGCCACGCGATGATCGAGACCACCGACAAGGTGATCGCGATCGGCGCGTCGACCGGCGGCACCGAGGCGGTGCTCGAGGTGCTGCGCGGCCTGCCGGTCGACGCGCCGGGCGTGGTGGTCGTGCAGCACATGCCGGAGCGGTTCACAGCGCAGTTCGCCGCCCGGCTCGACGCGCAGTGCCAGATCCGGGTCGCCGAGGCCCGCTCCGGCACCTCGGTGCTGCGGGGCCACGCCCTGATCGCCCCCGGCGGCAAGCACCTGCTGCTCAAGCGCAGCGGCGCGCGCTACCTCGTCGAGGTGATCGATGGCCCGCTGGTCAACCGCCACCGCCCCGCGGTCGACGTGCTGTTCCGGTCGACCGCGCGCTACGCCGGCGCCAACGCGATCGGGGTGATCTTGACCGGCATGGGCGACGACGGCGCCCGCGGCATGCTCGAGCTCCGGCAGGCCGGCGCCCGGACCTTCGCGCAGGACGAGGCCACCTCGGTCGTGTTCGGCATGCCCCACGAGGCGATCCAGCACGGCGGCGTGGAGCGCGTGTTGCCGCTCGATCGGATCGCTGGCGAGCTGGTCCGGGCGGCCCGGGAGCCGGATCCCGGCCGGCGAGCGGGCCCGATCGACTAAGCTGGTGGGCACCATGCCACGACGCCCCGATCCACCACCGCAGCACCTGCGCTCGGTCGCGAGCCTCCGGGGCCCCGAGGCTCCGCTCTACGAGCAGCACCGCCTGCTCCTCTCCGCCGGCAAGGTCGCGCTGCTGACCACGCTGATCGTGTGGCTCGGCGGGCTCTTCGTCGGGAGCTTCCTGGCCGAGTACACCCGGCTCGACAACCAGAGCGAGCAGTTCAAGCGGGGCCTCTCCATCGCCGTCGCCCTCAGCGCCGCCGCGGCGTACTGGATCCAGAAGCAGCGGATCCGCGGTCGACTGCCCTAGCAGCCTGCCCCGGCCGTGGATCCGCTACCCTCACTGCCGTGACGGACCCCGCACCAAGGCCGCTACACTCCCCCGCGCGGGTCGCGTTCTTCACGCTCCTGTTCCTGATCCTGGGTGGGAGCGTGGTCGCCGCGGCGAATCCCAACGTGGACGCGTACCGGTTCGGCAAGGCGATCGGTCGGTTCTCGGTGCTCGCCATGGCGATCGCCTACGGGATCCAGTACCTGCGGATCCGTCGCCGAGCGCGCCGAGCGCGCCGCTAGGCTCCCGAAAACTGGCCCACCGCCGGCCGCGCACGCAGGATGGGTGACCCCATGACCACGAGCGTGCTCCGCCGGATCGCCGCGCGATCCGCGTCTGCCGACGAGCCGCGCCCGCCCTGGTGGTCGCGGCTCGCCCGCAAGCGCGAGCCCGGCGGCTCGATCGGCTCGATCGATCCCACCCTGCCCGCGACCGCTCAGGTGGTCGCCGTCCAGCACCCGAGCGCCGCGCTGCCCGAGCGTCCGTACGACCTCATGCTGATCGCCGTCGTGCTCGGCCTGCTGTGCATCGGCACGATCGAGATCTACGCCTCGACCGCCGCCGATGGCCTGACCCGGCTCGGCAACGCCGCGCACTACCTCGAGCGCCAGATCGCGTTCGTCGCGCTCGGCGGCGTGTCGATGTGGATCGGCGCGCGCATGGACTACCGCAAGCTCCAGCGATGGACCTACCCGCTGCTGCTGCTGGCGATCCTGCTGCTGATCGTCACCCTCGGCACCCGGCCGCGCAACGGCGCCCACCGCTGGATCCCACTCGGCCCGCTGACCTTCCAGCCGGTCGAGGTCGCCAAGCTCGCGCTGGTCACCTACCTGGCCTGCTCGCTCGCCCGCAAGGCGGATCAGGTCAAGACGTTCACGATCGGCTTCGTGCCCCACCTCGTGGTGTGTGGCGTGATGATGGTGCTGCTGCTCGCCCAGCCGGACCTCGGCTCGTCGGTGGTGATCGGCGCGATGACCCTCGGCCTCTTGTTCATGGCCGGCACCCGGATCTCGTACATCTTGCTCGCGGTGCTCGGCGCCGCGCCGATCGCGTACCACCTCGTGGTCGGCACGCCGTGGCGGATGCAGCGCTTCCTCGCGTACTTCAACCCCGACGCGTTCGCGAGCACCGAGGCGTACCAGTTCGTGCAGGCCCGCCTCGCGCTCGGCTCCGGCGGCCTCACCGGCGCGGGGCTCGGCAACGGCCACCAGTCGCTCGGCTACATGCCCGAGTCGCACAACGACTTCATCCTCGCGCCGATCGGCGAGGAGCTCGGCTACCTCGGCGTCGCCACCGTGCTGCTGCTGTTCGGCATCCTGGTGTGGCGCGGCATCCGCGCCGCGCTCGGCGCGCGCGACGTGTTCGGCGGCTACCTCGCGTTCGGCATCACCCTGCTGTTCGGCGTCCAGGTGCTGTTCAACGTCGGCGTCGTGTTCGGCGTCGTGCCCAACAAGGGCATCACGCTGCCGATGGTCAGCTACGGCGGATCGGCGCTCATCGTGACCATGTTCCTCGTCGGCCTGCTGCTGAACGTCGGTCGGCGCCCCGAGCCCCGAGATTCTCGCGAGCCGGGCCCCCGCGATCCACTGAGGAAGAAACGCACCCGCGTGCGCGTGCTAATCGCATGACCATGCGTCTCATGATCGCCGGCGGCGGCACCGGCGGGCACCTGTTCCCCGGCGTCGCGCTCGCCGAGGAGCTGCGCGCCCGCTCTCCCGAGGCCGCGATCCGGTTCGTCGGCACCGAGCGCGGCATCGAGGCCCGCGTGCTGCCCGAGCTGGGCTGGGACCTCGAGCTGATCCAGGTCTCCGGCCTCAAGACCGTCGGCAAGCTCGGCGCGCTCCGCGGCCTGTTCCGCCTCCCGCGCGCGCTGTGGCAGGCCCGCCGCGCCCTCGCGCGCTGGAAGCCCGACGCGGTGGTGGGCGTTGGCGGCTACGCCTCGGGGCCGGTCGTGCTGATGGCGCGCCTCCGCGGCATCCCCACCGCGATCTGCGAGCAGAACTCGATCCCCGGGCTCACCAACAAGCTGCTCGGCCGGGTCGCCCGCGCCGTGTTCCTCTCCTTCGACGAGAGCAAGCGGTTCTTCAAGCCGCGCAAGGTGGTCATGAGCGGCAACCCGGTCCGCCGCGAGCTGGTGCAGAAGCTGCTCGCCGCCGGGCCGGCCTCGCCGCGGCTGACCGTGCTCGTCAGCGGCGGCTCCCTGGGCGCGGTCGCGGTCAACGAGCTGGCGTCGCAGGCCCTGATCGCGCTGTCCGCCGAGCACGCGTTCGACATCATCCACCAGACCGGCGAGAAGGATCTCGCCGCCACCACCGCGCGCTACGCCGCCGCGGGTGTCGCGGCCGATTGCCGCCCGTTCATCAAGGACATGGCGACCACCTACCAGCGCGCCGATCTCGTGATCGGCCGCGCCGGCGCGACCACGGTGGCCGAGCTCGCGATCGCCGGCAAGCCCGCCCTCTTCATCCCCTACCCGTTCGCCGCCGACAATCACCAGGAGCTCAACGCCCGCGAGATGGCCTCCGCCGGCGCCGCCCTGATGTTCCGCCAATCCGAGCTGACCGCCGCCGGCCTCGCCGACGCGCTCCGCCCGCTGCTCGCCGACCCTTCGCTCCGCGCCAAAATGGGCGCCGCGATGCGCGCCCTCGCCCGCCCGAACGCCGCAGCCACCGTCATCGATTGGTGCCAGCAGGCGTCCGCCCCGCGCGCGTGAGCCGCTCGGATCTGCTATCAACGCACGCGCGCAGCGTCGAGAATTCGCGACGACGCCGCCGCGTTGATCCAGCACAGGCAGCAGGTCCATGTTTCGCAAGCAAGACACCCAGATCCACTTCGTCGGCATCGGCGGCATGGGCATGTGCGGCATCGCCGAGGTCCTCGCCAACATGGGCTACCGAGTCTCGGGCTCGGACATGAACGACACGGAGATCACCCGCCACCTGGCCAAGATCGGGTGCACCGTGGTCCAGGGCCACCGCGCCGACAACCTGGGCGAGGCGGACGTGGTCGTGGTGTCCAGCGCGATCAAGGGCTACAACCCCGAGGTCGAGGCCGCCCGCGCCCGCCAGATCCCGGTGATCCCACGCGCCGAGATGCTCGGCGAGCTGATGCGCATGAAGTACGGCCTCGCGGTGGCCGGTGCCCACGGCAAGACCACCACGACCACGATGGTCCACACCGTGCTCATGGCCGCCGGCTTCGACCCGACCGCGGTGATCGGCGGCCGCGTCAACTCGCTCGGCCTCGCCAACGCCCGCTGGGGCAAGAGCGACTACCTGGTCGCCGAGGCCGACGAGAGCGATGGGTCGTTCCTGACCCTCACCCCGACGGTCGCGGTCATCACCAACATCGACGCCGAGCACCTCGACCACTACGGCACGTACGACAACGTCAAGAAGGCGTTCACCGACTTCTGCAACCGCGTCCCGTTCTACGGGATGAGCGCGCTCTGCCTCGACAACCCCGGCGTCCAGGCGATCCTGCCCAACCTCACCAAGCGGTTCACGACGTTCGGCATCTCGTCGCAGGCGACCTACCGGGCGCGCAACATCCGCCACGACGGCATGACCACGCGGTTCGTCGCGTGGCGCCACGCCGCGGAGCTCGGCGAGGTGTCGCTGCCGCTCCCCGGCCAGCACAACGTGCTCAACGCCCTCGCGGTGCTCGCCGTCTCCGACTTCCTCGGGATCCCGTTCGAGACCTACGCCAAGGCGATCGGCCAGTTCGAAGGCGTCGCGCGCCGGTTCACCGTGCGCGGCGAGGTGGGTGGCGTGACCGTGGTCGACGATTTCGGGCACCACCCCTCCGAGGTCAAGGCCACGCTGTCCGGCGCCAAGAGCTCGTTCGGCGGCCGCCGCGTCGTCGCCGCGTTCCAGCCGCACCGGTTCAGCCGCACCCGCGACCAGCTCGGCGACTTCGCGCGCGCGTTCCACGACGCCGACAAGGTGGTGGTGTGCGACATCTTCGCCGCCGGCGAGAAGCCGATCGACGGGGTGTCGAGCGAGATCCTGGTCAAGCTGGCGCGCGACGCCGGGCATCGGGATATCTCGTACGTGCCCCGCCGCGAGGACCTGGCCGCGTGGCTCGACGCGCAGGCCCAGCCCGGCGATCTGCTGATCACCCTCGGCGCCGGCAACATCCAGCTGTCGTGCAACGAGGTGATCGAGCTGCTCGAGAAGCGCCTCGGCGCCGCGACCAAGAAGAACCTGGCCCGGATCTGAGCGCGCTCGGATAGCGCGGCGGTGCGCCTGGGGTAGCCGCGCGGTGCGTCCGGCGCGCCCGGCCGGTACACCCGATCGGGTCCGATGGAGCTGCGCGCCGATCTCCTCCCGCTGTTCGCGATCGGCGGCGGCGTGTTGTTCCTGATCGCGAACCGGCTCGCGTTCATCGTGCGCTACGACGGGCTCGCCGCCGGCAGCTCGTGGTGGCTGTGGTTCTCCGGCGCCGGGGTGGGCTTCCTCGCCGGCCGGATCGTGCAGCGCGGCGCCACCAGCGACGCCGTCGTCGTGCTCGGCGCCCAGCTCGAGCTCGGGTTCGGGTTCTTCATGGCCGCCACCGGCGCCGCCAGCCTGCGCAGCCTCGCCGGGCTGCGCGATCTATCGTGGCGGGTCCGCGCGCTGTTCGGCCTCGCGATCGTGCACGCCCTCGCGACGCTGGCGACCGACTGGACGATCGCCCCGCCGATCGAGATCCAGCGCGACCTGTTCGATCGCCCGCGCGCGCTGCCCGATGTCCGCCCCGCGACCGTGGTCGCGCTGATCGCGATGGCGATCCTGGTCGCGCTCGAAGCGCGCGCGCTGCACCGGCTCCGCCCCGCGATCGGCAGGACCGGCCGGCTGCGCAGCGTCGCGCTGGTGTTCGTGGTGCTCGCCTGCAACGACGTGCTGTTCGCCGCCGGCGCGCTGCCCACGATCCAGCTGTTCGAGTACGCGTTCGTGTTCCTCGCCCTGATGTCGACCCACTTCGAGCTCGCGCGGATGCTGGCCGTGCGCGACCGGCTCGAGCTGCTGGTCGCCCAGCGCACCGCCGGGCTCGAGGCCGAGCGGGCCTCGCTCGTGCTCGGCGAGGCCCGGTTCCGCCAGCTCGCCGACGCCACCCGCGAGGCCGTGCTGGTGTGCGTGGGCGGCCACATCGTCGACGCCAACCGCGCCGCGCTCGACCTGTTCGATCCGGAGCTGATCGGCCGCGGCGCCGGCGAGCTGATCGCGCCCGCCGATCGCGCCCGGTTCGACGCGTACTACCAGCGCGGCGGCGGCGGGCTCCCGCTCGAGCTGGACGTGCTCGACCACGGCGGCCAGCCGATCCGCGCTGCGCTGCGCACCTCGGTCGATCCGGTCCAGCCCGAGCGCCGGGTCGTGCTGATCCGCGACATCCGCGACGAGCTCCAGATCCAGCGCAAGCTGCTCCAGTCCGACCGGCTCGCCGCGCTCGGCACGCTCGCCGCCGGCACCGCCCACGAGATCAACAACCCACTCGCCTACGTGCTCGGCAACGCCGAGACCCTGCGCGATCTGCTCGCGACCGAGGCCCCACCGGCCGCCGAGCTGCGCACCCTGGTCGGCGAGATCCTGCACGGCGGGTACCGGGTGCGCGCGATCGTCGGCCAGCTCGGCGCGCTGTCGCGGGAGCGCCCCGCCGACGACGGACCTACAGATCTGCGCGCCGCGGTCGAGGACGTACTCGTGTTGACCAGCCACCAGCTGCGCCACCGGGCGCGCATCCGGGTCGAGATCCCGGAGCTGCCGCCGGTGCGCGGCGACCGGGTGCGGATCGGCCAGGTGCTGCTCAATCTGATCGTCAACGCGCTCCAGTCGATCCCCACCGGCCACGCCGGTTCGAACGAGGTGGCGATCCGCGCGTGGCGCGAGGGCAACGCCGTGCACGTGCTCGTCACCGATACCGGCTGCGGGATCGATCCGGAGCTGGTCGAGCGGATCTTCGATCCGTTCTTCACCACCAAGGCGATCGGCGATGGCTCCGGGCTCGGGCTCTCGATCTGCCACAGCATCGTCACCGGGCTCGGCGGGCGGATCGACGTCGCGAGCACCCGCGGCCAGGGCAGCGCGTTCACGATCGTCCTGCCGCTCGCCGATCGGCCCGCCACCCCGACCGGCCGTCCGATCCCCGGGTCGCCGCGCACGGGGGAGCCACCGGGCCGGCTGTCGATCCTCCTCATCGACGACGAGCCGATGGTCGCGCGCGCGCTCGCCCGGATGCTGCGCGACCACGACGTCGAGCTGGTGAGCGACGCCGAGACCGCGCTCGATCGCTGCCTGCGCGGCGACCACGACGCGATCGTGTGCGACCTGATGATGCCGGATCGCAGCGGGATCGAGATCCACGCGCTGCTCGAGCGCGAGGCGCCGGAGCGCGCGGCGCGGATGTTGTTCGTCACCGGAGGCGCGTTCAGCAATCAGGCGCAGGCGTTCCTCGCGGAGCGGCCGGAGCGCTGCCTCGAGAAGCCGGTGGTCGTCGGAGAACTTCGCGCCGCGGTCGGCCGGGTCACCGGGCGCGAGCTCGGGAATGTCCGCGGCGCGGCGGGCGTCGTGTCGGTTGAATGTGCGGCATCGAACGTCTACCGTCTCGCGACGTGACCACGCCGTTCGACGACGTACAGCTGATCGGCGATGACGAGCCGGCCGACGAGCTGGCCGGGTCGGTGGCCAACCCGCGCTCGATCCTCGATGACGCCGCGTGCTCTCAGCTGCGCGAGCTGCTCGGCGACGGCGTTCGGTTCGACGAGCCGATGCGCCGCCACACCACGCTCAAGATCGGCGGCCCGGCGGACGCGTACGCCCAGCCTTCGAGCCCGGCGCACGTCGCCGAGCTGGCGCGGTGGTGCGCCGCCGGACGGATCCCACTCACCGTGGTGGGCGGCGGCTCCAACCTGCTGGTCCGCGATGGCGGCGTGCGCGGCGTGGTGCTCGGCACCGGCCGGCTGCGCGCGATCGAGCTGGTCGCGCCCACCGCGATCCGCGTCGAGGCCGGCGTGTCGACCGGCAAGGTGCTCTCGCTCGCGCTCAAGCACGATCTCGGCGGGATCGAGTTCCTCGGCGGCGTGCCCGGCTCGGTCGGCGGCGGGCTGATCATGAACGCCGGCACCTACCTCGGCGAGTTCAAGGACGTCACCACGTGGGTCGAGTCGGTCCGCCTGGCCGACGGCGAGCGGGTCCGCCGCGACAACGCGGCGTGTGGGTTCCGCTACCGCCACAGCGATCTCCCACCGACCGAGGTCGTGGTCGCCGCCGAGCTCGCGCTGCGCCCGCGGCCGCGCGCCGAGATCGAGGTCGAGGTGAAGGCGCTGCGCAAGCGGCGCGGCGAGCGCGAGCCCAAGAAGGTCGCGAGCAACGGCTCGACGTTCAAGAACCCGGCGGGCGACTTCGCCGGGCGGCTGATCGAGGCCGCCGGGTGCAAGGGCTGGCGCGAGGGCGACGCGGTGTGCTCGCCGGTGCACGCCAACTGGCTGGTCAACACCGGCCAGGCCACCGCCGGGCAGCTGCTCGCGCTGATCGCGCGGGTGCGCGCCGAGGTGGCGCGGGTCCACGGCGTCGAGCTCGAGCTCGAGGTCAAGGTGATCGGCGACGAGTCCGCCGAGGATCTCGGAGCGCTGCTCGGCGCGGATTGATCGCGCGCGGCGAGTGATTTGCTAGAACGAGCCATGTCGAATCATCGGTTTGCCGGCAAGCGCGTCGCGGTCGTCATGGGCGGGCTGTCCGCGGAGCGCGAGGTCTCGCTGAACACCGGCGCCGGCGTGCTGGCCGCGCTGCTCGAGCGCGGCTGGGACGCGGTGGCGATCGACTGGCGCGAAGGCACCAGCCTCGCGCGGCTGGTCGAGGACTCCGGCGCCGCGGCGGTGTGGAACGCGCTGCACGGCACGTGGGGCGAGGATGGCGCGGTGCAGGGGCTGTGCGCGTGCCTGCGGATCCCGTGCACCGGCTCGGGGGTGCTCGCGAGCGCGCTCGCGATGGACAAGGTGATGTCCAAGCGGATCTTCGAGAGCAACCAGGTGCCCACGCCGCGCTGGCGGCTGCTGCCGCACGACGGGCCGGCCGACGGCAGCGACGCCGCCGCGCTCGCCGACTGGCCGCTGCCGTGTGTGGTCAAGCCGGCGAACGAGGGCAGCTCGGTCGGGGTCAGCATCGTCGAGGATCGCGCCGAGCTGGCCGCCGCGATCGCCGCCGCGCGGCGGTTCCACGGCCCGGTGATCGTCGAGGACTACATCGCCGGCACCGAGGTGTTCGTCGGGATCCTCAACGGCGTCGCGCTCGGCTCCGTCGAGGTCCGGCCGGCGACCCGGTTCTACGACTACGAGGCCAAGTACAAGCGCACCGACACCCAGTACCTGGTGCCGCCCGAGCTGCCCGCCGACGTGCTCGCGCGCTGCGAGCAGCTCGCGCTCGCGGCGTACCACGCGCTCGGCTGCACCGGCCACGCGCGGCCCGATCTGCGGATCACGCGCGCCGGGGAGCCGTTTGTCCTCGAGGTCAACACCCTGCCGGGCATGACCAAGACCAGCCTGCTCCCGAAGATCGCGAAGCACGCCGGCATGGACTACGCCACGCTGTGCGAGCAGATCCTCGGCAGCGCGACGACGATCTAGCCGATCACTTCCTCGCGGCCGGAGCTACTTCTTGCAGGTCATCTCGTAGGCGGTCATCCACGTCTTGCCCTTGTCGACGGACATCTCGCCCTTCGACTTGATGCCGGCCTTGGGGTCGCTGGCGTCGACGTGATCGCGGAACAGCCCGGCGCCCATCGGGCCCATGGTGTCGAGGTTCCACGTCATCTTGTTGTCCTTCATGCCGTCGGAGGTGCCGACCATCTGGCCGCCCCAGTTGTCGACGCCGACGCGGCGCCACTTCTTCGAGGTGGCGTCGTAGGTGGTGTAGAACACCATCTTCATCGTCCCCATCTTGGACTTGACCTCGAGGTTCTCGACCAGCCACCACTTGTCGAGATCCAGCTTGGTCTTGGTCGTCGCGGTGACCGCCTCCTTGTTGCCCGTCGGGTCGAACATGTCGCCCTTACACTTCCAGGTCCCGGCCATGGTCTTGGCCATGGCGTCGAGCTCGGGGGGCGGCTTCGGCAGCTCCGGCTGCGCCGCCGGCTTGGCCTCGACCACCTTGCCCGCAGGCACCGGCATCGGCTTGGCCGGCGCGGGCGTGGCAGGCTTGTCCTTGGCTGCCGGCTGCGCCACCGCCACACCGACCATCGACAACGACGCGATCGCAACTTTCGAGAACATGTTCATCGGCAATCTCCTCGTTCGGAACCGAGCAAACTATACGCGTGGGGTCGAGAAACCTCTCGACGTTCGCTGGGTCTCATCGACGTGATCTCCTCCTCTCGATTCATGCGCGCGCTGGCGTTTGCCTTCGTGGCAGCGTGTGGCGGAACGCCCCGCGAGGCGGAACGCCCCGACGAGCGCGTGGTCACCACCGCCGCGCCGGACGCGCCGCGTGCACCGGACCCAGATCTGCATCGCGAGCCGCCGCGCAAGCTGCTCGACCTCGACTGGTCCTCGATCTCGATCGCGAACGACGCCGACGCGCGCGCGCTGTGGGCACGCATCGCACCGACCGGCGCGGACTGGGACGAGAAGCTGCTCGAGGTGCCGGGCGAGCTCGGCAAGCCGCTCGCGATCGCGCTGCTGCGCGGCGGCCAGTTCGCGTGCACGCGCCCGCCCGCCGCCGCGGATTGCACGCCGCCGGTGATCGAGATCGATCCGCCCGCGCAGACCGCGGGGCTCGCCGATCCGTGCCTGCGCCGGATGCTCGCGCTGTGGGCGCTCTCGCAGCTCGACGACACCGATGCCCCGGCGGTGATGGACGCGCTGCGCGGGATCGCCGCGCTGCCGCCGCCCGAATCGCAGCTGGTCGCCGCGGCGATCCACGCGCTGCCCGAGACCACACACGCCGAGCGGCTCGAGCTGCTCGGGATCGCGTGGCGCGCCGGCCAGCGCGATCTGGTCAACAGCTCGCTCGGCCCGCTCGCGGAGGCGCAGCTGATCGAGGCGGTGACCCGCCACCACATCGACGGCGCGCTCGAGGTGCTCTCGGGGCGCGGCCATCGCGCGACCTACGTCGCCGCGATCACCGACGAGCAGCTGAGCGGCGCCGCGCGGATCCAGGCGATCGACGAGCTGATCGAGGCCGACGCCGGGATCGCGCCGGACGTGACCACCGCGCTCGCGAAGGCCACCGGATCCGCCGACTGCGCGGTCGCCGCCGCCGCGGCCCACCGGCTCGAGCAGCACGGCGATCGGCGGTTCGTGCCGAAGCGGCCGCGCACCCACGCGCCGTCCACGATGATGCGCGCGCTGTGCGTGCTCGCGAGCTACGAGCGGCTCGCCGGCGCCGAGGCGAGCCCGCGGCTGGCCGGGTTCGTCGCGGCCCGTGGGCTCGAGCAGATCCTCGTGACGTACGATCCGCTGTCCGAGATCGACAGCGACGGCGACGGCGATCCTCACACCCAGCGCGCGGTCGATCTGATCCCGCGCGCGGCGGCCACCCTGCCCGAGCTCGAGGACCTGGTGCGCGCGATGCGGCGGTGCACCGGCTCGACCTGCCTGTCCGCGGACCGCGCGTTCCGGTTCGGGTGGAAGAAGATCGGCGGCGAGCTGTGGCTGTCGCGGATCGAGGTGGTCGAGCGTCCGCCGTGTCGCTGACGTGATTTCGGCGCGTTAGGCCGCGGGCGTGGATCTCGCGCCGGCCTGGTGGCACGATGGCAGCGTGACGAGC
>JBQCJR010000896.1:0-3236 GCA_051952595.1 Kofleriaceae bacterium
TGCTGCTGGGCCACCCCGGCGGCTCCGGCCGGGGGCGCCAGCGGGCGCGCGGGGGCCCGCGCCCCCGCGCTAGCGCGGGCCCCCTCGACGCGGACCACGATCTCGCGCGGCTCGGGGTCCGCACCCCGCCCTGCGCGGTGACCCGCAGCTCGTGGACGCGCGGCAGCTGCGGGCTGCGCAGCAGGTAGAACCCGGGCGCGAGGGCGAGCGGCAGCGCGAACCGCTCGCCGGGCGCGAGCCGGACCTGCGCGGCGACGTGCGGGAAGTGAGCCGGGCCGCCGATGCAGTAGGTGCGGGTCTCGCTCGCGCGCAGCTCGGGCGACGCGCGGAACACCAGCTCGATCGCGCGGCTGAAGTCGACCTCGAACCCGAGGTTGCACGCCTTGCACCGCGCGTGCTCCTCGAGCTTGGCGAGCGACTCCACGATCGACGACGGGATCCGGCACGACGGGCAGATCACGTCCCACAGCATGGCGAGCGCGCCGAGCCGCGCGGCGTGCAGGCACGCGTCGATCATCGCCTCGTCGGGCACCGCGAGCTGGTGCGCGAGCGCGAGCGGCCGGATCCGCGCGACGTCCTGGTCCGAGGCCGCGCCGAGGAACGCGGTCAGCCCCTCGACGGCGCGCGGGTCGATCCCGGCGGCCAGCAGCTGCTCGGCGGTGGCCTGGATCCGCGCGCGCGCCGCGGCGGAGATCGCGACCTCGGGATCGATCGGATCGATCTCGGGCCGGCCACCCGCGGCGAGCACGCGATCGATCCGCGCGTACACCTTGGCGAGCCGGCGGCGGTACCGCACGCCGATCTCCCACCGCGAGATCGCCCGGGCGAGCAGGCCACGCGGCTCGAGCCGGATGGTGTTGTGCAGCCGGGTGCCGCCGCCGGGCAGCCGCTCGAGCCGGACCTCGGCGACGTACCAGCGCAGCACGCCGGACTCGAACACCCGGAGCACCACGTGGCGGTTGCCCTCGATCCACTCGTACGGATGCTCGCGCCACTGGAGCGCCAGCCCGGCGACCCGCTGGGTGCCGGTGGTCGGCGCGGGACCGGCGAGCTCGCTCGCGGCGATCTCGTAGCGCACGGGCGCGAGGCCGGTCGCGCGGTTCATCTTCTCGGTGTTCGACACGAACGGCCACAGCGCCTCGGGCGAGGCCGCGAGCTCCCACGCGAATTCGTAGGTGAGCACCCGCGACGCGCGGTGCACGGGCGGCGCGGGGTGTGCGGTGATCAGCGCGGCGGTGCCGTCGCACAGCTGCTCGATCGCGGCGAGCACCTCGGCGGCATCGGCGGGGCGCGCCCTGGCGTCCTTGGCGAGGCAGCGCGCGACCAGCTCGGCGACCGGCGGGCTGACCTCGGGCACCACGGCCTCGAGCCGCGGCGGCTCGTCGCGCAGGTGCTGGAGCAACACGCCCATCTGGTGATCGTCGCCGGCGACGAATGGCGCGCGGCCGGCGATCAGCGCGAACAGGCAGCAGCCGAGCGCGTAGACATCGGTCGCCGGAGAGACCGCGGCGCCCTGGCACTGCTCGGGCGCCATGTACTCGGGCGTGCCGAGCACCGCGCCCTCGCGGGTGGCGCCGGTGGCGTGCGCGGCGCCGGCCTCGGCGGCCCGCGCGATCCCGAAGTCACCGAGCTTGATCAGCTGGCCGGCCGGCTGGGTCTCGAGCTCGATCCCGGCGCGCACGAACATCATGTTGTCGGGCTTGAGATCGCGGTGGACGATCCCGAGGCGGTGCGGCTCGGCGAGCGCGCGGCAGGCATCGGCGACGATCGCGAGGGCGAGCCGCTCGGGGAACCGGCCCGCTCGCTCGAGCGCCGCGCGCACGCTGCCGCCGGCGACCAGCTCGAGCACGAGGTAGTGGTGGCCGCGATCCTCGTTGAGATCGAGGATGTTCGCGATGTACGGGCTGCCGACCTGGGCGAGCACCCTCGCCTCCTTGCGGAACCGGCGCATCAGCTCGCCGTCGCCGGCGATCTCGGGGCGCAGCAGCTTGATCGCCACGTCGTCGCCGCCGGTGGTGTCGCGCGCGGCCCACACCTCGCCCATCCCGCCGGCGCCGAGCTGGCGGACCAGCTCGAACCGGCCGAACCGCGCGCCGATCGCCGGTCGTCCGCCGCCCGGACGCTCCGCCGGGCGCGGGTCGTCGTCGTCCTGCAGCGTCGACCGGCTGGTCGCGCGCGAGGCGGCGGCGTGGAGCTGCTGGACCAGCGCCGCCATCGACGGCCGCTCCTCGGGATCTGGGGCGGTGGCGGCATGCGCGATCGCCTCGGCGCCGGGATCGGCGGCGCGGCCGGCGCTCGACGCGAACAGCGCGACCAGGCTGCCGATCGCGAACACGTCCGCGGTGGCATCGGCGCGCCCGGCGTCCAGCTCCGGCGCACGGCATCGCGCGACCCACGGGTGCGACGAGGCGCGGGTGTCGAGCTGGGTGAGCTCGAACCGCGGCCGATCGCCCGCGCCGACCCACACCGACCACGGATGGAGCTGGCCGTGGAACACGCCGGCGCGGTGGGCCACCACGAGCGCGCGCGCCAGCTCGAGCAGCACGCGCAGCGCACGCGCGAGATCGACGGCGGGCTGCTCGATCAGCTCGGCGAGCGGCGGAAAGCTGTCGCCCTCGAGCACCGCGGTCGCCGGCTCGCGCTCGAGCGCGAGCACCCCTCGCACGGCGGCGTGATCGACGGCGCCGATCGCGCGGACCCGGCTCTCGAGCGCGCGCCACCGCGGCGCATCGACGGCGAAGCTCAGCTGGTGCAGCTCGATCAGCCGATCGCCGCGCCGCGCGAGCACCGCGGTGCCATCGGGCCCGGCGCCGAGCTGGGCGAGCGGCGTGAACGAAGCGCCGGCCCGATCCGGCGCCGATAGCAGCGCAAGCATCGTCTGATCGGCCGCACCCACGCGCACAGCATAGCGTGGACGAGCCATCGTCTGGGCTCGGGTTCCGGATCCGGGTGGGCGAGGCTAGCGAGTGACCAGCTCGACATCGAGCGCGGCCGCGCGCTGGTCGACGCGGGTCACGAGCTCGACCTCGGGGCGGGGGCGGCGGCGCGCGAGCGTGTCGACGAGCGTCTGGCGGGCGCGCTCGAGCCGCTCGCGGATCGCGGCGTCCCCGGCGGCGAGCGTGACCACACCTGCGTCGCGGCGTCCGGGCCCGCTCACCACGACCGAGCGGAGGTGGAACATCGGGCCGGTCTCGACGTCGAACACGATGTACGCGCCGCCGCGCTGCCCGAACGAC
>JBQCJR010000897.1:0-27243 GCA_051952595.1 Kofleriaceae bacterium
ATCGCCGAGATTTACGCCCAGCTCGGCTACGCGTCGGGGCTGGCGCGGCTCGGCGGCGTCGCGCGCAACTACTTCGCCAAGGCCCGCGCGACCGCGAAGGCGACCCGCGACCCGAGCGGACTGGTCAAGGTCCAACTCACCGAGGCGGCGTTCGGGATCGGCACCGGGGCGTGGCGCGCCGCGAGCGTCGCCGCCGGCGAGGCCCTGGCCGGCGCGCGCGCCCTGCGCAACCCACACACCGCCGAGGACGCGCTGACGATCCTCGGCCACGTCGAGTTCGCGACCGGCCGCTACGCCGCGTCGCGCGATCGCTCGATCGAGCTGCGCGACTCGGCGCGCGCGCGGACCAACGCGCAGCACGAGGCGTGGGGCATCTACACCGAGGCGCGCGCCGCGCTCTACCTCGGGCAGCTGGCCGAGTCGATCGCGCTGTTCGATCGCGCGCTCGAGATGCTCGAGAGCCAATCGGATCGCGCCTCGCTGATCCTGTGCGGCGGCATGCGGGCATGTGCGCTCGCCCGCGCCGGCGATCTCGAGCGCGCGCGCGAGGCCGCCGATGCGACCACTGCGAGAATCGGCGCGCGCACGCCGGCGGTGTTCACGATCGCCGCCGGCCTGGTCGGCGTGACGGACGCGTACCTCGAGCTGTGGCGGCGCACCGGCGATCCGGCGCTCGATCCGCCGACCCGCGCCGCGGTCGACAACCTCGGCCGGCTCGCCCGGCTGTTCCCGAGCGCCGCGCCGGCCGCACATGCGGCGCTCGGCACGTACCAGCTGCGCCGCGGGGCACCCCGGCGCGCGGCGCAGGCGCTCGATCGCGCGCTCGCCGACGCGGTCCGGCTCGAGATGCCCTACGACCGCGCGATCGCCCACCACGGCCTGGCCGAGCTCGGCGGGGCCCGGGCGATCGATCACACCGATGCCGCGCGCCGCTTGTTCCGCGAGCTTGGCTGCACGTGGCACTCCGCGCAGCTGTGAAACAACCTCGTCGCCGAGGGCTTGCGGGAGCCGCCCGGACCGGGTAATCGATAGCTCTCCGGGGCGTAGCGCAGCCTGGTAGCGCACCTGGTTTGGGACCAGGGTGTCGGAGGTTCGAATCCTCTCGCCCCGACAAACGCGAAAGGGGCCCACGTGGGCCCCTTTCTGCATCGTCGAACCGCGACGAACCGCGACGAGCTATTTACTTCTTGTCGTCCGCAGGGGCCGCGGGGGCCTCGGCAGAGGCCGGCGACTTACCGCCCGCCCACGAGAAGTAGTTACGCATCATCGAGGTCTCGAGGTTGAGGTCCCCGAGACCCGTCTTGCCCTCGCCCGCCTTGAGCGCCGCCTCGAGCTTGGACTCGCAGTTCGCGCAGGGAACCTGCGCGATCTTCGGCAGCGCCAGGAGGATGCTCTGGCGGATGATCCGGTTGTCCGACTTGGCGTTGTCGAGCAGCAGGTCGGTGTACTTCGACGCCTTCTGCCCGCGCTTGCCGAGCTCGAGCATCGCGCGCTCGATGTTGCCCTCGAGGAGCTGCTCCTGCTCCTCCTTGGACCACGACTTCACGTCCTTGATGTACTTCGCGACGTTGTCGGCGACCTGCTCGGGCTTCAGCTTGAGCGTGCCCGCGTAGCACTCGAGGTCCTCCTTGCAGCGCAGGGCGACCTCGATCCGCGCGATGTGGGTCTGGAACAGCCGCGCGAAGCTCTTGTAGCCCTTCGCGAAGGAGTCGAGGTCCTTGTACGGACGGACCGCCTCGCGATGCTTCTTCTTGGACTCCTTGAAGTCCGCCTCCGCCTTCTTGGCCGCCTCGGTGGCGGTCTTGATGTCGGCGGCGGTCTTGTCCTTGTCCTTGGTCGTCTTGATCAGCGCGACCTTGACCTCGTCGAGCGCCTTCTTCTGCTTCTCGAGCTCCTTGTCGGCCGCGTCCGCCTCGGGCTTCTTGGCGTCCGCCTCCTTGCGCTTCTTGTCGGCCGCTTCGAAGTACTTGGCGGCCAGCGCATCGAGGATCTTGATGTCGTTCGCGTCGGTCGACAACCGCGCGAACGACTCGGCGGCCACCCGGCGCAGCTCGTCGTGGAACTGCGCCTCGCGATCGGCGCCGTTGTCCGCGGCGATCTTCGCGAGCTCGTCGACGCCCGCGCCGTCGCGGGTGAGGAACGGGTACTTGGTGATCGCGAGCAGCTTGGTGTTGAACTCCGGCGGCGCGATCTCGCCCTTCTTCGGGGCGGCCACGCCCTTCCAGATGTCGCGGATCGTCGGGGCAGCCTCGGCGCTACCGATCTTGCCGAGCGCGTCGAACACCGCGTTGTGCGCGGTCGGGCCCGGCTGCTCGTCGACGTAGTAGGCCGGCACCGGCGGGCGCTTGAGCACCATCAGCAGGTCCTGCGTGGTCGCCGGGTCGTAGAAGTCGCCGAGCACCACGGTCGCGTAGAAGTCCTTGGCCGAGACCGGCTGGCACTGGTCGACCGGGGCATCGCCGCGATCGCCGCAGTACTTGTCCAGCCGCTTGGCCTTGAACAGCTCGTTGACCTCGGGGTGCTTGTCGGCGAGCACCTTGCGCAGCTCGTCCTTGGCCTGCGGGCCGCTCGCGACCAGCGCGCGACGGATCTGCGTGAACAGCTCCGGCGTGCGGTACTGCGCGAGCACCAGAGCCTTGGCGGCGCTCGGCGCGCGCAGATCCGAGAGCGCGTTGATCGCCGCACCGGTCACGCCGAGGAACAGGCTGAACTTCTCCTCGACCGACGCGCGCTGCTCCTTGTTCGCGGTGCGCGGGTGCGGCGGAGGCTCGCGGTCGATGATCTTCATCAGCGCAGCGGCCGCGGCCTGCTTCTCGGTGTCGTACTTGCCGATCGCGCGGATCGCGCCGACCTGCGCCTGGACCAGCTTCTTGGTCACCGGCTTGGTCGCGAGATCGATCAGCGGCTCGAGGCCACCGGCCAGCTTGGACTCGCCGAGCGCGTCGGCGGCCTTGCTCGCGGAGTCGACCGAGCGCGGGTTCGCCTCGTCGACCTCGGTCAGCGCGCGCTTGAGGTACGGCAGCGCCGCATCCCAGCTCGCCTTGCGTCCCGACTTCTCGTAGTCGGTGACGAACTTCTCCTTCGCCTCCGCCGGGGTCAGCGGGCGGGCGAGCGAGATGATGACCTGGAGCAAGCGCACCGGCTTGCCTTGCGAGATCCACGCCTCGCCGAGCGCCGGGATCGCGCCGGGGTTACCAAGCTGCTCGAGCTCGGTGACGGCGCGTTCGGACTCGCGAGTGTCGTCGAGCTTCTTCGTCCAGGTCTTGTAGTCGTATTGGTTGTCCGGACAACCGGCGAGGCCCAGGAGCCCCGCCGTCGCCATGACGAGCGTCCATCCGCGCAACATGTCGCCTCCCTACTTGCCCTTGACTGCGAACAAGAGGTTGTCGAAACCGGCCGCCTTCGCGGTGTTGACGATCTTGTTGATCAGGCGCGCGTCGGTGGTCTCGTCGGCCTGCAGGATCGCCAAGCCATCCGGGCATACCTTGCCGGGCTCGGGTCGAATGTTCTGCTTCGATTTCTCGCACGCCTCGAGGAGCGACTTGTCGAACCCGCGCGCCATCGCCACGTCCTCCTTGATCCGCTTCGCCGCGGCGTCGAGCCGCTCGAACAGCGCGTCGATCTTGAAGGTCGGCGAATCATCGCGGAGCACGCTCTCGACGGTGGCGATCAGCTGCCCCTGATACGTGATCTCGTTGCGGGTCACGATGATGACCGGCGCCTGCTGCAGCGGGAAGTGCGAGTCGGCGTTCGGCAGCTCGAGACCCTTCTGGGCCTGGATCAGCTCTCCGGTCGACGAGAACACCATCAGCAGGAAGCACACCAAGATCGTCATCATGTCGACGAACGGCACCAGGTTCAGAGAGATGTTCGACGCGCGCGATCCCGCCGCGCTGCCGGCCTTCTTGACCAGGTGATTGAACTTGATCGAGTGGTAGAGGCGTGGGCCTGCTGCATGAACCGCCATGACGCCTCCTAGAGCTGCGGCCTGGCCGCGAGGCCAGCCGGGTCAGAGAGACCAACGTCGATGAACCCGACCTTGACGGCCACGTCCATCGCGTGGATGACATCCTGATACTTCACCGGCGAAGTCTGGGTGCTCTCGGCCGCGATCTCGAGATCAGAGCGGTCGGTGAAGAACGCCGACGCCTTGTGCTGCTTGATCGTGGTCTCGAACTTGTCCCAGTCGTGCTCGCCGGACGCGAGCTTGGGGATGTCCTGGAATTCGTTGACGCGCGACAGCCCGACCCAGATCTTGTCGGACTGGACGAGCACCGACAGCGTGACGTTCTCGTCGTCCGTATGGACGTTCGAGGTGTCGCGCGTCTTGCCCTTCGGCTGGATGTTGATCTGGGCGATGTTGACCCAGACCGCGGTGACGAGAAGGAAGGCCGTCAAGCAGCTCATCAGGTCGATGAACGGGACGATGTTCAACTCGACGTTGACGCTTCCTTTGCCGTCTGTTCCTACTGCTGCACCCATGGTGGGATCTCCTCGCTAGGGGTTGGACGTAGCGAGAGACCTCACGCCGTGGGCTGCATCTGGGCGCGGTGCGACGTCACGAGGTTGACGACCTGAACGGTCACCTCGTTGATGTCGTCGAGCACGCTGGTGGTCTTGCCCTGCAGCAGCGAGAAGCCGAGCAGACCGATCAGCGAGGTGCCGATGCCGAACGCGGTGCAGTTGAGCGCCTCGGAGATACCGTTCGCGAGCTCGGTCGCCTTGTTGCCCGACTCCTCGGAGCCGACGGAGCCGAACGACTTGATCATACCGGCGATGGTTCCGAGCAGACCGGCCATAACCGCGAAGTTCGCGAGCATCGCGAGGTACGGGGTGCGCGCGTTGATCTTCGGCAGCTCGCGGAGGGCGGCCTCGTCCATCGCGGCCTGGACCTCTTCGTCGCTCTTGTTGAACTTCATGAGGCCCGCCTGGACGATGCGGGTCATCGGCGTCGGGTTACCCGAGCACACCTTGATGGCGCCCTGGACGTTGCCGCTCATGACCTGGCTCTTGAGCAGGGCGAGCAGCTTGTCCTTGTCGACCGAGGCGCGGAACAGATAGACCGCGCGCTCCACGATCACCGCGATGATGAGCACCGAGGTGAACAGGATGGGCCACATGCCCCATCCACCCTTGTGAAACGCGGTCGAAATAGACGTCAGCATCGAGAGTCCTCCCGGATAAAACGTGAAACGGGTGCAGGTCTGGTTCTGGCTGGCGGCCTCTGTGCAAGCGAGGATCCACCACCCAACTATCCGAGATAGTTGTGGTTGCACGACTTGGTAACCACATTGTCGCCGTAGCATCTCGGGACGATCCGGGGCGAAATGCTACGGCCGTCACAGCATCTGGAAGCCAGCTTGCCGGCCGGACCTCTCGCGCTGCAGACCGGGATCAACTGTGCGGGAACGCGGGCGAGGCGCTAGTGTCCAAGCCGCCATGAAGTTCACGCGAGCCGTCGGGTTGGTCGACCTGGGGATCCTGACGGTCCTGCTGGTCGCGGTCGTCCTACCTCCGCGCGAGATGTACGCGAGCTCTGCCATGAAGGGCGGCAGCGATGCCGACCGGTTCGCGCTCGCGCTCGCGGAGGCGCGCGCGATCGCAGAGCCGAGCAACGGCGAAGCGACCAGCGAGCTCGCGCGGCGGCTCGGCGAGGCGGGGTTCAAGGACTGGGCGGTCGATGCCGCGGTGACCGGCTCGGAGGCGGCGAAGCAGTCGCCGTCGCGCTGGCGCGCACTGCTCGCCACCTCGGTGGCCTACGTGGATCGCCTCGATGTGGTGCCGGCGCTCGAGTACGCGAACCGTGCGCTGACGGTCTGCGAGGCGACGCGCGAGGCGTGTCCGAACTGGGAGGAAATTCGGATGCGGCTCTATCAACAGCACCTCGATGCGGGCGTGAAGAGCGGCATCGACCCGCGCCGCGATCCAAAGGGCTTCCGGCGCGCAGGTGAAAGCAGCTTGCGCCCGATCCGACTGAAGACCGGCGGCACCGAGCGCGACAGCACGCCCGCGCCGTAGTTCGGGCGTTTCCCGGTCGTGCGCCCCATCAGGCTGCGCGGTAGAATCGGGTCCATGCGCGGCTTCCGTCTGCTGCTCCTGGCAGCCCTGGTCTCTTGCGGCGGCGGGGCGAAGAGCACCACGCCTCGCAAGCCGCTGACAGCGCGCGACATCGTCCAGCTGTCGAGCCCATCGATCGTGCGGATCGAGGCCAAGGGGCCGGGCGGCGAGCAGGTGGGCACCGGCTTCATCGTCGGCCAGCAGGGCGTGGTCGCCACCAACCTGCACGTGATCGCCGGGACGTCGGAGATCAGCGTGAAGATGAGCGACGGTGCGCATTACCGGGTCGCGCAGATCATCAACGTCGATCCGGGGCGCGACCTGGCGCTGGTCAAGTTCGACCCGCCGCGGCCGGTCCCGAGCCTGCGGCTGGGCGACAGCAGCAAGGTCTCGGCGGGAGATCAGATCGTGGCGATCGGCAACCCGCTCGGCGTGTTCGAGAACACGGTGTCCGAGGGGCTGATCAGCTCGGTGCGCGAGGTGTGCTCGGCGAGCGACGTCGCGACGAAGAACCCGCGCTGCCCCGGCGAGCTGACGTTCCTCCAGATCTCGGCGCCGATCTCCCAGGGCTCGAGCGGCGGGCCGCTGTTCAACCAGTACGGCGAGGTCGTCGGCGTGACCACCGCGATCATCGCGTCGGGCCAGCTGATCAACCTGGCGATGCCGGCGAACTACCTGAAGCCGCTGATCGCGTCGCCGCAGCCGATGGCGCCGGACGAGTTCGCGAAGAAGACGCGCGAGCTGACCGATGTCGCGGCGTCCGACGATGGCCCGAAGATCCGGCGCAACATCCCGTCCCACGCGTCGACGTTGTTCCAGGGCTGCAAGCCGGAGCAGATCGGCGACATGGTGACGTCGATCCAGGAGGCGATCGAGGTCGGCGCCCCGCTCTATAACAAGGGCGAGATCGAGGCGTGCTTCCGGATCTACGAGGGCACCGCGATCCGATACGAGCGCGACGCCGGGTGCCCGGGGATCAGCTCGGCGTTCGGCGATGGCCTGCTGCGCGTCAAGACGCTCGCGTCGTACAAGGAGAAGGCGTGGGCGATGCGCGACACGTTCGACGGGCTGCTCAACGCGGCGGAGTCGTGGGTGAAGGCCAACGGCAAGCTGCCCGAGCCGAAGAAGTAGTGTCGCCGCTGTACCTGTTCGACATCGATGGCACGCTGCTCGACGCACACCGCTCGGGCCGCGAGGCGTTCGATGCGGTGTTCGCCGACCACCACGGGCTCGCCGATGCGAGCGTGGGGATCCGCTACAACGGCAAGACCGATCCGGCGATCGTCGAGGAGATCTTCGTCGCGCGGCTGGGCCGGCGCCCCGCGCCCACCGAGGTCGCCGCGTTCCTCGATGCGTACGAGCCGCGGCTGCGCGCCCTGCTCGCCGAGCGCGGCGTCCAGGTCTACGAAGGCGTGGTCCCGGCGCTCCACTACCTGCGCGAGCGCCGGGTCGCGCTCGGCGTCGCGACCGGCAACGTGCGGGTCGGCGCGGTGGCCAAGCTCGCCGCGGCGGGGCTCGCCGAGTGGTTCGAGCTCGGCGGCTATGGCTGCGACTCGCACCTGCGCGCCGAGCTGGTCGCGTGCGCGATCGCGCGCGGCCGCGAGCGTGGCGCCACCGGCGAGGTGATCGTGGTCGGCGACACGATCCACGACATCGCGGCGGCGCGCGCGTGTGGGGCGACGGTGTGCGCGGTGACCACCGGCGGCGAATCGGCCGCGGCGCTCGCCGAGGCCGACGTGGTGTTCGCGTCGCTCGACGAGCTGCCGGCCTGGCACGCCCAGCGCTTCGGCTAGCAGGGGATCAATGCGGCCCGCCCGGGCGGGTGCGCAGCCCCTCGGGCGAGGTCAGCGAGACGTCGGTGAAGCCGACCTTGATCGCGATGTCCATCGCGGCGATCAGCGACTGGTAGCGCACGGGATCGCGGTCGGAGCTCGCGGCGGCGAGCTCGAGATCCGAGCGATCCACGAACCACGCCGAGGACTTGTGGTGGGCGAGCGCTTGCTCGAGGCGCGTCCAGTCGGGGCGGCCGTCGGGAAGGTGGGCGATCCGCTCGAGCTCGGAGACCCGCGACAGGCCGAGCCAGATCGCGTCGCGCTCGATCAGCACCGAGAGGTGCGTGCTGTAGCAGATGATGTCGTCGGAGCGCTCCCCTGCCGGCCGCGGGTCGGCCGGCAGCTGGGCGGTGTGCACCCACACCGCGGTGACCAGCAGGAACGCGGTGAGGCAGCTCATCAGATCGATGAACGGCACGATGTTGAGCTCGACGTTGCGCGCGGTGCCGGGTCCCGCTTCGATCGCGTGCGCCATGTCCGGGTGACACGGCTCGCGCGGACGGGTTGCGTCAGCGGAGCGCGGCGGCGAGATCGCCGAGCGCGCCGCGCTGCGCGATGCATCGATCGATCGAGGCGAGCGCCCGAGCGAGCCGGCGCTCGCCGTCGCGGATCTCGGCCAGCCGCGGCGCGAACGCGGCGGCGACCTCGGCGCGCTCGGCCGGCTCGCACAGCGCACCGGTCGCGTCGACGAGCTCCGCCCGCTCGGTGGGGGTGAGTGGATCGAGGATCCGAGGCAGCGCGTCGCGCACGGCGCGCCACGCGGCGGGGCGGCTCGCCGCGCGCTCGAACAGCGGGGCGACCACCGGCCACACCTCGTCGGGATCGATGCGATCGCCGCGATCGAGCACCAGCGCGACCAGCCGCGGCGCGAGCGCCGGGTCGGCCACGGCGAGCCCCACGAGCCAGCGCTCGCGGTGCGCCGCATCGGAGGTGGCGAGCGCCGCGGCGGTGATCCGATCGAACCACGCGGCGCCGGCGGGACCGGCGAGCGCCACGGCGAGCGCGAGCGGCTCGGGCGGCGCGGTGCGGCGCGCCAGCGCGCGCTCGATCTGCTGCGCGGCGGCGCGGCGGGCGCGATCGAGCTGCTGCGCGGCGGCGCGGCGGGCGCGGTCGAGCGGCGGCGTGGCCACGCGGTCGGTCCGGTCGAGCGAGGCGTCGCGCGCGACCGGCAGCACGTCCCACAGCGCCTCGTGGAGCGCGCGGTCGATGGCCGAGCGCTCCGGCCGGGCGAGCTGCGCCGCGACCAGCGCCCCGAACCGCGCGGCGAGCCAGGCGGACCACCGCGGCGCGACCGCTTCGGGCACGAGCGGATCGAGCGCGCGCGCGATCGCGAGCCCGGCGAGCTGATCGTAGGGGTCGCGCGATCCGGCGCGGGTCGCGATCTCGGCGAGCGCGTCGGGGGCGCGCAGCTCGCCGCGCGCGATCGCCCCGACGAGGTCCTGGCCGGCGGCGAGCCGCTCGGCGGGAGTGGCGATGCGGGCGAGCTGAGGAGCACGCGTCGCGGCGGGGCCGCGGACCTCGAAGTAGCCGCGGCCCTCGGCGTTGCCGACGAGCCACGCCGGGCAGCCGGCGGCGTCCGCGAGCGCGACGGTGGTGCCGGCGGACGCGAGGGTGCACGTGGTGGCGGGCCCGCGGCGCGCTGGGTAGCGCACGCACACCGGCAGCGCGTCGCGATCGCGCGGACCGATCGCGACGACCGGTGGCGCAGATGGATCGTCGCAGCGAAGCTCCACCTCCACGACGGGCACGCCGGGGCGATCGAGGTAGCCGGCGAACGCGCGCGCCAGCTCGGGCGAGGTCTCGCGCGCGAGCGCGGCGAGGAAGTCGGGCGTGGTCGCGGTGGCGTTCGCGCGATCGCGCAGGTAGCCGCGCACCGCGGCGCGGAACCGGTCCGCGCCGGCGAACTGCTCGAACATCGCGAGCACCGCGGCGCCCTTCTCGTACGAGATCGCATCGAACGCGTCCTCGGCGTCGTCGGGGGAGACCACGGTGCGGCGCACCGGCCGGGCGCCGACCGCGCGATCGGCGTCGAGCGCGAGCGCGCGCGCGAGCTGGTGGCGGAGCGCGCCGTCCTCGAGGCCGCCGAGCTCGGCCGCGAGCTTGTCATCGAGCCAGGTCGCGAACGCCTCCGAGAGCCACAGATCGTCCCACCACGCCGGGGTCACGGCGTTGCCGAACCACTGGTGCGCGAGCTCGTGCGCGAGGAACCGGACGAACCGGCGCAGGTAGACCGGGTCGCGTGGATCTCCGAGCAGGGTGTCGGCGTCGAACGTGATCAGTCCGGGGTTCTCCATCGCGCCGAACAGCTGCGGCACCGCGACGAGATCGAGCTTGGGCCACGGCAGCGGCTGGTCGAGGTAGCGCTCGAGCGCATCGACGAGCCGCGCGGCCCACGGCGCGATCGCGGCGGTCTGCCCGCGCTGCGACCGCGCGACGGCGATCCGCACCGGCACGCGGTGGCGGCCCACCCGGCCGGCATCGACCAGCACGAACGGCCCGACGGCGACCGAGAACACGTGCGGCGACAGCGGTCCGATCGGCGCGAACCGGGTCTCTCGCCGTCCGTCGGGCAGCGCTCGCGCCGACGCGACCGGCGCGTTCGCGAGCGCGATCTGGTCGGCGGGCGCGGCGATCGCGACCTGCCACCGCGCCTTGAACCGCGGCTCGTCGAAGCACGGCACGATCCGGCGGGCGAACATCGACTCGGACTGCGCGTAGAGGAACGGCGCACCATCGACCTCCTGGCGGAACAGCCCCTCCTCGGTGCCGGTGGTCTCGCCGGTGTACGCGAGCTCGAGCGTCACCGGGCCGGCGGGCAACGTGCGGCCGAACCCGAGGCGGATCCGCTGCGAGGTGCCACTCGTCCGCTCCAGCGCGCCCTCCTGCCCCGCCGCGCGGAACCGCGCCGAGGTGATCGCGAGCTGGTCGGCGTGCAGCCAGACGTGGTCTGCGGGCGCGTCGAGCGCGACGTCGATCGCGACGCGCCCGGAGAACGCGTCGCGCGCGGGATCGAGATCGAGCCACACGTCGTACGCGATCGGCCGCGCGGTCGCCGGCAGGCGCGAGGACGCGCTGGGAGTGGAGGCATTCGACGCGCCCTGTGCGTCGGCGGTCGCCGCTGACGTCGCCGCGTTGGTCGCCGCTGAGGTCGATGCGGCCGTCCTGTCCGTCGTCGCGTCGGTCGTCGCGGCCGTCCCGTCGGTCGTCGCTGCGGTCGCGCCGCGCGCGGCGGGCGCACCGTCCTGCGGGCTCGCGGGCGCCGGCGGGTCGCGGCGCGGACAGGCCGCGAGCGCGATCCACGCGAGGCACGACGACGCTCGGAGCACGCGCGCGGCCCTCGATCAGCTGGTGACCACCGCGAGCTGGCGATCCGCGTCGTCCTGCTCGCCCATGTCGTCGTGGATCGCGCGCACGGTGCGGGCGGCGGGCGCGCGCACGGTGTGCTCCATCTTCATCGCCTCGAGCACGAGCAGCGGCGTGCTGGCGGCGACCTCGAGCCCCACGGTGACGAGCACCTTGACGACCTTGCCCGGCATCGGCGCGGTCAGCCCGCCGGCGACCACCTCGACACCGGGCTCGGTGAACCGCGGCTCCTCGGAGAACGCGAGCAGCGCGCCCTCCGAGAGCACCCAGCTGCGTGCGCCGGCGATCGCGACGCGCACCGTGCGGCGGTGGCCGCCCTGCTCGACGAACCACAGCCGGTCGCCGTCGAGCCCGAACCGGGTCACGCGCAACGTCTTGCCGCCGATCGCGAGCTCGACGCCGGTCTCGCCGTGCGGCCGATAGCCGACGATCACGTCGGCGTCGCCGAGCTTGTAGGTGACGGTCTGGTCGGCGTAGCGCACGTTGCGCCAGCCGGGCGGCGCGAGCGCGGCCGGATCGCGGCGGCGCGCGATCCCGTGGAGCGTGAGGCCCACCGCGGCGACGCGCACGCGATCGAGGCCGTGCATCGGCCCGGCGAGCTCGCCGGCGTGGCGCTCGAGGAAGTGGGTGTCGAGCTCGCCGGCGAGGAACGCGGGATGCGCCAGGATCCGCGCCAGGTGCTCCCGGTTGGTGACCAGGCCCGGCATCCAGGTCAGCTCGAGCGCGCGGCGCAGGACCTGCGCGGCCTCGACGCGGGTCGGCGCGTGCGCGATCAGCTTGCCGAGCATCGAGTCGTAGTGAATGCCGATCTCGCTGCCGACCTCGACGCCGAGATCGGCGCGCACCGTCGCCGGCACCTCGGCCGCGTGCAGCGTGCCGGTGGTGGGCAGGTAGTCGCGATCCGGGTCCTCGGCGCACAGCCGGACCTCGATCGCCCAGCCACGAGGGGGCGGCGCCGCGTCGTAGCCGAGTGGCTCGCCGCGCGCGATCCGGATCTGCTCGCGCACGAGATCGAGCCCGGTGGTCAGCTCGGTCACCGGGTGCTCGACCTGGAGCCGGGTGTTGACCTCGAGGAAGTAGAACGCGCCGCTCGGATCCGCGATCATCTCCACGGTACCCGCGCCGACGTAGCCCACGGCGCGGCCGAGCTCGACGGCGGCGCGGCCCATCGCGGCGCGGCGCTCGGGATCGATGACCGGCGACGGCGCCTCCTCGATCACCTTCTGGTGCCGGCGCTGGATCGAGCACTCGCGCTCGTTGACGTGCACGATGTTGCCGTGGCGATCGCCGAGGATCTGGATCTCGATGTGGCGCGGCCGCTCGATGTAGCGCTCGAGCAGCAGGGTGTCGTCGCCGAACGCCGAGGCGGCCTCGCCGCGCGCCCGCTCGATCGCCTCGGCGAGCCCGCCGGCCTCGCGCACGACGCGCATGCCCTTGCCGCCGCCGCCCGCCGACGCCTTGACCAGCAGCGGGTAGCCGATGTCCGCCGCGGCGGCGATCAGCGCGGCGGCCGATTGGTCGTCGCCGTCGTAGCCCGGAACCGTCGGGACGTTCGCGGCGCGCGCGATCCGCTTGGCGGCCTGCTTGGAGCCGAGCTGCCGGATCACCTCGGCGGGCGGCCCGACGAACACCAGCCCGGCATCGGCGACCGCCTCGGCGAACGCGGCGTTCTCGCTCAGGAAGCCATAGCCCGGGTGAATCGCTCCCGCGCCGGTCATCCGCGCGGCGTCGAGCACCGCCGGGATCACGAGGTACGATTCGCGCGCCGGGGCCGGACCGATCCGCACCGCTTCGTCCGCGAACCGAACGAACGGCGCCCCGGCATCCGCGTCCGAGTAGACCGCGACCGTCGCGATGCCCATCGCGCGGCACGTTCGCATCACCCTCAGCGCGATCTCGCCTCGGTTCGCGACCAAGATCTTGTCCACGGTCGCAACCTAACACGGTATCAACCTGGCACCCGAGAGGAGGACCCGTGGACCGATTCCGTCAGGCCGTCGAAGCGCGAGATCCGGAGGCCCTGGTGGCCAGCCTCGCCGAGAACGTGGTGTTCCACAGCCCGATCCTGTTCCGTCCCATCATTGGCCGCGCGTACGCGGGACACGTGCTGCGCGCGGTGATGCGCGTGTTCGAGAGCTTCTCGTACGCCGACGAGCTGCACAGCGCGTCGCAGACCGCGCTCGAGTTCACCGCGCGGGTCGGAGGCCGCGAGCTCCAGGGGATCGACCTGCTGCGGTTCGATGACGACGGGCAGGTGGTGCAGCTGACCGTGTTCGTGCGACCGCTGACCGCGGCCCAGGCGCTCGCCGAGGCAGTCCGCGCGGAGCTCGCGACGAGCGCGCCCTGATCACCGCCGCGACGTCAGTGCCGGAACACGCCCCAGCTGGTCGTGCCCTGGTACGGCGCCGAGTACGCCGCCGACAGCGCGATCGCGACCACCGTCCGCGTATCGCGCGGATCGATGATCCCGTCGTCCCACAGCCGCGCCGTCGCGAAGTACGGATCGCTCTCCTTGTCGATCTGCGCCTCGATCATCGCCTTGCCGAAGGCGAGCTTCTGCTCGTCGACGGTGTCGCCGCGCTTGGCGGCGGCGTCGCGCTGGATGATCTCGAGCACGCCCGCGAGCTGCTTGCCGCCCATCACCGCGATCCGGTGATTGGGCCAGGTGAACAGGAACCGCGGCGCGTACGCGCGCCCGCTCATCGCGTAGTTGCCTGCGCCGTAGCTCGCGCCGGTCATGATCGTGATCGCGGGGACCGTGGAGTTCGACACCGCGTTGATCAGCTTCGCGCCGTGCTTGATGATGCCCTCCTGCTCCACCTTCTTGCCGACCATGAAGCCGGTGACGTTCTGGAGGAACAGCAGCGGGATATCGGACTGGTTACACAGCTGGATGAACTGCGCGCCCTTCATCGCGGACTCGGACATCAACACGCCGTTGTTCGCGAGGATCCCGATGGGATAGCCGTGCAGGTGCGCCCAGCCGCAGATCAGCGTGCTGCCGAACAGCGGCTTGAACTCCGAGAACCGCGAGCCATCGACGATCCGCGCGATCACCTCGCGCTGATCGAACGGCACCTTGATATCGGGTGACGCGATCCCGAGCAGCTCCTCGGGATCGTAGCGCGGGGGCTCGATCGGCCGCGGGGTCGCGCGGGCGCCCTTCTTCCAGTCGAGGTGCGCGACGATCTCGCGGCCGAGCCGGATCGCGTCGCGCTCGTCGCGCGCGAGGTAGTCCGAGACGCCCGAGATCCGCGAGTGCATCTCGGCGCCGCCGAGCTGCTCGTGATCCGTGTCCTCGCCGATCGCCATCTTCACGAGCGGCGGGCCGGCCAGGTACACCTGCGCCTGGTTCTGGACCATCACCACGTAGTCGCTCATCCCGGGGATGTACGCCCCGCCGGCCGTCGAGCTGCCGAACACCAGGCAGATCGTCGGCGTGCGCTGCTCGGAGCGCCGCGTGAGGTCGCGGAACCCGCGGCCACCGGGCACGAAGATCTTCGACTGGTTCGGCAGGTCCGCGCCCGCGGACTCGATCATCGAGATCGAAGGCAGCCGGTTGTGCTCGGCGATGTCCGACAGCCGGCCCGACTTCGCCGCGCTCAGCTCGCTGATCGCGCCACCCTTGACCGTCGACTCGCTCGCCGTGATCAGGCACTCGACCCCCGATACGCGCCCGATCCCGCCGACCAGGCTCGCGCCCGCGGTGTGCCCGGGCACGTCCTTGCCGGCGAGCGCGCACAGCTCGAGGAAGTACGAGTCGCGATCCAGCAGCAGCTCCACGCGCTCGCGCGGCAGCAGCTTGCCCGCCGCCTGGTGGCGCGACGTGTACTTCTCGCCGCCGCCCAGCGTGGCCTCGTGGAGCGCCGCGCGCAGCTTGTCGATCGCCGCGCGGTTCGTGATCTCGTTCGCACGGAACTGCTCGCTGCGCGGATCGACGCGGCTGGTCACCACCGGATACGGCTGCTCGGCGCGATCGGCTTGCATGGTCGAGCGAATGTATCGAGCCCGATGTATCTTCGCCAACGCCATGGGGAACACGATCGAGGAAGCGAAGTCGGGACGCGCGAGCTGCCGCACGTGCAAGAAGGCGATCGCCAAGGGCGAGCTGCGGCTCGGCGTCGAGGTCACCACCCAGTTCAGCGACGCGCCGAGCCTGCAGTGGCACCACCTCCCGTGCGCGGCGAGCAAGCTGCCCGCCGAGCTCAAGGACGCGCTCGCCAGCTATGCCGGCGACGTCCCGAACCGCGCCGAGATCGACAAGACGATCGAGGAAGCGCTCAAGAAGGGCGCCGCCAAGCCCGGTGGGTTGCCGTACGCCGATCACGCGCCGACCGGCCGCGCCAAGTGCATGCAGTGCGGCGAGGCGATCGAGAAGGGCGCGCTCCGGGTGGCCGTCGAGCGCGAGGTCGATACCGGCGCGTTCAGCACCCGCAGCGCGGGATACCTGCACCCCGCCTGCGCCGCCGCGAATATCGAGGCCGCGGGCGGCGAGCTCTCGGATCTGATCGACGGGATCAAGGAGAACTCGCGGCTCGATCCGGCCGAGCTCGACCGCGTGCTCGCCGAGATCCAGCCGGCCTGACCGCCGGGAAACTTGCGCCCGCGCCCGGCGCCGCGGGAACATTTCGGGATGCGCCTCGTCACGCTGGTCGCGGTCGTCGGGCTGGCCGGTGCCGCCCACGCCGGCCGCCACGTCATGTCGCGGGGCGAGACGATCGGTCGCGTGGCGAAGCTGTACGGCTGCTCGACCGAGGCGGTGCTGCGCGCGAACCGCCTCTCGCACACCCTGGTGCCCGCCGGGACGGTGATCCGGATCCCGGACTGCGCGCCGCGGCCCCGCCCGCCCGCGCGCTCGCCCGCCAGCGACGGCAAGGCCGGCGGCAATGCCGGCGACGATGCCGGCGACCGGGCGCGCCGCGCGCTCGCGGTGATCGACGGCGCCGAGCTGGTCGCCGAGTCCGCGCCGCTGCCGTCGCGAGCCGCCGGCACCGCCGGCACCGCCAGTGACGCCCGCCTCGAAGGGTCGCTCAGCCTCGGCGCGCCGTGGAACGGCCAGCTCCGCGGCGCCGCCGCGCTGCCCGCCGGCGAGGGCTACCAGATCCGCCGGCCGCAGCGCGCGTTCGGCCGCGGCCACGTGGTCGAGCACCTGCGCCGCGCGATCGCCGGCGTGCGTGCGCTCTACCCCGAGGTCCACACCCTCGCGATCGGCGATCTCTCGGCGCGCGAGGGCGGCCGGATCGGCGGCCACCGCTCGCACCAGTCCGGTCTCGACGTCGACGTGGGCTTCTACTTCCACCGCGTGCCCGAAGGCTACCCCGCGTCGTTCGCCGCCGCCGACGCGAACCTCGATCTCGCGGCGACCTGGGCGCTGATCCACGCGTTCGCGCGAACCACCCACCTCGACGACGGCGTCGAGCGGATCTTCCTCGATCACGATGTCCAGGCGCGGCTGTACCGGTGGGCGCGCCAGCGCGGCACGCCCGGCGATCAGCTCGCCGAGCTGCTGCAGTACCCGCGCGACCCCGATGCACCTGCCGGACTGGTCCGGCACTGGCCGAACCACGCCGACCACCTGCACGTGCGGTTCAAGCCGGACGCCCGGTGACCGGCGCGCCGCACAGCTCCGACCGGATCAGGAACCGGACCCCGTCGGGCGCCTCGAGCGAGAACCCCGCGCCACGGCCCGGCACCACGTCGAGGATCAGCCGGGTGTGCTTCCACCGCTCGTACTGATCCCCGCCGATGTAGAACGGACAGCCGCCGACCTCGCCGAGCAGGACGTCTCGCGCGCCGAGCCTGAGCTCGCCCGCTGGATAACACATCGGCGCGCTGCCATCGCAGCAGCCGCCCGACTGGTGGAACATCAAGGGGCCGTGGCGGGCGACCAGCCGCGCGATCGTCTCGAGCGCGAGCGCGGTGGCCTCGATCCTCACTAGAAGAACCCCATCGGGTTCGGGTCGTAGGAGACGAGCAGGTTCTTCGTCTGCTGGTAGTGGTCGAGCATCATCTTGTGGGTCTCGCGGCCGATGCCCGAGTGCTTGTAGCCGCCGAACGCCGCGTGCGCCGGGTACAGGTGGTAGCAGTTGGTCCACACCCGGCCGGCCTCGATCGCGCGGCCCGCGCGGAACGCCGTCTGCTGGTCGCGCGTCCACACGCCGGCGCCGAGCCCGTACAGCGTGTCGTTCGCGATCGCGATCGCGTCGTCGAAGCCCTCGAAGCTGGTCGCCGCGACCACCGGCCCGAAGATCTCCTCCTGGAACACCCGCATCTTGTTGTGGCCCTCGAAGATCGTCGGCGCGACGTAGTAGCCCTCCTCGAGCCCATCGCCCAGCCGCACGCGCTCGCCACCGGTGCGCAGCTTCGCGCCCTCCTTCTTGCCGATGTCGATGTACGAGAGGATCTTCTCGAGCTGATCGTTCGAGGCCTGCGCGCCGAGCTTGGTCGCGGTGTCGAACGGATCGCCCGGCTCGATCCGCTGGACGCGCGCCGTCGCCAGCTCGAGGAACGCGCCGTAGATCTTCTTGTCGACCAGCGCGCGCGACGGGCACGTGCAGACCTCGCCCTGGTTGAGCGCGAACATCGCGAACCCCTCGAGCGCCTTGTCGCGGAACGCGTCGTCGCGATCGAGCACGTCGGCGAAGAACAGGTTCGGCGACTTGCCGCCGAGCTCGAGCGTCACCGGGATCAGGTTCTCCGACGCGTACTGCATGATCAGCCGGCCGGTCGTGGTCTCGCCGGTGAACGCGATCTTGGCGACCCGCGGGCTCTGCGCGAGCGGCTTGCCCGCCTCGATCCCGAACCCGTTGACGATGTTGACCACGCCCGGCGGCAACAGGTGCGCCACCAGCTTGGCCCACAGCAGGATCGTCACCGGCGTCTGCTCCGCCGGCTTGAGCACCACGCAGTTGCCCGCCGCGAGCGCGGGCGCCATCTTCCACGCCGCCATCAGCAGCGGGAAGTTCCACGGGATGATCTGGCCCACCACCCCGAGCGGCTCCTTGAGGTGGTACGCGACGGTGTGCTCGTCGATCTCGGCGAGCGAGCCCTCGTCGCTGCGCAGACAGCCCGCGAAGTAGCGGAAGTGATCGATCGCGAGCGGCAGATCCGCCGCCAGCGTCTCGCGGATCGGCTTGCCGTTGTCCCAGCTCTCGGACAGCGCGAGCAGCTCGAGGTTCTGCTCCATCACGTCGGCGATCCGGTTCAGCACCCGGGCGCGCTCGGCCGCCGAGGTCCGCCCCCACGCGCGGCGGGCGCCGTGGGCCGCGTCGAGCGCGCGCTCGATGTCCTCGGCGGTCGACCGGGCGACCTCGCAGAACGGCCGGCCGGTCACCGGCGAGAGGTTCTAGAAGTACTGGCCGCGGGCCGGGCGGACCATCTCGCCGCCGATGAAGTTGTCGTAGCGAGACTCGTAGGCGAGCTTGGCGCCGGGCGTGTTGGGACGGGCGTATCGCATGGCTTTCCTCCTCGGGCCGGCCGGTGCAACGCCGAGGCCGGCGCGTAGGTCCGCGCGCTCCCGACGCCGCACCGCGTCCAGGTGTCTCGTTTCGCTCCAGCTCGTCGCGCGACGTTGTCGCGTCCCGCGACGGATCGCGCTTGCGACCGGCCCGCCCGGCGCGCAGGCTCGAACGGTGAGCGAGCAACTGGTGCTCGGCGACGTCGCGCCCTCGGTGTGGGAGGACTTTCACGCCGGCCGCGCCGCCGCGATCGGCCCCGAGCTGATCGCGTGCTGGTCGAGGTCGCGGCTGCTCGGCGCGCCGCCCGAGGGCCCCGCTCCCGAGGACGGCCTGGTGCGCGGCGCCGAGCTCGAGCTACACGCCAGCCAGGTCGAGCTGGTCCGGGTGCTCGGCGACGCGGTGCTCGATCGCGCGGCGGCGCGGGTCTCCGAGCGCGACTTCGTGCTGCTGCTCGCCGACGCCGAGGGCGTGGTGGTCAACACCCGCGGCGGGCGCGCGTTCGCCTCGACCGCGCAGCGCGTGCGGCTGATCGAGGGCGCGTGCTGGAGCGAGGCCGCACGCGGCACCAACGCGATCGGCACCGCGGTCGCGGCGAACCGCCCGATCGAGGTCCACGGCCACGCCCACTTCGGCCGCCGCTACCACGAGCTGGTGTGCTACGCGGCGCCGGTCCGCGGCGTCGATGGCACGCCGCTCGCCGTGCTCGACGCGACCTCGCAGGTGCAGGCCGCCGATCCCGAGGTCGGCCGGATCGTGCGCGACGCGGCGCGCGCGCTCGAGGAGCTGCTGCGGCTCCAGGCGTACGCGAGCGCCGGGCTCTCGGTCACTCGCGTGCTCGGCCGATCGGTCGAGCGGATGCGCGAGCCCGCGCTGCTGATCGAGGCGCCCGGGAGGATCGTCCGCGCGAACGCCACGGCGCGGACCGCGTGGGGCCGCGAGCTGATCGGCGGCGAGCTGGCCACGCTGCTCGGCCGGGACTGGTCCGCGCTGGTCGCCGAGGCGCTGTCGCCGACTCCCGGCGGCGCACCGCTCGAGCTCGGCCCTGCCACCGCCCGGCGCGCGTGGCGGCTGCGCACCGAGCCGATCGCCGCGCCCGGGGGCATCGTGCTCGCGATGCTCGTCGTGCTCGAGCCCGGCCGCGTGGTGTCGCCCGGCGCCGGACGCACCGGTTCGCCGACCGCGCCGACCGCGCCGACCACGCCGCCCGGGCCGGTCGATCCGTTCGACGCGATCTTCGCCGAGGATCCCGCGGTCACCGCCGCGATCCGGTGGACCCGCCAGCTCGCCGCGAGCGAGCTGCCGGTGATGCTGCTCGCCGAGACCGGCGCCGGCAAGGAGCTGTTCGCGCGCGCGATCCACGCCGCCAGCCCACGCGCCGCCGGGCCGTGGCACGCCGTCAACTGCGGCGCGCTCGCGCCCGCCCTGCTCGAGAGCGAGCTGTTCGGCTATGCCGCCGGCGCGTTCACCGGCGCCGAGCGCGGCGGGCGCGCCGGGCTGTTCCACGCCGCGTCCGGCGGCACGCTGTTCCTCGACGAGGTCGCCGAGATGTCGCCCGCGATGCAGGCCATGCTGCTGCGCGTGCTCGAGACCGGCGCGTTCCGGCGGGTCGGCGACGTGCGGCTCGAGCGCACCGACGTCCGCGTGGTGTGCGCGACCTGCCGCGACCTCGGCGCGCTCGTCGAGGCCGGCGCGTTCCGACAGGACCTGTACTACCGGCTCAAGGGCGCGACGGTGAGGATCCCGCCGCTCCGCGAGCGCGACCAGATCGGTGCGCTCGCGCGCCGGCTCGTCGAAGGGCCGAGCGTGCTATCGCCCGAGGCCGAGGCGGCGATCGCGCGCCACCGCTGGCCCGGCAACGTGCGCGAGCTCAAGTCGGCGCTCGCCGTCGCGCAGCTCGCCGCCGCCGGGGCACCGTGGATCGAGCTCGCCCACCTGCCCCCCGAGCTCGCGCCTGCCACCGCCGGCCCGCCGGGCGCGCTCGATCTCGCCGAGCGCGATGCCCTGCAGCGCGCGCTCCAGGCCGCGGGCGGCAACCTGAGCGAGGCCGCACGCACGCTCGGGGTCGCGCGCAGCACGCTGTACCGGATGATGCGCCGGCACCGGATCGGCTAGCTCGCGGACGAGGCGTCGTCTCTGGACACGACGCGCGCCTCCGGGATCGCCGGCAGCTCGCCGAGCGAGGCCGCCGCGCGCGAGAACAGGCTGGAGATCGCGACGAGCGAGCCGACCGCGAGCGCCGTCAGCGCGACGAGCATGCTCAGGAAGCTCGACAGCGACGTCGCCTTCATCAGCTGCGGCTGCATGGCGATGCTCGCCGCGAACAGCAGCACGCACACCAGCGTTCGCGTCCAGGCCGACTGGCGGAGCGCCGCGTCGCCCCGCGCCGTCGCAAACGAGACGATCCCGGTGCCGACCAGCACGAGCCCACCCATCGCGATCACCGGGCCGCTGGTCGACCACGGCTCGATCACGGCCAGCGCGAACCGGCGCTCGCCCTCGACCGTCAGCGCGCGGTACATCCAGGTCAGCTGGTACGACTGCACGCCCACCCACCACAGCGTGGCGGCCGCGCCGAGGCACAACCGGACCACCGGGACGCCCTCGAGCCGGCTCTGCGCCGCGAGGTGTAGCCCCGACGCACACGCGATCATCGACAGCAGCAGCACCGCCGGGCCGACCACCATCACGAACTTCATGGTCCCCGGCCCGCCCGACTTCATCATGGACACGGAGACCAGCGCGATCACCACCGCGCCGAGCATGCGGAACTGGATCGAGCGGGCGGCCAGCCGGAGCCCATCCGCGAACCGCGAGCGATCGGCGATCGGATCCGGAGTCGAGCGCACCACCAGCGCCGCGAGCAGCGCGATCGCGATCCCGGGGACCGGGCCGACCGCCGTCAACACGAGCGTGGCGACGGTGCGATCCGAGAACAGCGCCTGCTGGAGCGCCGGACCGATCACCGGGAGCCAGCCGCGCAGGAACAGCGCGGCGATCCCGAGGATCGCGATCGCCGGGGCGCGCCGCCATCCGTTCGAGGCGGTCGCGAGCAGGACGATGGCAGCGGTGTACAGCGCGCCGCCGCCGATCCGGCTCGCGTCCCAGATCGCCGCGGCGGTGCTCGGGCCGCTGTGCATCACGACCGCGTCGCGCACCAGCGACCAGAAGAACATCACCGAGAACATCGCCGCCGCGATTCGGGTCGCGGTGCGCGCGCGCCCCTCCATCCGCCGCGACAGCTCGGCGAGCCCGTACGCGAGCATGGCGTTCTCGACGAAGCCGGCGCCGGTGCTGTACAGACTCCAGCGCGCGGGCCACGGGCCCTCGCCCGACAGGTGCCGGAACAGGTACGCGAGATCGCCGGAGAACCCGAACAGGGTCCCGATCAACAGCGCGGGTGGAGCGAGCCGCAGAATCCGCACGCGCTCACGCTATCGCCATTCTCGCGCACCTGGGACGAAGATCTGGAGCGTGCGTGGGCGAGCGCACGCGCGAACGCACCGGGCCGGCTAACCCTCTTCGCGCGGCAGCGCGCGCGCCTCGGGGATCGCCGGCAGCTCGCCGAGCGAGGCCGCCGCGCGCGAGAACAGGCCGGAGATCGCGACGAGCGAGCCGATTGCGAGCGCCGCCAGCCCGACGAGCATGGTCATGAAGCTCGACACCGACGTCGCCTTCAGCAGCTGGGGCTGCATCGCGATGTTCGCCGCGAACAGCAGCACGCACACCAGCGTGCGGGTCGACGCCGACTGGCGGAGCGCCGCGTTGCCGCGCGCCGCCGCGAACGAGACGATCCCGGTGCCGACCAGCACGAGCCCGCCCATCGCGATCGCCGGGCCGCTGGTCGACCACGGCTCGATCACCTCCATCAGGAACCGGCTCTCGCCCCGCGACGTCAGCGCTCGGTACATCCAGGTCAGCTGGTACGACTGCACGCCCACCCACCACAGCGTGACGGCCGCGCCGAGGCAGAGCCGGACCGCCGGGACACCTTCGAACCGGCTCTGCGCCGCGAGGTGCAGCCCCGATGCACACGCGATCATCGACAGCAGCAGCACGCCCGGCGCGACCACCATCACGAACTTCATGGTCCCCGGCCCCCCCGACTTGACCATGCTCACGGAGACCAGCGCGATCAGCACCGAGCCGTAGATCCGGAACTGGATCGAGCGAGCAGCCGTCCGGAGCCCGTCCACAAACCGCGACGGATCGGCGATCGGATCCGGGGTCGAGCGCACCACCAGCGCCGCGAGCAGCACGATGGCCGCCGCGTGCAGCGAGCCGAGCATCGCCCACGACACCGCGGCGGTGGTGTGATCCGAGAACAGGGCCTCGTGGATCGCCGCGCCGATCCCCGGGACCCATCCGCGCAGGAACAGCGCGGAGATCGCGAGGATCGGGATCACCGGGGCGCGGCGCCACGCGTTCGCGGCGGTCGCGAACAAGACGATGGCGAGCGTGCCCAGGGCGCCGACGATGACCCGGCTCACCTCCAGGGTCGTCGAGGCGGTGCCTGGCTCACACAGCGCCACGATCGCGTTGCGCGCGAACGTCCAGAAGCACACCGCCGCGAAGATCGCCGCCGCGATCCGGGTCGCGGTGCGCGCCCGGCCGTCCATCCGCCGCGATAGCTCGGCGAGCCCGTACGCGATCATCGCCGACTCGACGAAGCCAGCGCCCGTGCTGTACACGTTCCAGCGCGCGGACTGGATGTCGCCGAACAGACTCTGGAACAGGTACGCGAGATCGCCGGAGAACCCGAACAGGGCCCCGATCAACAGCGCGGGTGGAGCGAGCCGTAGAAACCGCACCCACGCACGGTAGCGCGAATCCGCGCGCGCCCGGGGCGCGATCTGGAGATCGTCACGTCGGCAGCGAGCGTGCCTCGGGCAGCCCGGGGCGCGGACCGACCGCCCCGGCGGCCTTCCGCCACAGCCCGGCGGCCGCGACCAGCGCGCAGACCCCGACCACCGTCCCGGCGAGCCAGACCACGAACCGGGTCTCGACGCTGCGGATCGGCAGCTCCTGGCGGTGCAGCACGAAGCTCGCCGCGAACAGCACCACGAACAGCGGCGACCGGAACCCGGACGCATCGCCCAGCGCCTGGTCGCCCCGCGCGCGCGCGAACGACTGCATCCGGAGGCACACCAGCGCCGTCCCCACGGCGAACACGACCGGCCCGGCCATCGACCACGGCCGAATGGCCATCGGGAACAGGCCCCTGTACGGCTGCTCCGCGAGCCGCGCGGCGAGCCGCCCCGCGAGCGGCGGCACCAGCGCGCCGGCCCACCACAGCGTCGCGCCGGCGCCGAGGCACAGCGACACCGACGGAACACCCGCGGCGGGGCGCTGCGACGCGATCAGCAGCCCACACGCACACGCCATCGCCGTCGCGACGAACGCGGCGGGGCCGATCAGCACGTAGAGATCCAACGCGCTCGGCCACGAGCCCGCCACGCCGGCCGCCACGACGAGCGCCGCGGCGATCTGGACGTGCAGCGAGGTCGCCGCGATCCGCAGCCCGGTGGCGAACCGGTACACGTCCTCGGGTGGCGCGTGGTGGACGCGCGCGATCCGCGCGACGAGCGCGAGCGCGGCGACGGCGAACACCGCGGTGGCCGCCGCCCCCGGCGCGCCGAAGCGCAGCGCGGCCGCGATCCCGGCGATCGCGACCAGCGGAGCGTGCCGCCACGCGCCGGCCGCGGTGATCAGCATCACCAGGACGAGCGCGAACAGCGCACCGATCCACAGCCGCCACACCCCGAGCTCCGGGACCATCCCACCCGCGGCCGCCATCGCCACCGTGACCTCGCGCGCCACCACCGACGCGGCCACCACCGCCAGGCTCGCCGCCCCGATCCGCGCCGCGACGCGCGCGCGCCCGTCCAGCCGGTGCGCCAGCTCGAGCAGGCCGAAGGCGATCAGCCCTGCCTCGACGATCGCCGCGCCGGCGTCGAACCCGGCCCACCGAGCCGACGAGCCCGCATCGGCGAACAGGTGCACGAACCCCGAGACCATCGCGAGGACCGCGCCTCCGAGGCACCCGACGACCAGGGCGACCGGGAGCGACCGCAGGAGACCCAGCCACTGCATCCGGGCACGGTACATCGCGCGCGCCCAGCGCGCATCCGTACCCGCCTCAGTAGCCCTCGGTCTTGGCGATCACCTCGTTCATGATCTCGCGCGTTCCGCCGCCGATCGGATAGAGCCGCGCGTCGCGGTACAGCCGCTCGACGAGGGTCTCGCGCATGTAGCCGTAGCCGCCGTGCAGCTGGACCGCCTGGTCGCACACCGCGCTGCACGCATCCGTCGCGACGTTCTTGGCCATCGCCGCGAGCCCCGCGGCGCCCAGCTCGCCGCCCGGGCGGAGCACCCGCGCGACCGCCTCGCCGGTGAGCGCACGCGCCGCCGCGATCCGGCTCGCCATGTCGGCGAGCTTGTGGCGGGTCACCTGGAACCCCGAGAGCGGCTTGCCGAACGCCTGGCGGACCCGCGCGTACGCGATCGACTCGCGGTACGCCAGCTCGGCGATCGACACGCACTGCGCCGCCAGCATCAGCCGCTCGGCGGCGAAGTTGGTCATGATCATCGGGAACGCGCCGTGCTCCGGACCGATCCGGTTGCCGATCGGCACCCGGCAGCCGTCGAAGTGCAGCTCGGCGGTATCGCTCGCCCACCAGCCGGTCTTCTTGAGCTCCCGTCCGACCGCGAACCCCGGCGTGCCGCGCTCGATCACGACCAGCGAGATCCCGGCGTGCCCCGGCCCTCCGGTGCGCACCGCGGCCACGACGAAGTCGGCGCGCGCGCCCGACGTGATGAACGTCTTGGCGCCGGTGATCACGTAGTGCTCGCCGTCGCGCTCGGCGCGGGTGGTCAGCGCCGCGACGTCGCTGCCGCCGCCGGGCTCGGTGATCGCGAGCGCGGCGATCCGACCGTCGGCGAGGCACGGCCGGACGAACCGCCCGTGCTGCTCGGGAGTCCCGAACCGCACGATCGGCGGCAGCGCGATCCCGTGGCTGCCGAGCCCGACCACGGTGCCGACCGAGCGGCCGTGTACGATCAGCTCGTCGCACGCGACGACGACGTGCGAGAGGTCGCCGCCCTGCCCGCCCACCGCCTCCGGGTACCCGATCCCGGTGATCCCCGCGGCGCTCGCGGTGCGGTACAGCTCGACCGGGAACTGCTCGGCCTCCTCCCACGCGGCGCCCTCGGGCGCGATGTGCGCCTGCGCGAACCGGCGCGCGGTGGCTCGGATCGCGGCGTGATCTTCGGTCTCGAACAAGTACGCCATCCACCCGAGTATGACGGCGCGGCGCCCGGAACGGATATGGTAGAGCCCAGCATGTCCTCCGCGCCTCCCGTTCCGCCGCGCCTGCGCCGCTCGCGTCACCTGTCGTGGTTCGGCCACATGGGAGCCGTGTACCTGTTCCACGACCTGTACGGCTACCTCATGGAGATGAGCCCGGACATCGCGGCGATGATCCAGTCGTTCGACGACGGCGTCGATACCGAGGAGACGATCGCGTACTACCGCGGCAAGTTCGAGGACGCCGATCCGCGCCAGTTCGTCGAGGTGCTGGTTGCCCACGCGGTGCTGGTCGATCCGGCGGAGGACGAGGTCGAGGGGCTGTGGGCGTTCGTGCCGCTCAAGGGCAAGTGGAACGTGTGGCGGCGGCGCGACGACCGGCTGACCCTGTGGACGGCTTGGGGCGATCGCCCGGTGCAGCAGCTGTTCTTCGATCCCGACGAGACCAGGATGTGGGACGCGTTCGACGGCAACACCCGCCTGGTCGAGATGCGCCACCATCACGACAACGGCAAGCTGCTCGCGCTGGTCCGCCGGCTGGTCCACAACGACGCCCAGGCGCTCAAGCTCTCGGTGATGCCGTGGTCGGTGTACGCCAAGCGGCCCGCGCTGGCGCCGGCGTACCTCGCGTCGACGATGCCGTACCCGCGGTGGACGCCCGGCACGCCGGTCCCCGAGCCGGTCGCGCTCGCCGACTACCACCGCGAGACGATCGGCGACGCCGACGCGCAGTTCGATCACCAGGAGACCACGCTGTCGCACCTGCTGCGCGTGCCGCACCCGGCGCTGCGCGGCCGCACCTATGGCCAGGCGCTGATCGACGTGCTGATCGCGCGCGACCAGATCCCCGACGGCCGGGTGCGCGTGCTCGAGATCGGCGCCGGGCTCGGCTACGTCGCGCGCGACGCGATCGCGCGGCTGCGCGCCGCCGGCCGCGAGGTCGAGTACACGATCGTCGAGCTGTCGCCCGCGCTCGCCGCCGCGCAGCGCGCGCGGATCGGCGACGCCGCGACGTGGATCTCCGGCGACGTGCTCGAGGTCGCGCTGCCCGACGCCGCGTTCGACCTCGTGATCAGCAACGAGATGGCCGGCGATCTGCCGGCGCGCAAGCTGACGCGCGCCGACCTCGGGCTCGCTGCGGACGCCGGCACGGTGGATCGCGACCGGCTGCGCGCGCTCGGCGGCGGCGCGGCGTACCGCGCGGGTCTCGGGGTCGGGCTCGACGACGCGC
>JBQCJR010000898.1:0-2376 GCA_051952595.1 Kofleriaceae bacterium
GGTCGCGGCGATGACCGGGGAGGATCTGCGCTCGGCGATGCTCCACTGCCGCTCCGCCGAGGCGGCCAAGCAGCGTTCACCCGAGCTCGCCAAGGCTTGCAAGGCGGCGATCGAGGCCGACCTGGCAGCGGCGACCGAGGCGGCCCGCAGGTCCCGCGAGGACGGAACGCGCGACCTGCTGGCATGTATGGAGCTACAGGCGGTTGCTCATGTGGCCGGGCCGGATGCGGCCGGCAAGGCGGCGACCTTATGCAAGGAGGTCGAGCTGGCGCAGGACGCGCAGCGTGCCGTCGAGGCAGCGCGTTCGCGCGTGCAGGCGAGCTACGCCTCCGTTCCGTACCAGTGCGAGGTGGTCGACAAGCTGCTCCAGCTCGGAACTCCCTGGGCGAAGCGCACCGCCGAGGAAGTGCTGAAGGCCTGCCACGTCGAGCTCGGCGTGGCGATCATCGCGGCCAAGCGCGCTTCGGCCACGAAGCTCTACAGTTGCCCACTCGAGATCAAGCAGGTGCAGCAGGCGGCGGACACGTACGGACTCGCGGCTCGGTACCCGGAGCTCTCCGCGGCGCTGGCGACCGTGCCGAAGATCTGCCGCTGAACCATCGAATAGACGTCATCCCACATTGGTCTGACCAGTGGACCTCTGGTACAGCGCTGGCCATGCGAAATCTTCTCATCGTTGCCGTGCTCGCCACGGCGTGCAGCAAGGGCGGGGGCTTCGACTGGACGAGCCGCTCGGTCAAGACGGTCACGGCCTCGGTCGAGACCAAGGCGGCTGCCGGCGGCACCGAGCAGACGTCGTTCTCGATCGACCTGCCGGAAGGCATGGAGCAGAAGGACGTCGGGTACGGGCTCGCGTTCAACTTCCACGTCGAGGGCCGGACCGTCTATCCCGAGTTCGTCGTGTCGAGGCAGAAGCGGATCGACAAGCTCGACGACTACGTCAAGAACCACGCGAACGTCACCACCTGGCTGCGCAAGGACGAGCTGCCCAACGGCTTCGTCGCCTCGTACGAGAACCCGTCGTACAAGGGCAAGGAGGACTACCTGACCGAGGTCCAGCTCGCGTTCGGCGACAAGGTGCTGGTGTGCACGGCGCGGCTCGTGCCGGCCTCGCGCGGGGCGAAGGTCAAAGATCAGGTGCCAGCGGTCGAGAAGGTGTGCCTGAGCCTGAAGCCCGCGAGCTGACCCAGCCGGCATCTACGCGGAGTGCCTGCGTCAACTTGACACCGCCCCTGGACGCCGCCGCCGAGCATCCAGGGAGTATGAACGTTCGCGTGCGGCGCACGTTGAAGGCTCTCGCTCTGGGTCTGGCCTCGCTCGTCGGGCTCTTCTTGCTCCTGCAGCTCGTGCCGTACGGGCGCACGCACTCGAATCCGCCGACGCTCGTCGAGCCGGCGTGGGACTCGCCGCGCACCCGCGAGTTGGCGGCCCGCGCCTGCTTCGACTGCCACAGCAACAACACCCGTTGGCCGTGGTACGCGAACGTCGCACCGTTCTCCTGGGTCGTTCAGCTCGACGTCGAGAACGCGCGCAGCATCATCAACTTCTCGGAGTGGAACCGGCCCTACCCGCTCTCGGGCTACGCCGGCCGCCGGACGGCGAGCGGCATGATGCCGCCGTCCAAGTACCTGGTCGCGCACCCCGAGGCGGATCTCACAGCGGCGGAGCGGAGGGAGCTCGCGCGCGGGCTCGAGGCGACGCTCGGCAGCTCGGATGGCGTCGACTGATGCGCGCCGGATGAGCCGAGCGACGGCCCTCGGCGTGCTGCTCGTGCTCGGACCGTCGACCGCGCGCGCCGACGACCGCGTGGTCGACAGCTTCGCCCCCCTCTCCACGGCCCTGAGCGTCGCCGAGCTACTCGTGCCTGATGTGCGCTTCGAGATCAGCGCCGACGATACGCACTGGGTTCTCTCGCTGCCGCTCGCGGGGTACAGCAAGCGGCTGTCGTCGACGTTGCGCCTCCATCCGTTCATCGAGCCGCAGTATCGCGTCGCAGACCAGGCGGTGCGCTGTGCGGTCGGCGCACGCCTCGCGATGTTCCCACCCGATCGCGGTCTCTACGCGAGGCCCCTCGTCGAGGCGGGAGCCATCGCGGGTAGCGACGGACACGGAGGATTCGCCGGTGCCGGCGTCACGTTCGTGGGGCATCACGCGAGTGGCAGCTCGCTTGGCGTGGTCGCGCGGTTCGTGCAGACCACCGAGGAGCGCCGCTTTGACTTCGCGATCGACCTCCAGCTTCCGTTCGGCGCCGACTAGTGCACCGCGTCCGAAATAGGATCAATGCGATGGCGGTTTGGCTCAGACATGATGCGCCGACCTCGGTTGATCAAGCTGACCACAAAGATGCGAGCTGAGTTGGAGGCGGCGATCGCAAGA
>JBQCJR010000899.1:0-11733 GCA_051952595.1 Kofleriaceae bacterium
ACAACCCTAACAAGGGGGGGCCCCCGGCCTTTTGTTCGGGCCTTTTCTTCCCGGGTGGTTTTTTGGGGTCCCGGGCTTGGCCTTTCCAAACACTCCCCACGCCAAAATCCGTGACCACGATCCGCGCACCGTCGCCCTCGACCAGCACGTTGTCGGGCTTGAAGTCGCGGTGCACGATCCCCGCGGCGTGTGCAGCGGCCAGCCCCTGCCCCGCGCGCTCGAACAGCCCGAGGATCGCGCGCCAGCCCGGCCGCGCGCGCGCGACGTATGCGCCGAGCGTCTCGCCACGCACCAGGTCCATCGCGATGAACACCGCGTCGCCGTAGCGCCCGGCGTCGTGCACGGTGATCACCGCCGGGTGCACCACCTTGGCGGCGAGCCGCGATTCGCGGACCAGCCGCTCGGCGAACAGCGAGGTCAGCCCGAGCTCGGGGCGAACCAGCTTGAGCGCGACCGCGCGATCGAGCTCGGGATCGAATGCCTCGTACACCCGGCCCATGCCGCCGGCGCCGAGCAGCCCGCGGATCTCGTAGCGTCCGATCCGGGCCCCGATCTCGCGATCGACGGCGCGATCGACCGCGCGATCGACCGGCGCGGCGCGCGGGCCCGGCTCCGAGGTCGGCTCGGTCGGCGTGCCAGCGGCGAGCCCCCCACGCACCGCGGCCACGACGATCTCGCGGCAGCTCGCGCATTCGTCGAGGTGCGAGGTGACCTCGGCCGCGGCGCGCTCGTCGAGCGTTCGGCGCACCAGGGCGCCGAGCACGTCATCCGGAGGGCACGCGGTCATGATCGTCGCCGTGAGACGCGCGCCGACATCGTTGCTTCAGTACTGGCAGATCGCCGCGTACTGCCCGCCGCCCGAGGTCCCCGGCGCACACGGTCGATCGTCCCACTTGCCGCCGCGCAGCTCGGCGAGGATCACGCAGTCCTCCGGATAGGTCCCACCGCCATCGTTTGGCTCGTTGGTGTACCAGTTGGTGAACGTCGGCGCGCTCCCGTCGACCCACAGAAACGTGCCCTCTGTGATCTGATCCGTCAGGCCGATCCAGGCGTTGTGGATGCCGGCGAGCGTGCGCGCCGCGGCATCGTTTGCGGCGTCGCGCACGATCGCGAGATCGCCGCCGAGCCCGGCGCACGCGGTCCTCGCATCCGCGAACGTGCGGGGGGTGACGAGCAGCACCAGGCACGAGCCATCCGGCGCCGTGACCCGCGCGTCCCCTCCCGCGCACGGCCGCGCATCGGGCGGCGCATCCGGCAGCGGATCGCTGCGCCGCGCATCGCTGATCGCCGCATCGGGATTGGCCTCGCTGCCCTCGATCTTCACGCCACACCCGGCGAGCAGCACGGCCGGAGCTGCCGAGGCTGCGAGAGCGAGCGCGAACAGCGGGCGCAGCATTCGTACATTGTGCCCACGTTTCGGAGCGGGCGACACGGATTCTCCGCCGCTTTCAGATGCTACGTTCCGTTCGACATGAGTCGTCAAGCTCCTCTGGTCTTCCTCATGGCGGCGGGCCTGGGCACGCGGATGAAGAGCGACACGCCCAAGGTCCTGCACCGGATCGCCGGTCGCCCGATGCTGCACTGGGTGGTCACCGCCGCCCGCGCCGCCGGCGCGCAGCGCGTGATCGCGATCCTCGGCCACAAGTCCGAGGTGGTGAAGTCGGCGCTCGACGCCAGCTTCGGGACCGGCAGCGTGGAGATCGCGCTGCAGCCGGAGCAGCGTGGCACCGGCCACGCCGTGCAGTGCGCGCTGCCCGCGGTGGCCGACGAGCCGGATGACCGGATCGTCGTGATCCTGACCGGCGATGCGCCGCTGCTCGCGAGCGAGCGGATCGCCGAGCTGACCCGCGCCGCCGAGGCGTCTCCCGCGGGGATGGCGCTGCTCTCGACGGTGCCGCCCCGCCCGATGCCGTATGGCCGGCTGGTCCGCGATGGCACCGGTGTGCTGGAGAAGATCGTCGAGCACGCCGATGCGACCGAGGAGCAGCGCCGGATCCAGGACACCAACGCCGGGTTCTACGCGATCCGGCTCGGCCACCTGCGCCGCGATCTCGCGACGCTGCGCGCCGACAACGCCAAGGGAGAGCTGTACCTGACCGATCTGGTCGCCCACGCGTTCGCGCGCGGCGGCGCGACCGCGATCGATGCGCCGTTCGCCGAGGTCGCCGGGATCAACGATCGCGTCGATCTCGCCGCGGTGGAGGTCGAGGCGCGGCGCCGGATCAACGAGGCGTGGATGCGCGCCGGCGTGACGATGGTCGATCCCGCGACCACGTACATCGACGCCGATGTCGGCCCGCTCGGCAAGGACGTGTGGCTCGGCCCGAACGTCGCGCTGCGCGGCAAGACCCAGCTCGCCGACCACGTGCGGATCGAGCTCGGCTCGGTGCTGACCGACGTCCAGGTCGCGGAGGGCGTGTACGTGAAGCCCTACTCGATCCTGTCCGAGACCGTGCTCGGGCCGCGCGCCGAGATCGGCCCGTTCACCCACTGCCGCCCGGGGACCCGCGTCGATGAGGACGCGCGGCTCGGCAACTTCGTCGAGACCAAGAAGACCCACCTGATGGCCGGCGCCAAGGCGAACCATCTCGCCTACCTCGGCGACGCCTCGATCGGCAACAAGGCGAACATCGGCGCCGGGACGATCACGTGCAACTACGACGGCGTCGGCAAGTACAAGACCACGATCGAGAGCGGCGCGTTCATCGGCTCGGATAGCCAGCTGGTCGCGCCGGTCACGGTCGGCCGCGACGCCTATGTCGGCTCCGGAACCACCATCACCAAGGACGTACCGCGAGGTGCGCTCGCGCTCACCCGGGTCAAGCAGGTGAACGTCGAGGGGTGGGCGGATCGGTTCCGCGAGGCGCAGGCCAAACGCAAGCAGAAGGCCGATAACGGCCACTGACCATACCCACCGAGCGCTACCGCGCACCGGACGCGCATTGGATCCGGCGCCAAATCGCGGTATCTCGAAGGCGTGTACTGCTCGCTCGACAAGATCGATCTCGCAGCGCGGGTCGACGGGGAGCAGGTCGGGGTCCAGACGGACCACCGCGCGCGCGCCGAGATCGAGGCCGAGCCCGAGCTATCCGCGCTGTTCGCGATGGCCCGCGTGCTCAACGCGCGTGGTCACCTCGCCGACCAGGGCCACCCCGATGCACCGGTGCGCTACGTGGTCGCCGACGAGCCGCCCGAGCTGCTGCGCAGCGCGCTCGCCGCGGTAGGCGCGACGCTCGAGCGCGCGGATCGCGAGCGCTGCGTCGAGCCACTCGGCGCGGCCTCCGAAGAAGTCGCGAGCGCGCTCGCCGATCGCGCGTTCGGCGCGCTGGCGCGGCGGGCCGCGGCGCGGATCGGCACGCGCGATCTCGCGATGGCGCTGCGCATGCTCGAGGACCAGACGGTCGCCGCACCGCCGGATCGCGGCGATGACGAGGCGTACTGGTCGAGGGTGCTCGAGCTCGCGGCGCTGACCGGCGAGCTGCTGCGCGCGAAGTACCCGTCCGCCGGGCGGTGGGTCCAGACCGATCGCGCGATGGTGCCGTTCGGGTTCCAGCTGATCACCTCGGCGAGCGGCGGCTCGACGGTGGTGTTCCCGACCAACCGCGCGCAGCGGGTGATCGAGGACGGCAACGGCGAGAGCCTGTTCAAGCTGCTGCTCGCCGCCGAGGAGACGATGTCGCGCCCTCCCGACGCGGCGACCGGCCGGCTGATGCCGAGCCTGCGCGACCGGCGCAACGTCGAGCTCGACGAGGTGGTGTGGCGATCGGTGCTGCCCGAATCGACCGGGCCGGCGGACCTGCCGATCATCGTGTGCGGGATCGACGGCGAGAACACGTTCGGGATGATGCGGCGCGAGGCGCTCGAGCGCCCGGCGGACGAGGTGATGGCCGAGGCGCTGCGCAATCTGGCCGCCGAGCCGGTCGACGTCGAGACGCTGCACGCCGACGGGATCGCGATGGTGGTGGTGAGCGGCGGGTTCTACGCCGCGGAGAAGCTGCTCGATCGCGCGCTGATGCTCCGGCTGCACGACGAGCTCGGGGCCGAGCTGCTCGCCGCGGCGGTGCCGACCCGCGGCCTGCTGATGGTGACCGCGGCGCACCACGAGGCGACCCAGATCGCGCGGTTCGCAGCGCTCGCGCGGATGCGCCACGACGACGCGGGCGGCCGCGCGATCTCGCCGACCGTGCTGCTGATCTCCGAGGGCAAGGTCGCCGGGTTCGTGCGCGACGCGACCCACCACGAGGCGCCACGCGCCGCGCGGGCCTCGTCGCCGCGGCTCGACGACGGGCCCGAGGAGGATCCGGACGACGTGGTCACCCAGCCGGGAGGGCTCCGGCGTCTGCCGGGTCGCAAGTAGCGTGCACCGCTGGATCGCGATCGCGGCGCTGTGTGCCGCGTGCAAGGGCCGCGACGAGCCCACCCCCACCCCGCCGCCCTCGCCGGTCGCCGCGCCCGCGCCCGCGCCGGCTGATGCCACGCGCGCGACTCCCGACGCGCCCACCGCGTGGTCGAAGCTCGACGACTACCCGCGGATCGATCCGGCTCGCGTGATCGCGCTGCCGGCCCGCCCGGACGTGCCGCGGTTCGACGTCGGTGGACCGGTGCTCGCCGGTGATCTCGCGGTGGTGTCCTCGTCGCAGTTCGGGTTCATCGGGGCCGACTGGCGGCGCGGCGCGATCGCGTGGACCAAGCCGGCCGGCGCACACGTGGCGCCACCGGCGGTCCGCGGCGGCGAGCTGGTGTTGATCGGCGACTGCCTCGCGCCGCCGGCGATCCCCGAGGGCCAGCTGCTGCTCGGCTGCCTGCGGATCGTCTCGCCGACCGGCGTGGATCGGCTGCACGCCGCGATCCGCGGCCGCGCCGACACCCGGGCGTTCGCGGCGTCGGCCGGCACGCAATCGGTGTGGGTCGACGGCGACGGCGGGATCCGGTGGCGCCGCGGCGAGCACGCGGTCGCGATCGATCCGCTGACCGGCGCCGCGCGGCCGGCGAGCGCGACGCCGCCGCCGATCGCGTTCCGCTACCGCGATCGCGCGTGGTCGATCGCCCACGACGACGGCCGGATCGTCGGGCGGAACGAGGGCAAGCGGCCGGCGTGGAGCACCGAGCACGAGTACAGCGCGCTGGTCGGCCTGGTGTGGACGCCCGAGGGCTCGCCGCTGGTCCGCGTCGCGAACCTCGGCGCGTTCGCTGGCATGCCGGAGCTACACCTGATCGACATCGACGCCACCGGCTCGCTGCGCGGCATGGTCGCCAAGCCGGTGCCGGCGATCGGCCTGCTCGGCTGGGGCACCTCGACGATCGGCGACGCCGCGATCGCGCTGCGCATGGACACCTCGATCCAGCACGACTTCATCGCCGGCTACGCCGCGAACGCGATGCTGATGTGGGTGTTCCCGCTGCCCGAGATCCCACGCGCGGATCCGGTCGGCATCGCGCTCGCGCCGGACGCGGTCGTGGTGTTCCACGACGGTGATACGTTGACGATCTTGCCCGAGCTGTCGGCGCCACCCACGGCGCCCGGCGCGGGCCGCGCGGCGTCGCAAATTCCAACACCCTAAGTCGCCGAGATCGCACGCACGGGCCGGCACGCGAGCTGCTGGAGGTGGGCTCCCGAAAGGAGCATCGATGATCACCCGGAGCATGTTCGCCGCTACCCTCGCCGCCACCACGCTGGTCGCCTGCGTGCAGGCCGACGAGGCCCCCACCGAGCTGAAGCGCGCCATCCCGACGGCGGATCAGGTCGCCATCAAGCTGCCCGGCAGCCACGCGCGCGCGATCGGCGATCTCGCCGACTGGTACGTCGCGACCCGCCACGTGACGCTGATGTTCAACGGCGGCAGCGCGTGGGTGCTGGCGCTCGTCCACACGATCGTGCAGTTCCCGGTCACCTCGACGAGCGGCGACACCTATACGTGGGGCCCGTGGAGCGCCGCGCTCGATCCCGCCGAGTACAAGCTCGACGTGCGCGACGTCGGCGACGGCACCTACGAGTACCGGCTGTCGGGGCGATCCAAGCTGGTCGCCGGCGCGCCGTTCGAGGTGATCATCGACGGCACCGCGGATCCACGACCGGGCGCGCTGCGCGGCCGCGGCACGTTCCTGCTCGACTTCGACGCCGGCGGGCGGATCAACCCGATCGACACCAACGACGCGCGCGGCACGCTCTCGGCGACCTACGATCTCGGCGCGCACCGCCTCGCGCTCGCGATCGACACCACCGACGAGCACGGTGAGCCGGTGGTCGCCGACTACGCCTACCGCGAGACCGCCGACGGCGGCGGCGACATGGTGTTCGACTTCCAGGCCGACGCGGGCGGCACGCCGGCGCCCGAGCGCGTCACGCTGCGCTCGCGCTGGCTCGCGACCGGCGCGGGCCGCGCCGACGGGCGGCTGATCGGCGGCGACCTCGGCACCACCGGCGCGATCGCCTCGGAGTGCTGGGACACCCGGTTCGCGCGGGTCTACTACACCGACTCGGTCGACTTCGCGCCGACCGAGGGCGACCCGGCGGCGTGTGTGTTCGCGACCCCGGACCTTCCCCCGGCCCTGTGATGGCCGGCGCGAGGCCGGCCCGGCGAACCGCTTTCGGAATGCAGTCAGCGTTGACTGATTGTCGCGCTCCGCGGTAACACGCCCCTCGGAGGAATCACATGGCCACGATGCCCAAGGACGCGCAGGATCTGTTCGACAACATGGTCCCGGAGGGGCTGAAGAAGTTCCCGGACAAGGCGCGCGAAGTGAACGCCATCTACTGCTTCAAGGTCTCGGGCGATGGTGGCGGTGAGTGGACGGTCGACTGCACCGCCAACCCGCCGACCGTCGCCAAGGGCGACAGCGGCAAGGCGCAGTGTACGATCGAGGTCTCGAACGAGGACTTCAAGACGATGCTGGCCGATCCGCAGGCCGGCATGCAGCTCTACTTCCAGGGCAAGCTGCGCGTCTCGGGCGATCCGATGCTCGCGATGAAGCTGCAGCAGCTGATCGATCTCGCGAAGTAGGCGGCGGTGCCGTCGCCGCTCGCCGACGCCCTGCAGGGCATCCGCGTCCTCGATCTGTCGCGCCTGCTACCAGGTCCGTTCCTGACCATGGTGCTCGCCGACATGGGGGCGAGCGTGATCAAGATCGAGGATCCCCGCGTCGGTGACTACCTGCGCGCGTTCCCGCCGTCCAAGGGCGGGATCTCGGGGCGCTACCTCGCGGTCAACCGCGGCAAGCGCTCGGTCGCGCTGGATCTCAAGCAGCCGGCGGGGCGCGATGCGCTGCTCCGGATGGCCGAGCAGGCCGACGTGGTGATCGAGAGCTTCCGCCCGGGCGTGATCGACAAGCTCGGGATCGGCTACGCCGCGCTCGCGGCGCGCAATCCGAAGATCATCGTGTGCTCGATCAGCGGCTACGGCCAGACCGGCCCGTACGCCCACCGCGCGGGCCACGATCTCGACTACATCAGCCTCGCCGGGGTGCTCGCGATGGGCGGCCCGGCAGGCGGCGCGCCGGTGATGCCCGGCGTGCAGATCGCCGATCTCGCCGGTGGGGCGCTGTGGAGCGCCACGGCGATCCTCGGCGCGCTGGTCGGGCGCGCGCGCACCGGCCGGGGCGCGCACCTCGACATCTCGATGACCGAGGGCGCGCTGGCGCTGCTCACCGCCGAGCTCGGCAACCTCGATTGCGGCGCGCGTCCGACCCGCGGCGTCGAGACGCTCAACGGCGGGCTCGCGTGCTACTCGGTCTACCGCACGTCCGACGATCGCTACCTCGCGGTCGGCGCACTCGAGCCGAAGTTCTGGATCGCGCTCCACCAGGCGATCGGCCGCCCCGCGAACCTCGCCGAGCTGGTCGGCAAGCCCGAGGAGCAGGCGCGGACCCGCGCCGAGCTGGCGGCGATCTTCGCCACGCGCACCGCGGCCGAGTGGCAGGTGGTGCTCGCGCAGCACGATTGCTGCGTCGAGCTGGTCGTCGAGCCCGACGAGCTGCCGGATCATCCGCTGCACCAGGCGCGCGAGGTGTTCTTCACGATGGACGGTGGCGAGGGCGTCGGCGAGATCCGACAGGTGCGCACGCCGGTCGGCCGCCCGCGCGATCCCCTGCCGCCGCCGCGGCTCGGCCAGCACACGCGCGAGGTGCTGCGCGAGTACGGGTTCAGCGACGACGAGATCGCTGCGCTCGCGTGAGCTCGTACGTCGCCGGGTTCCGGTGGTCTTCGGATCCGGAGGTCCCGGGCGACGCGGACGCGCTGATCGACTACCTGTGGGATCTCGGGCGGACGCCCGCGCGAGACGCCCCACGCGCGCTCGGCGGGCCCGGGGACCCGGTGCTCCTCGAGACCGCGGTGGACGGGCTGCGCCATCCGGCGATCGAGCCGTTCGATGCAGATCGCTGGATCGCGGCGCTGCTCGCCGAGATCGACGGGCGCGACCTCGGGCCGCAGCGCGCGGTCGAGGCCTCGCTGTACCGCGACGAGCGCGGCGCGGCGCTGGTCGCAGTGCTGATCGTCGCCGATGACCGGGCCCACGAGCTGCGGACGCGGATCGGCCGCGCGTTCGTCGCGGCTGGGATGTCCGCCTACGATCACGACACCGGCGCGACGCTCGAGCCGTGCCGGCCGAAGCGCTGGCTGGTCGCCGGCGGCGCGCGCGCGCTGTGGGATCCGAGCTGGCCGAGGATCGCCGCGTCGCTCGAGCAGGCGCTGCGCGACGACGAGCTGCGCACGCTCGAGAGCGCGAGCGGCGCGCTGGTCCAGTTCCTCGGCAGCCGCGACCGCCTCGCGATCGAGCACCTCGCGCCGGGCGAGACGCGACCGAGCATCGCCGGGCGCGGCGAGCCGACCGGGGCGACCGAGATCGTCCGCGCCCGCGGGCTCGCGATGGAGCTCGATCGCGCCGAGCTCCTCGAGGGCGCCGACGCGATCGAGATCTTTCGCTACTTCTTCGACGAGCAGGCACCACACCCGGCGTATCGGTGGCGGCGCCGCCCGCCGGAGCGGTAGCGCCGCGCACCGGCGTCACTTCTGGACGCGGATCGCGACGCCACCGGCGTAGCGGCGCAGCTGCGGGACCATCGAGAGCACGCCGTGATCGATCCGGCGCACCGCGTTGCGCAGCGAGTCCGGGAAGAACCGCTTGAGCCGGTACAGCAGGTGGTACGGGTACATCGTCGCCACCGAGAACTGCATCACCGCCTCGTCGATCTCGCGCCAGGTCAGGTTGCGCTCGTGATCCGTCACGTGATCGAACTCGCCGAGGAACCGGCCGTTCCTCATCATCCAGGACTTCACCGCCTCGATCACCGGGCTGTCGCCCAGGGGCTCGAGGAACACGCCGATGCCGCCGGGGCGCAGCACGCGCCACACCTCGTCGAGCCCGGTGTCGATCCCGACGTGGTGCAGGATGCCGAGCCCGTGCACGCGATCGAAGCTGGCCGGGGGAAAGCTCGTCGGATCGACGCGCATCTCGAGCGCGGTCACGTTCACGCCGTGGAACGCGGCGCGCCGGCGCAGGCTCGAGATCCCGACGTCCGAGATGTCGATCCCCGTGACGCGAGCCCCGAGCTTGGCGAAGTAGATCGCCTCCTCCCCCATCCCGCAGCCGAGATCGAGCAGATCCTTGCCGGCGATGTCGCCGAGCAGCAGGATGGCGAGCTGGCGCCAATCCCACAGCTGCGATGGCGACACGTAGCGTTCGAACATCGTCGGGCTGATCGACAGATCGTTGGCGTAGGGTGCGTAGTCGCGATTGGCGAACTCGGCCTCTTCGCGCAGCACCGGGTCGAGCACTGGCCTCGGACTTCCCTGCATTGGTCACTCCTCTCGCTGATACCGACTGCTGCACCTTGCAGGTCGTAGGCCCCGCGGCGTGAGAGATCTCGGGGCGTGCGCCGTGACGCGGGCCATGTCCGCGCCGTCATCGACGCCGGAGAACCCGCGGCTCCGGCCACCGTGCGCGAGCGCTCGCAGGGGAGCGTCCGGACCAGCCGCGCGCCGAGGCTCTCGTTTGCATCGGGGGGCGTGCGCCACCCCAGGGCGTGCCACTCCGGATCCGCGCCCTGCTAATGTCCGCGCCCATGATCGATCACATCGGGATCGCGGTCGCCGACTTCGACCGCAGCATCGCGTTCTACGAGAAAGCGCTGGCGCCGATCGGCTACAGCGTGCTGAAGAAGTTCGGTCCCGTGGCGGGACTCGGAGCGGGCGGCCACGCCACGCTGTGGATCGCCAGCACCGGATCGCCCAAGGACCAGGTCCACGTCGCGCTGCGCGCCAAGAGCCGCAGCGAGGTCAAGGCGTTCTACGACGCGGCGATCGCCGCCGGCGGCAAGGACAACGGGCCGCCGGGCGTGCGCGCGCACTACCACCCGGACTACTACGCCGCGTTCGTGCTCGACCCCGACGGCCACAACCTCGAGGTGGTCTGTCACGAGCCGTACCTGGGCTGAGCCCAGATCTAGTGGCGCGGCCGCGCGTGCTCGGGCGGCCGCCCCGGCGGCATCTGCTGCGCTGGGACCTCGTCCTTCAGCATGCTGCGGATCTCGCGCTCGGTCTCCGCGGTGCGCGGATAGCCGTGCTGGCTCACGGCGTGGTCCATCGCGACCTTGACCACGTCCTCTTCTTCGCCGGAGATCGCCACCGAGCACGGGCTCTCGGTAGAAGCCTCGCGGCAGTCGATCACTTTTCGGGTCATGCGCTCCTCCTGTTGTTGGAGGAGGCGTTGCATCGCGCGTGCCGCGCTATGCGAGCTCGATGCCGGTGCCGTCGCGCAGCTCGCCGATGCGCGCCGCGTCGAGACCCTCGGCGCGCAGCTCGTCGACACACGCCGGGGCGCGGTCGGCGGGCACACACAGCAGCAGCCCGCCGCTGGTCTGCGCGTCGCACGCCAGCGAGCCACGCAGCTCGCGCACGCTGTCGTCCACGGGCTCGGCGGTGAACGGCCGGCCGTCGGACCAGCGCACCAGCTCGGCGACGAACGCGCGGTTGGCCTTGCTGCCGGCCGGGCACACCTGCGCGCGCATCAGCTCGAGCGCGCCGGGCAACAGCGGCAGCTGATCGAGCTCGATCCGCGCCGCGACGCTCGAGCCGCGGACCAGGTTGCGCAGGTGGCCGAGCAGCCCGAACCCGGTGATATCGGTGGCGGCCGCGACGCCGTGGCGCCGGCCGATCCGCGCGGCGCCGCGGTTGAGCGTGGTCATCGACGCGATCGCCGCGGCGGCCGCCTCGGCGGGCGCGAGCTCCTTCTTGATCGCCTGCGCGATCACGCCGGTGCCGAGCGCCTTGGTCAGCACGAGCGCGTGGCCGGGACGCGCGGTGCGGTTCGACCACAGCTCGTCGGGCGCGACGTCGCCGGTGACCGACAGCCCGTACTTGACCTCGGGATCGCGCACCGAGTGCCCCCCAACGATCGCGACGCCGGCCGCGGCGCACGCCCGCGCGCCACCGGCGAGGATCGCGTCGAGCACGTCGATCGAGAGCTGGTCGTCGGGGAAGAACACCAGGTTGAGCGCGAACCGCGGCTCGCCGCCCATCGCCCACACATCCGAGAGCGAGTTCGCGGCCGCGATCGCGCCGAACGTCTCCGGATCGTCGACGAGCGGTGCGATCACGTCGGCGGTGAGCACGAGCATCCGATCGCCGCCGCCGCGAACGATCGCGGCATCGTCGGAGTGCTCGTGATCGACGACGACATCCGGGCGCAGCTCTCCCGCCGCGCCCGGCAGGTGCGTCAACACGTGGGTCAGCTCACC
>JBQCJR010000900.1:0-13399 GCA_051952595.1 Kofleriaceae bacterium
CGCCTTCAACATGGTAAGCAGATCGTCTACCCCCCGCGCCGGGGTTTTCTTCTCCTCGCGGGGCCGCCCCCTCACCCGCCGCATCACGTAGAACGGGCGGCCATCCGGCGTCGTGCCGGCGTCGTACAGCGGCACGATCGAGGGGTGCTCGAGCCGCGCGGTCAGCTGGACCTCGCGCGCGAACCGGCGCAGCGTGCCCGGGCCACCGCGCGGCAGCGCTTCCTTGAGCGCGACCGTGCGGCCGAGCGCGAGATCGAACGCCTCGACCACCCGGCCCATCCCGCCGCGGCCGAGCTCGGCGCCCAGCCGGTAGCGCTCCGAGCTCGCCGCCCCCGCTCCGGGCGACTCCTCGGCCGGTGGCGCGCTCGTCGGGATCGTGTCCGCGAACGGCCCGCGCGGCGTGTCCGCCATCGCCGCTAGTCCAGATCCCAGTCGACGTCGGAGATGCTCGGATCGTTGCGGATGTTGACCGCGCGCGTGCGGTCCTCGTGGCCACCCGCCGCGATGTGCTGCTGGCGGGCGCGCTCCATCGCCGCGATCCCCTCGAGGCTCGCGATGCTGGTCTTCTCGTCGAACCCATCGAGCGCATCGAACGCACCGTCCGGATCGGTCGCCGGCGCGTTCTGCGGGAACTTGGCCCGGCTGCCGAAGTCGTCGATCCGGGTCTCGTCGTACGAGTGTGGATCGATGTGCTGCATGCGCGTCGGGTCGTCGTTGAACGGCGACGACGACGCCGGCGGGCGCGCCTGCGACGAGCGCAGCGCGCTCAGCAGCTGATCGTCCACCTGGCGCGTCGGCTCCTCGCCGAACGGCGGCGGCACCCGGCGCTGCGCGCGCGGGGCGGCCGGCGCCGGCATCGGCGGGGCCGCGGGGCGCGGCGCGGCGGCCTGGCGGGGCGCCGCGGGAGGCGCGGGCACCCGCGGCAGGTTCGGGATGGGCGGCGCGACCCGGGCCGCGCACGGCTGCGGCTGTGGCGGCGGCGCGGTCCAGCGGGCGCGGCGCTGCTCGCGCTCGAGCCCGACCACGACCGCCGGCTTGGCCGGCACGTCCGGGCGCGCGACCGGCGCGGGGGCCGGCGCCGGCGAGTCATCGAGATCGAAGTCGAAGTCCTTGCCCGGCGCGGCGCCGATGTACACCGCCGAGTCCTCGTCGGCGAGCCGGCCGCCCTCGTCGCGCAGCATGCGCAGGATGCGCGTGCGCTCGCCGGCCGAGAGCTGGTCGCGCCGTCCGTGTCCGGTGTGCGTGTGGTGGATCCCGGTGTGGCTGCCCGGCGAGCTCGCCGGCGCACTCGCCGCCGCGCCTTGCGTCTTGCCGCGCTTGGCGAACTCGGACAGCGGCACCGGCGCATCGAACTTCTTGTTCTGCTTGCCGGCGCGCGCCGCGGCCTGGCCATCGGGGCGCGGGGGTGGCGGAGGCGGCATCGCCTGGCCGCCGTTGGTGCCCGCGCGGTTCGAGAAGATGCTGGTCGCCGAGCGCAGCCACTTGCGCGGGCCGGACACCGGCTCGCCCATCGGCATGCTCTGCGGCTGCTGCGGCGGCGGCGCGGCAGCGACGGCCGCTGCGGCGACCGGGGCCACGCCGACGCTCCCGCCGAGGATCTGCGCCGCGGCGCGCGCCGCGTCCTCCGGGCACTCGTTCGCGCGCGGCACGAACCGGCGCAGGATGTCGTCCGTCTTGCCCATCTGATGCTGGTGCGGCCGCTCGACGAACCGCACCCCCATCTTCTCGAGCCACGAGATCGGCGGATCCGCGCCGATCAGCACGAACGCGCCGTCGTTCGGGTAGCGCTTCTGCGAGCCATCACCGAGCGCGAGCGTCACCGAGTCGCCCTCGAACGCGAGCACCTGCGAGCCGAGCTTGGCCTTGATCCGGCCCTCCGCGGCGTACGCCTCGATCGCCTGCTTGTTGCGCGGCGCCGCGCGGTTGAACCCCTTGCCGCGGTACGAGATCATCACCTTCGCGCCGGCATCTGCGAGCGCGAGCGCCGCCTCGCACGCCGAGTCGCCGCCGCCGACCACCAGCACCGAGCGGCCGCGCCACTCGTCCGGATCCTCGAGCAGGCTGAACACCTTCGGCAGGTTCTCGCCGGGCACCTGGAGGGTGCGCGGCTTACCGCGCGTGCCGATCGAGAGCACCACGCGCTGCGCGCGGTACGTGTTCACCGTGGTCCGCACCTCGAACGCGCCGTCCTCGCCACGCGCCACCGTCTCGACCGACTCGCCCTTGTGCACCCGCACGCCGACCCGGTCGAGCAGCTCCTGCCAGATCGGGATCAGCTGCTCCTTGGCCGAATCGAACACCGGCAGGAACGAGTAGTTGGTGGTGTCGTAGGGCTCGGCCATCACCAGCTTGCCCTTCGGGTACCGCGCGATCGTCGAGGCGAGCAGCTGCTCCTTCTCGAGGATCACGTACGTCAGCCCGCGCGCGATGCAGGTGAGCGCGGCCGACAGCCCGCCCGGCCCCGAGCCGACGATCGCGACGTCCACCGCGGTCTCGCCACGCCCGAGCGCGCCGGGGCGCAGGCCGGTGGCCAGCATGTGCTCGATCACCGCGCGCCCGAGGTTCGCGGCGTTCTTGACCAGCGGCTTGCCGGCGACCTCGCCAATCAGGTACTGGCCCGGCACGACGGTCTGGAAGTTGTCGTCGATCTCCGGGACCTTGAGCGGCGGCGGCGTGCCGCCCTCCGGGAACATCACCAGCGCCTCGGTCGGGCACGCGAACATGCACGCCTCGCACTGGATGCAGTCGTGGAACCGCAACACGCGGCTCTTGTTGGCGACCAGATCGAGCACGTTGGTCGGGCACACCGCGACGCAGGCATCGCAGCCGGTGCACCGGTCGTCGTTGATGTCGTGGACGAGGACCCGCGGTCCGACCTGTGTGGCCGGCGCGATGGTCGCGTGGTGCCGCTTGCGAGCGGACACCATCGTGAACACCACCATCAACAGGACGGCGAAGCCCCCGAGCGCCAGCGGGACGACCCAGGTCACAGTCGGGAGAGAATACCTGATTTACCCTGCGGTGCTCGCCTGGTTCTCGACGTTCTTCACCAGGAAATCCCGCACTTCGGACATCAAGCTGGGCACGTCGCGCCCCGCGACATCGATCGGTGCACCGATCGTCACGTGCACCGGCCGGCCGGTCTGCATCACCTTGCCCCCGCGCGGCAGGATATCGATCGTGCCGCGGATCGCGACCGGGACGATCGGCGCGCCGGTCCCCAGCGCGAGGTGGAACCCGCCCTTCTTGAGCGCGCCGATCCGGCCGTCGCGCGACCGCGTGCCCTCGGGCGCGAGGTAGATGCTGACCCCGTCGCGGATCAGCCGGGCGGCGTGCTCGATCGATCGCCGCGCGCTCGCGTGGTTGGAGCGATCGACCTCCACGAACTCGGCGCCGCGCAGCCCGCGGCCCCACACCGGAATCCGGAACAGCTCGGTCTTGGCGAGCATGCGGATCGTCGGCGACGGCAACGACGCGTACAGCATCGGGATATCGAGGTGGCTCTGGTGGTTGGACATGTACACGTACGCCCGGCCGCCCGGCACCTGCTCGGCGCCCGTCGTGGTCAGCCGGACATCGAGCAGCTCGACGACCCGCCGCCCGAACCAGCGCGTGCGCGCGTCGACGTCCTCGCGCGCGAGGTCGCCTCGGGCGAGATCCACGATCGTCGGGGCAGTGACCCGCGCCATCGCACCGAGCACGCGGACGCTATCGAGCAGAGCCATGGCGACATCCTACACGGGGGGAGACGTGCGGTTGATGTCGCGTGGAAGCCCCGATTCGGCGATCTGGCTCACGTGTTAGCCTGTCGGCGATGGCGCGCGTGCTTGCGGTCGTGACCGCTTGCCTCCTGGTCCTGTGCGTACGCACGACCAGCGCCGACACCATCGACCTCGGGGTCCGTCAGCTCGGCACCGACTCGGCGTACAAGGTCCGGCTCGCCGCCGCGCTGTCGCTCGCGAAGTCGCGCGACCCGCGCGCGGTGATCGCGCTCGCCGGCGCGCTCCGCAACGACAGCGATCCGAGCATCCGCCGGGTCTCGGCGCTCGCGCTCGAGAAGATGATCGATGTCCGGACGCCGGACGATGCGCGCGAGCTCGGCCTCGCCGCGCTCGAGGACGCGACCACCCGCGACACCGACACCAAGGTCCGCGAGACCGCGACCCGCGCGCTCAAGTCGCTCTCGGGGCTGCGCCGCGCCAGCCGCCCGGCGCGCAGCGACGCGCCGCCGGTGTTCGTCAACATCGACGCCACGACCGATCAATCGAAGCAGCTGCCGAGCGGGACCGGCGATCGGCTGGCGAGGATCGTGAAGCGCAGCGTGGAGACCACCGGGTACGCCACGTCGTGGCCGGGCGGCCTGCCCACGGCCGCGGAGCTGACCACGGCGCGCTCGCGGGCGTTCATCGTCGCGTCGACGGTCAAGAAGATCGAGGTCAAGAAGGTCGGGGCCCAGACCCAGATCGCGTGCACCGTCGCGGTGCGGGTCGCGCCGTGGATGGGCAAGGATGGCGGCGAGCGCTGGGAGGCGAACCGCGCCGCGTCGGCGAGCGGCTCGGCCAAGGCGACCACCGGCAACCGCGAGCGCGACATCCAGGGCGGGATGCGCGACTGCGTCGAGGCGGTCGCCGAGGACGTGACGGCTCGCCAGGTCGTGCCGTTCCTGAAGAGCGTCGCGTCGGCCAACTGATCCCCACCGCCGGCACGCTCCTCGCAGGCTTCTACAGCGAGGCTCCCGTGACTCGTACGCTCGCTGTGTGCACGACGCTCGCCGTCGGGATCGCATGCTGCAATCCCGAGGCGCCGCCGCTCGCGCCGCGGCCCGAGCCGGTGCCGACGAATCCGAACCCGACGCCCCTGCCCGGAGCGCCGTCGCCGCTCGGGCCGATCGAGCCGCGCCCTCCGGAGCCGAACGAGCCCGATGGACCAGAGCGACCGATCGAGCAACCGAGCGCCGCGCCGAAGGAGCAGCCGAGCGCCGCGCCGAGCGCCACGCCGAGCGCCACGCCGAGCGCCACGCCGAGTGATCAACGCCCAGCCGCTCGCCCCGCTCCCGACGCCGCGCTCCCGCCGAGCACACTCGCGCCGCCGGTGTTCGAAGCATCGTCCTCGTCGGAGACGACGCCACCACCACCGCCCGATGGAGGCGCGCCGGATCTCGACGCCGGGATCGACGCTCCGCCGGTCGAGCCGTTGCCGCCGATCCCCGATGCCATGCCGGACGCGAACCGCCGCGCCGAGTGAGTCGAGCCCGGCTACGCCGGCGTGCGCCGAGCCGCGGCGCGGCTGCGCGCTTGTGAGGGCCGGTGTGCGCGCGCGCTCGACTTGCGTGCGCTCGATGCCCGCCGCGCGCCGGCCGCGCGCTTGTGATGGCCGTCCTTCGACGGCGGCACCACGCCGGCTCCGCCGAGCGATGCCTTGAGCGCCGCCATCAGATCCGTCACGCGGGGCGCCGGCGCGTGCTCCGGCGCGGTGATCTCGCCGCCGCGCGCCTTCTTCGCGATCAGGTCGCGCACCCGTCCCTTCACCTCGTCGGTGTACTGCGTCGGATCGAACGCGTCGTGGCGGAGCGACCCGATGACCTTCTCCGCCAGCTCGAGCTCGGCCGCCGGAGGCTTCGGCAGCTTGTCGAGCGGCACCTCCGACCACGGCTTGACCTCGTCGGGGTAGCGCAGCTGGTGCATTACCAGGCCGTCCTCGAACGGCCGCAACATCACGACGTACTGCTTGCCGCGCGCCGCGTACGACGCGATCCCCGCAAGGCCGGTCTGCGCGAGCGCGTCGCGGAACAACCGGTACGCCCGCTCGCCGCCCCTGTCGGGCGCCAGGTAGTAGCTCGCGTCGACGAGGATCGGATCCACCGCCGCGAGCGGCACGAACTCCGAGAGCCCGATGTCGTCCGACGCCACCGCCTCGAGCGCCTTGAGCTCGTCGCGGGTCAGCTCGACCAGGTTGGTCTTGGTCAGCTGGAAGCCCTTGCCGATGTCGGCCCGGTCCACGACGCCGTGCTTCGGACACACGTACTGCTGGTGCAGCCGCTCGCCGCAGCCCTCGTGGATCATGTGGAAGTGGATCTGCCGCGAGGGTTCGTTCGTCGAGTAGATCTTCACCGGGATCGTGACGAGCCCGAACGAGATTCTGGCAGTGTCGATGGCGCGCGCCGGCATGCCGGTTTCGAACTGCGACGCGCGTACCAGGCGAGCGCAGGAGTCGCTATGCGCCTGGGGACGTGCGAGCAGGCGCGACGGGCGCGAGCGCACGCGAACGCACTCGAACGCGCGTGGATGTCTATGAGAATCTCGCTTCGTCGACGGGCACGGACCTCGCACGGTCGCTGCGCATGTCGCACAGGAATTTCCGATCGGTCTTGCTGACACTGCTCGCCGCGGGAGGGCTCGTGGTGGCTTGCACGGGGAACAAGAAGGGGAGCGAGGCACCCAGCGCGCCACCGCCCGGACAAGCCGCACCTGTGAACCCGAACGCGCCGCCGCCGGACGCGTACGAGGAAGTGCCGGCAGCACCGACGGGCGGCCAGCCCGGCGCGATGCGCGCGCCGCGGCGGATCCAGGTCGCGCAGGCGGCGCCCGATGGCGGGCCGGCTCGAGACGCGGGCACCCCGCGTGACGGCGGCGGCGCACCGGGCGATGCGGGCGGCATCACGACTCCACCTCCTGGCGACGCCGCGCCGCGCCTCCCCGGACCCGGCACCACCCCTGGCTCGGGTCCGGGCTCGGCGAACAACCCGGGCGCCGGACCGATCCCGAGCCAGCCGCCGCCTCCTGCGAACCCGAACCCGCCCGCGACCCCGCCGAACCCGAACCCCGCCCCGGCGAACCCGGCCCCGAGCACGCCTTCGCCGTCCGGACCTTCCGCACCGTCTGCGCCCTCGGCGCCGGCCGAGCCCTCTGCGCCGGCCGAGTGATCCCAGCCGCGCAGCAACTGCCGGACGCGAGGCGAGATCGGTCGAACACCGATCGGAGCAACCCGAGCGCGCGCGAGGCACTCGCGGTAAAACCGCTCGGATGGAACCGGCGACGATCGCGGCCCAGCTACGCGAGCTCGCCCTCTACTACGAGCTCGACGGAGATCGCCACCGCGCGTTCGCGTACGAGCGCGCCGCCAAGGCGGTCGAGTCCGCGAACGGTCTGCACCGCCTGGTCGAAGAGGGGCGCCTCGAAGAGCTGCCCGGCATCGGGGCCTCGATCGCGCGGGTGATCGCCGAGCTGGTCCGCCAGGGCTCGGTCGCCGTGCTCGAGCGCATGCGCGCGCAGTGGCCGGCGATCGTGATCGAGCTCGCGCAGCTGCCCAAGGTCGGCGTGCCCCGCGCGCGCAAGATCTTCCAGGCGCTGTCGCCCGACAGTCTGGACGCGGTGGCCGAGGCGTGTCGCGCCGGGACGCTGCGCGAGCTGCCCGGGTTCGGCAAGGTGACCGAACAAAAGATCCTCCAGGCGATCGAGGAGCGAAAGATCTCCGGCGCGCGGGTGATCCTGATCGACGCCGAGGATCACGCGAGCTCGCTCGCCCACCATCTGCGCGGCGCGCCGGCGGCCCAGCTCGTCGAGATCTGTGGCCCGGTGCGCCGGTGGTGCGAGGTGGTCGATCGGCTCGCCTACGCGGTCGCCACCGACGATCGCGACGCGATCGCGGACCGGCTCGCCACGTTCGGACTGGTCACGTCGATCGACCGCGGCGACGGCCCCGGCGCGCCGATCGTCGGGTTCCTCGCCGGCGGGCTGCGCGCCGAGGTCCACACCGCGCCGCGCGCCCGGCTCGGCTGGACCCAGATCGTCGCCACCGGCTCTCCGGAGCACGTCGAGCAGCTGCGCCGGCGCGCCGCGGATCGCGCGATGAACCTCGACATCCTCGAGGCTCCCGACGAGCGCCGCGCGTACGCCGCGCTCGGCCTGCCGTGGCTGCCGCCGGAGGTCCGCGATGCCACCGACGAGCTCGCCGCGGCGCTCGCGGGCGATCGGTTCGATGACCTCGTCACCCTCGACGACGTCACCACGGCGTTCCACTGCCACACCACCTACAGCGACGGCAAGCACAGCGTCGCCGAGATGGCGCAGGCCGCCGCCGAGCTGGGGTTCTCGGCGATCACGATCACCGATCACTCCGCCGCGGCGAGCTACGCCAACGGGCTCGATCTCGCCCAGCTGCGCGCCCAGGCCGCCGAGATCGCCGGGCTGTCGCCGGAGATCCGGATCCTGCGCGGCACCGAGGCCGACATCCTGGCCGACGGCGCGATCGACGTCCCACCCGAGCTGATCCCCGAGCTCGATCTGATCATCGCGAGCGTGCACCAGCGGTACAAGCTCGACGAGGCGGCGACCACGGATCGGCTGATCACCGCGATGCGCCAGCCGTACTTCAAGATCTGGGGCCACGCGCTCGGCCGGCTGGTGCTCCGCCGCGATCCGGTCGCGGTGCGGCTCGACGACGTGCTCGACGCGATCGCCGAGTCGCCCGCCGCGATCGAGCTCAACGGCGATCCGTACCGGCTCGATCTCGATCCGGTCCACGCGCGCAAGGCCGCCGCGCGCGGGATCAAGTTCGTGCTGTCCTCGGACGCCCACTCCACGTCGGCGCTCGCGATGGTGCGCTACGCGGTCGCGATGGCGCGCCGCGCGCGGCTGCGCAAGCGCGACGTGCTGAACGCGCTACCTCCGGACGAGCTGGCGGAGGCGATCCGTCCACGAGCGCGCGAAGCGTGAGCGCGTTGCGCACGGCGTGGCCCTCGGCGTCGTTGTCGAAGTAGACGTGCACGTCGCGGCCCTCGTCGAGCCAGCGCTCGATCTCGGCCGCCCACCGCCGCAGGTGCGGCAGATTGTAGTTCGAGCGGTACGCGCGGGTGTGGCCGTGCAGCCGCGCGTAGACGAGGTCGGTCGTCACCTCGCGCCAGATCGGAAAATCGGGCGCGTCGCTCTGGCACACCGCGACGCCGGCCGCGCGCAGCCGGTCCGCGACCGCGGGCACGAACCACGACGCGTGGCGCAGCTCGATCGCGTGACGCGCCGCAGGCCACGCGCCGAGCGCGCGCAGGAATCCGTCGAGCCGCGCGAGATCTGCGTGAAAGTTGCTCGGCAATTGCCACACCACGGCGGCGAGCTTGTCGCCGAGGCCCACCGCCTGGTCGCGCTGCAGGCCGATCGAGTGCCGGCAGTCGCGCAGCCGCTTGTAGTGGGTGATGAAGCGATGGCCCTTGAGCGCGAACCGGAACCCCTCGGGGGTCTCGCGACGCCATCGCGCGTAGGTCGCGCGCTCGATCGAGCGATAGAACGATCCGTTGATCTCGAGCGCGCCGAACGTGCACGCCGCGATGTCGAGCCACGCCCGGACCGGCGCATCCGCGTAGAGGTGGTCGCGCCAGCCGGGATAGTTCCAGCCGCTCGTTCCGATGTACGCGCGCGCCATCGTGCAGCCCAGATGCATCGCCCGCGCCGCGCGTGGCACCGACCCTGCATCGTCCTATCTCCATGGCGCGCAGTGGCACCGCCGGCAAGCTCTCGAAGTACCGCTCGATGCGCGACTTCTCCCGGACGCCCGAGCCCAGCGGTCAGAAAGCTTCGGATCGAAGTGGCCACTCGTTCGTGATCCAGAAGCACGCGGCGCGTCGCCTGCACTACGACTTCCGGCTCGAGCACGACGGCGTGTTGTGGTCGTGGTCGGTGCCCAAGGGCCCGAGCCTCGCCCCGAAGGATCGGCGGCTCGCGGTGCGCACCGAGGACCACCCGCTCGACTACGCGCGGTTCGAGGGCGTCATCCCCGCCGGCGAGTACGGCGGCGGCACCGTCGTGGTGTGGGATCGCGGCCGCTGGCAGCCCGAGGGCGATCCCGACGACGCGATGAAGCGCGGCCGGATCACGTTCTCGCTCGACGGCGAGAAGCTGACCGGGCGGTGGCACCTGATCCGCACCCGCGGCGGCGACAGCAAGCGCGAGAACTGGCTGCTATTCAAGGCGCGCGACGACGCGGCCAACGATCGGCTCGACATCCTCGAGGCCGAGCCGGCGAGCGTGGTCTCCGGGCGCACCGTCGAGCAGGTCGCCGATGATCCGAAGCGCCGGGTGTGGACGTCGAAGCCGGCCGCCTCGAAGTCGCGCGCCGGCAAGGCCTCGAGCGACGGCGAGCAGGTGCAGGCGCTGGTCGCCGGCCTGCCGCTCGGCTACCTGCTCACCAACCTCGACAAGGTGCTCTACCCCGAGGAGGGGCTGACCAAGGGCCAGCTGATCGCGTACCTCGCGGTGGTCGCCGACTGGATGCTGCCCCACGTCGCGAACCGCCCGCTCACCCTCGTGCGTTGCCCCGAGGGCCGCGCCCACCAGTGCTTCTTCCAGAAGAAGATCCTCGCCGGCTCGCCCAAGCCGGTCCACTCGATCGAGATCGAGGAGGCGAGCGGCGAGACCGCGCAGTACATGGCGGTGCGCGACATGCCCGGGTTGGTCGGGCTCGCCCAGCTCGGCACGCTCGAGATCCACACCTGGGGCGCACACGCCGATCGCACCGAGCGACCGGATCTGATGGTGTTCGATCTCGATCCCGATCCGGCGATCGGCTGGGACCCGGTCGTGGCCGACGCGCTCGAGCTGCGCCGCCGACTGTCCGCGCTCGGGATCACCAGCTACGTCAAGACCACCGGCGGCAAGGGCCTGCACGTCGTGGCGCCGCTCGAGCGCCGCCACAGCTGGGACGAGCTCAAGGCGTTCAGCCACGCGATCGCCGCGCAGATGGCCGAGGACGCGCCCGCGCTCTACACGACGAACATGGGCAAGGCGCACCGCCGCGGCAAGATCTTCCTCGACTATCTGCGCAACGTGCGCGGCGCGACGTTCATCGCACCGTACTCGCCGCGGGCGCGCCCCGGCGCGCCGGTCGCGACGCCGCTCGCGTGGGACGAGCTCGAGCGCGGGATCGAACCCGGCGCGTTCACGATCTCGAGCGTGCCCCGGCGGCTCGCCGCGCTCGGCGAGGATCCGTGGGTCGAGCTCCCCGACACCGCGCAGAAGATCACCGCCGCCGCGTGGCGCGCGGTCGGAGGCAAGCCCGAGGGGAAGTCATGACGCCGACACGAACCGACGATCCCGCGGTGATCGAGCACCGCCTGCTCGAGCTCGCGTACACCACCGAGGCGCGGATCACCCCGCCCGTCCTCGCCTACTTCGCGAACTGCGCGATCGAGTCCGCCGAGCGCGTGCTCGAGGACCTCGCCGCGCGCGACCGGCTGCACATGGAGATCGACGAGAACGGCACCGTGTACTACGAGCTGCCCGATCGCCAGAAGCTCGCGCCGCGCCCGCCGCCGCCGACCTACGCGCTCGAGCCGATCGTGCCGCGGCCGCTCGCGCTGCGCGGCCACCGCGAGGCCAGCCCGGCGCTCGCCGCGCTGCTCAGCCTGTTCATCCCCGGCGCCGGCCAGCTCTACACCGGCCGCTGGCTCGCCGCGTTCCTGTGGTTCCTGGTGGTCACCGCCGGCTACACCTTGATCCTGCCGGGGCTGGTGCTGCACCTGTTCTGCATCGCCTCGGCCGCCAGCTCGGCGCACCGGCTCAACGCGGCCACGGCGCAGTTCCAGCTCGAGGCTGGCTGACCGGGCAGGTTCCCAGCGGCGCGCTCGGCGTTACCTTCCGCGCCGTGGAGCGCGCGGTGTTTGCGGCTCGTCTGCGCGAGGCCGCCGCGACGGCCCGCGACTTCGCGCGCAGCTTCGTCGAGCAGCCGCTGCCCGATCCGGTGGTGTTCCGGGTGCGCCTGAACAGCTCGTACGATGGGGATCCGCGGGTCGGCGACGAGATCGTGTTCCCGGAGGACGGCTCGTTCGAGCGCGCCGAGCCGCTCGCCGCGTGTGACGAGCAGCAGGTCCTCGAGGCGCTGTGGCGCGCCGGCCGCGTTCCGGAATGGATCGACGTCTCGGTCATCGGGGAGACCGGGACCGCGACGAAGGTGCAGCTCCTGTGCTGCGGGCGCTTCACGGCGCAGGACGACCTGCTCTATCACGCGCACGAGGGGCGCCCGCCGTTCCACGTCACCTCACCCGTGTTGCCGATCGGCCACGAGGACGGGCAGCGGTTCAGCCTCTACCACCGCTCGGAGTGCTGGACACTCGAGGAGGTCGCCCGGATGACCGGCCAGGCGCGCGACGTGTGGTTGCTCGATCTGGTCGGCCGGGCGTCCGACGACGCCGTGCTCGCGTCGCTCCCCGCGCTGCCGCGGCTGGCGATTCTCGAGCTGAAGGCGAGCCCGCTGTGCGGCAGCGGGGTGGTCGAGCTGACGCGATTCCCGCAGCTCCGCGTGCTCAGGATCTCCCTGCAACCGACCGGCGTGTTCCGGATCCCGCAGCTCCCGCTCCCGCTCGCGGCCCTCGAGATCCTCGACCTCCACGACCCGCCGCTGCGCCCGTGGGGCTTCCGCGAGCTCGTCGAGCGGGCGCCGAACCTCTCGTGGCTGACGCTGGGCGCGCGCGACGACCTGTTCGTCGACGGCGCCTGTCCGCTCGGCGTCGACTACCTGTGCGTGAGCGCCAAGCGCCTCGCCGCGGGCCTCGAGCTGCCCCGCACGATCGACGCGATCCGCGCCCGGCTCTCCGAGATGGGCGACGATGAGGTCGACGCCTGGCTGTCGCGGACGCGCAGGATCCGCAGCCTCGATCTCGGCGGCACGCCGATCACCGACGCGTTCGCCGAGACGCTGCCCAGACGGTTCAAGCTCGCGCAGCTCGGGCTGGCCGACACCCGGGTGAGCCGCGCCGCGGTGGAGCGGATCCGCCGCGCGCACCCGAAGCTGAAGGTGACGGCGCCGGCGCGCTAGTCACTTCGGCTGCGCGGGCTTCTCGAACAGCTTGGCATCGACCGCCGGATCGACCTCGACCTGCTTGATCTCCAGCTTGGTCGACCGGCCCGCGCCGACGCTCTCGCGCTTGTGCGCGATCTGCACGCCGTTCACGTTCTTGTACTCGGTGAACGTGTCGGTCTGGGTCTGGCCACCCTCGTTGTAGGTCATGCGGGTGAGCAGCTTGGTCTTCTTGTCGATGAACAGCTGCACGTCCACCCCGGCGAACGGCGAGCGCAGCCGGAGCACGGCGTGGGGCTTGCCGTCGATCGCCTCGTCGGGGAGCGCCGCCACCTTCGATGCGGGCTCGAGCGCGCGCAGGAGGATCAGCTCGGGCTCGCGCCAGCGCTCGAAGTCGATCGATGCCATGTCCTGCGCACCGACCTCGGTCAGCTGCACGCCGCCGGTCTGCCCCGGGGCGAGCTGCCAGCCGCTGCGGCCGTTGATCGCGACGATCACCTTGACGCTACCGGCGAGCGTGGCGTCGATCCGCATCTTGTCGGGCAGCGCGAACAGCCGCTCGATCTCGACCGGCACGCTCTGGCCGTTGATCGTCGTCGTGCCGATCGCCGCCATC
>JBQCJR010000901.1:0-2506 GCA_051952595.1 Kofleriaceae bacterium
GACGCCCCGCTGCCCCCGGAGAGCGACCCGGCGCTCGCGGTCACCGATGCCGCGGTGCCCCACGAGGGCGACTCGCTGATCGGCACCTCGGTGGGCCGCTATCGCGTGCTCGCGCGGGTGGGCGCCGGTGGCATGGGCGTGGTCTACCGCGCGCTCGATCCGGCGCTCGATCGCACGGTCGCGCTCAAGGTGTTGCCGCCGCTCGACGAAGCGCGACGCGGGCCCCTCGAGGAGCGGCTGCGCCGCGAGGCCCAGGCGCTCGCGCGCCTCGATCACGAGAACGTGGTCGCGGTGTTCGATGTCGGGCTCGCCGAGGCCAGCCTGTTCGTCGCGATGCAGTTCGTCGATGGCGCCACGCTCGACGAGCACCTCGCGCAGCACCCCGCCCGGCCGCGCCGCGTGCTCGCGCTGTTCGTCGCCGCCGGCCGCGGGCTGGCCGCGGCGCACGCGGCCGGGATCATCCACCGCGACGTCAAGCCCTCGAACATCCTGGTCGACCGCGCCGCGCGCGTCTACATCGGCGACTTCGGCCTCGCGCGCGGCTCGGGCGAGGTCGAGCCACGCACCAACTCGGACCACGATCTGCTGGTCGCCGACGTGACCCGCGCCGGGGCGGTGGTCGGCACGCCGCTGTTCATGGCGCCGGAGCAGCTGCGCGGCGAGACCGCGAGCGCGCGCTCGGACCAGTTCAGCTTCTGCGTGTCGCTGTGGCACCAGCTGTTCGCGCACCACCCGTTCGTCGAGGGTCGATGGGAGCGCGAGGCGGCGCTCGCCGCGATGGAGCGCGACCGCGTGCTCGAGCCTCCCCGGATCCGCGGCGTGCCGGCGCGCGTGGTGCGAGCGCTCCGCCGCGGGCTGCGCCACGATCCGGACGCCCGGTGGCCGGAGCTCGCCGACCTGCTCTCCGAGCTCGAGCCGCCGTCGCGGCTGTACTGGACGCTCGGCGGCCTGACCGCGGTGGGCCTCGCGGCGGGCGCGCTGTCCACGGTGGTCGTGGGCGGCGCGCTGTCGAGCGACGATCCGTGCGAGCACGCCAGCGACCGGCTGGCCGCCGTGGTCACGCCCGCGCGCACGCTCGACCTGAGCCGCGGGTTCGCCGCGTCCGGCGTCGCGTACGCACCGGCCACCGCGAGCCGCGTCCAGTCCGCGATCGCGCGCTATGGCGACGCGTGGTCGGCGATGCGGATCGACGCGTGCCGCGCCAACCGCGTCCGCCACGAGCAATCGGACGAGCTGTTCGATCGCCGGATGGAGTGCCTCGACCAGCGCCTGCTCGCGCTCGACAGCCGGATCTCCGTGCTCGCCGATCGGCCCACCGCCGAGGTCGTGGATCGCGCGATCGCGCTGATCTCGGCGCTGCCGGCGATCGCCGACTGCGAGGCGACCCAGGTCGCCGCCGGGCCGCAGCCGGCCGCCGCGGGGCTGCGCGCGCAGCTCGAGCCGGTGTCCGCGGAGCTCGAGCGCGCGCGGGCCCGGCTCGCCGCCGGGACGATCGAGAGCACGGCGAGCGCCGACCAGCTGGTGGCCCGCGCGCGCGCGCTCGGCTCGCCGCAGCTGCTCGGCCGCGCGCTCGCCCACGCCGGCAACGCCTACCAGTGGGCCAGCGACCGCGACACCGCGATCGCCCGGCTGCGCGAGGCCGCCGTCGAGGCGGCGCGCGCCCGCGACGACCGGCTCGCCGCCGAGGCGCTGCTCGAGGTCGGCTACCTGACCGGCGACCGCGGCAAGCCGGCCGATGGTCTCGTGGTGCTCGCCGATGCCGAGCTGACCGTGGTGCGGGCCGGCGATCCGCCGGCGCTGCGCGCCAAGCTCGAGGCGTCGCGCGCCAACGCGCTCGCGCAGCAATCGCGGTTCGACGAGGCGAGCGCCGCGTTCGACAAGGCGATCGCGACGATCCGCGCCGATCCGAGCCATGATCCCCTGGCGCTCGCGAACGCGCTGGTCGATCAGGCCGAGATGTTGCACCGCGGCGGCAAGCGGCCGCGCGCGCGCGAGCTGCTGCACGAGGCGCAGCGGATCTTCGAGGACCGGCTCACCGGGGACCACCCGCGGCTGGCGACCCTGCACGCGATGCTCGGCAACATCGAGCTCCAGCTCGGCAACCCGGAGGGCGCCACGGCGGAGTACGACCGGGCGATGGCGATCGCGCGGCGCCGGTTCCCGGCGGGCGATCTGACGATCGCCAAGCTCGAGTTCTCGTTCGGCAGCGTCGCGATGCACGAGGGCCGGCTCGACGACGCCGCGGCCGCGTTCGAGCGCGCGTACCGCCAGCACGTGGCGCTCCAGCCCGACCAGCCGGATACGTTCAAGGCGCTGTACATGATCGGCGCCGTCCGGCTGAGCCAGGGCCGCTACGACGAGGCGCTCGCCGCGTTCGAGCCGGTGTTCGCGTATCGCCGCGACCACCTCGGCGAGGGCAGCGTCGATACCGCGAACGTGCTCGAGGCGATCGCGAACGTCCACCAGGCGCGCGACGAGTACGCGACCGCGCTCGCGATCCGCAAGC
>JBQCJR010000902.1:0-4474 GCA_051952595.1 Kofleriaceae bacterium
GACGCCCCGCTGCCCCCGGAGAGCGACCCGGCGCTCGCGGTCACCGATGCCGCGGTGCCCCACGAGGGCGACTCGCTGATCGGCACCTCGGTGGGCCGCTATCGCGTGCTCGCGCGGGTGGGCGCCGCGGCCCGGGCTATGGCCTCCCCCCGGGGCTGGTCGTTGTGCCGGGCTTTCCCCGCGACCGTGAACGTGATCCCGTAGCTCGCGGCGATGTGCGCGCGCTTGTCCACATCGCTGAACGAGAAGTCGTCCGCCCGGGCGCTGCCGGAGCCGGCGATCGAGCCGGCGAGGGTGGTGGCCAGGGCGAGCGAGACGAGCCGGGTATTCACCCGGACAGAATAGCGCTAGTTGGGCGAGCCCTCGGGCGACCCGCCGATCGTGAGGCCAGCGCCACCGAGGCCCGCCGGTCCCACCGTTCCGGAGCAGGTCGCGTTGATGAACTTCTCGAGCACGTCGCGGCGGTGCGGCAGGAACACCTTCTCGAGCGCGTTCGACAGCGCGATCGGAGAGCTCAGCTCGTCGACGTGGACGAACCGGGCGCTCGACGGCCAGATCAGCGGCGCGCTGGCCGGTCCGAGGTTCTCGTTGTTCGACAGCTCGTGGCAGCCCGCGCACGTCTGGGTGGTCGCGCGGCGCAGCACGTGGTCCGGGGTCAGCGGCGAGCCGATGTCGGCGAGCTTGGCGGTGATCAGCCGGCGGATCGACGCGTCGGCGAACGTCGAGTACGCGACGTCGGTGCGCTGCGACACGCTCTCGAATTCGTTGAACTGGTTCGCGGTGGGCATCGCGATCGCGTTGACGTCCGCCGCGGCGAGGCTCGGCACGATATCGACGAACGCGGCGCGGAACGCCGTCCTCAGGCCATGGGTGCCGCGAAACAGCTCGTCGGCCGGGTTCTCCTTGACGGTGACGTGCGCGAACCGGATCCCGCAGCTGCGCGGATCGAGCGAGCCACACGGTGGCCGGCCGATCTTGAACTCGCGCAGGTTCCACTCGGGCCCGACGAACAGGTTGGTCCGGATCTGGCCCGGCGGCGGGTCGAGCGAGATGGCGGGCGAGTCGTTCAGGCCGTAGTGGTGCGCGTTGACCGCCGCCGCGAAGCCGGGGACGGTGCCGTCGGTGAAGTAGAACGCCTCGAGCTTGGCGAGCCGGCTCGCCGGATCCGGATCGTGGGTCAGGTCCTGCCAGTACTGCGCGACCGGCAGGCACGCGGCGATGCCCCGGCTCGGCGCCGGGTTGGGCAGCGCGGCCTCGAAGATGAACAGCGCGCGATCTCCGCCGTCGTTCGGGAACTTGGCGAACACGATCCGGTACTCGCCGCAGTGGCTGCCGTTGCTCGGCGCGAGATCGAACCGGTTGAACAGCGCGATCGGCTCGAACGTGGTGAGCGCACCACGCGCGAACGGATCGAGCGACGCGAGCTCTGTGACCTCCTCCACGCGCGGGCACGCGAGGCCGAACCCGTTTGGATCGATCGAGGGATCCGCGCACCCACCGATGCCGTTGTCGTACGTGCGCATCCATTGCTGGTAGAGCGCGGTGTTCGGGTTGGCGGGCTCCGGCACCGGTACACCTTCCGACGCGGTGGCGCGCAGCCGGGTCATCACGCGCTCGAAGCTGAACGGCTTGCGCTGCTCCGCCGTGTCGAGCGTCACGACGAGCGAGCGATGGATGTCGGTGCCGCTCACAGGGCATGACAGCTCGGACTCCACGGCGCCGAGCTCGGGGGCGAGATCGTCGGTGCACGCGGGCACGAGCAGCGGAACGGCGAGCAGCGAGAGCAGGGTTGAACGAAGCGACATGGAGTCCAAGAGCCGCGAGCCGGCTCCGATGGCTCACGGATTCTTCGGCCCGATACGGCTCACGGTTTGTGGCGTTTCGCACGCCGGAGATCGGCGCGCGGCGGCCGCGCGCGGACCTCGCCGGCCGCGCCGCACACGAGCCGCGCGACGGCCGCGTCGGCCTCGGCGAGCCTGCGCTTGGCGGTCGCGAGCGAGCACTTGCACGCGAGCGCGACGTCTCCCAGCGCGGCGCCATCGACCCGCCGCATGCGCCACGGCGTGCGCAGCTTCGCCGGCAGACGCAGGGCGCGCTCGATCAGCGATAGCTCGGCGCACTGCTCGGGGCTTGCGCCGCTCGCCGGCTGCTGATCGATCGCCGCGTGTGGATCCTCGGTCGCGAGCCGGCTGGTGCGGCGCTGGCGGAACCGGCGATGCGCGCGGCTGACCGCGATCTGCATCAACCAGCCGCGCAGCGCCGCGACCTCCACCACGCGATCGAGCTGCTCGAACGCGATCAGGAACGTCTCCTGGACCACGTCGTCCGCGTCGGCGCTCGCGCCGAGCAGCCGGCGCGCCGTGGCCGCGACCGCGTGGGCGTGGCGAGCGTAGATCTGCGCGAACGCGCGAGCGTCGCCGCGGCGAGCGCGCGCCACCAGCTCGGCATCGGCGCACGCGTCGGTCTCGATCTCGTCCTCGGCCATGCGTTCCCACCCGCCGGCAGACAGTACCGTCCCCCTCCGACGTTCAGCGCCGCGCGAGCCGATCCCGGCGCGTGCTTCGTCCTGCGCGAGGAACGCGCGCCGAGCCCGTGATGTCGATCGCCGAGATCTCGATCAGGGCGGCCGCTGCATGTCGATCTTCTTGAGGCCGGCGAGCTCTTCTTCGAGCGCGTGGATCCGCGCCGCGTGTGTGGTCGCGGCCTCGCTGGCCTCGCGCAGCTGGGCGGTGAGCCGCGCGCGCTCCTCCTTGAGCCCATCGATCGTGGCCTGCCGCTCGGCGTCGCGGGCGAGCGTGGCCTGGTGCGTCGCCTCGAGCGCGGCGAGCTTGGCCTCGAGCTCGCGCAGCTGGTGGCCGATCGTCAGGATCTCGTCGCGCAGGATCGCGCCGCGATCGAGCTCGCGCACCACGAGGTCCGCGATCCGCGCCCAGCCGCCGGCGGGCTCGGCGAGCGCGAGTGCGCGCAGCCGCTCGAGGCCACGCGGCAGATCGCCCTGGGCGAGCCACGCCATCGCGATCAGGAACCGCGCGCGATCCGCCTCGGGCCCGCTCGCGGTGGCGAGCTCGCGCTCGAGCACGCCGATCGCGGCGTCGAACCGGCGCGCCGCGAACAGCTCCTCGCCGGTCGGCGGCGCGGGCGGGGCAGGCGGCGCCGCGGCTCGGGGCGCGCATCCCGCGAGCGCGGCGGCGCCCGCGAGCGCGGCGGCCATCATCCTGGGTCTCGAGCGTCTGCGGATCATCCAGCTCGCCACGGTCGACCTCCCGCCGATCCGCGCGCCGGCGCGTTCGCGCTCGGACCGATCGGCAACACGACGAAGAACGCGGCGCCGCCGAGCCGCGCCGAAGCATCGACCCACACGTTGCCGCCGTGGGCCTCGACGATCTCGCGGCCGATCGCGAGCCCGAGCCCCACGCCGCCATCGGACGGCACGCCGTCGCGGCGGAAGAACTTCTCGAACACCCGCTCGCGATCCTCCTCGGGCACGCCGGGGCCGGAGTCCTCGACCGCGAGCAGCGCGCAGTCGCGGGCGGGCTCGCCGGCCGGCGTCGCCTTCGACGAGATCGCGGGCAGCCGCGCCAGCCCCACCTCGATCACGCCGCCGGACGGCGTGTACCGGATCGCGTTGCCGACCAGGTTCTGGACCAGCTGGACGTAGCGGTCCGCGTCGCACGGCGCGAGCAGGCTCGCCTCCTCGATCCGGGTGCGCAGCTCGAGCCCGTGCTCGAGCGCGACCGCCTCCAGCTCGAGCACGCTCGCGCGGGTCAGCCGCACCAGGTCGTGCTCGGCCATGCTGTAGCGCAGCCCGGCGTTGAGCCGCGACAGCTCGAGCAGGTCCGAGATCATCTTCGACAGCCGCTCGGCGGCCTGCGCGCTCAGCTCGAGCATCTGGCGCTGCTTGGGCGTCAGCGGGCCGACCACCTCGTCGAGCAGCAGCCGCGTGGTCTCCTGCGTCGCGACCAGCGGGTTGCGCAGCTCGTGCGACACGCTCGAGATGAAGTCGACCTTGAGCCGCTCGAACTGCTGGAGCGCGCCGACCATCCGGTTGAACGACTCGGCGACCTGGCCGAGCTCGTCGTCGCCGACCTCGAGCTGGACCGACAGCGTGCCGTTCGACACCGCCTGCGTGCCGAGGATCAGCTGATCGAGGCGCGCGCGCAGCGAGCGCACCGCCCACCAGATCAGCAGCGCGCTCACCACGACCGCCGCGACGCCGACCCCGACCGCGGTGCGCTGGGTCGCGTCGCGCACCCGCGCCGCAGACGCGGCCACCAGGTCCGCCGAGGCCAGGGTCTGGCGCTGGAGCTCGAGCGCGATCTCGACCAGGTGGCCACGCTCGGCGGCGATCGCCTCGGGCGTGCGCAGGGCGAGCGCCGTGAGATCCGTGGCGGCGAACGCCTCGAACGACTGATCGAACGCACGGAGCGCGGCGGCCTCGGTCGGCGACAGCTGCGCGGCGAGCAGCTGATCGACC
>JBQCJR010000903.1:0-7775 GCA_051952595.1 Kofleriaceae bacterium
GGGGAGCTCTCGCCACAGGCCGCGGCGGGGCTCGCGTCCCAGGCGATGAAGGCCTTCGGCCTGTCCACCGAGGAGGCGGCGATCTCCGTCGACCGGATGCTGCAAGCGGTGAACGTGTTCGCCCTCAACGCCAACGAGCTCCCACTGGCGCTGGGGACCGTGTCTCGCGGCTCGCAGGCGCTGAACCAGTCCTTGTCCGAGACCCTCATCGCCTTGGGCCTCGTGAAGAACGTCATTCCCGGCGTCGAGCGCGCATCCACGGCTGCCGCGGTCGCGATGGAGCAGCTGGCGGATCCGAAGGTCCAACAACGGCTCCGAAGCATCGGGGTCGCGGTCGTCGACAGCAACGGCAGGTTCCGGGCATTCCTCGACGTGCTCGGCGAGATGGCACCTGCGATGGACCGGATGACCGAAGCGCAACGATCGTCCTTTCTGCTCAAAGCGTTCGGTCGTGAAGCGCTCGGTGGCGTGAATGCGATCTTGACTCAGCTGACGGCGGGCATGCGCACCAACACGGGCGAGACGGTGCGCGGCGCGGCGGCGATCGCGTACCTCCGGCAACAGTTCGAGGAAGCGGGTGGTACCGCCCGGGTGTTCGCGAACAAGATGCTCGACACGTACGCAGGCCAGAAACAGCTGCTGGGAGGTCTCGTGCAGACGCTGGCGATCGTCATCGGGGAGCCGTTCGCCAAAGTCCTCAAGCCTGTCCTTGCTGTCGTGGTGTCCGGCCTGAACCAACTGGTGAAGTTCCTGCGCGCGATCCCGGAGCCGGTGAAGACGGCGTTCGCTGCGTTCTTTGTCGCGGCCGGTGCGGTGGTCGCGCTGATCGGAGCCGTGGTCACCGCGAAGGCGGCTGTCGCGCTGTTCGCGATGGGCATGAAAGCGCTGGGGATCAGCGTGGCTAGCGTCGCCTTGTCGATGCTTCCCGCGATCTTGACGGTGGGGAAGCTGTCCGCGCTCGTGGCTGGATTCGTCATCGCGTACCGCAAGAACCTGGGTGGTATCGGCGATGCCGCGCGGCGCACGGCCGAGCTCGTTGTGCTCGCGTTCAACGCCATCAAGCAACTGTTCGCGCAACGCGGCTTTTCGGGCGCCGTGCGCGACGAGCTGAACCGCGCTGAGAACCTCGGGCTCAAGCAGTTTGTGATCCGCCTGTATCAGATCGTCTACCGGCTCCAGCGGATCTGGGAAGGGTTCAAAGACGGGTTCGCGCGTACGATCGAAGAAGCGAGGCCCATCTTCGAGGATCTATCGGAAGCGTTCTCGGAGCTCTGGACCGAGTTGTCGGCGCTGTTCACGGGCGCCGCAGATGGAGCGGCAAGCCTGCCTTCCGAGGCGTTTCGCTCGTTCGGCGACGTGGTTGGCTCGGTCGTGGCTGGGATCGCCACGTGGCTCACCCAGCTGATCGCGATCTTCTCGCGGATCACGAGCGGCCTGATCTCGGGGTTCCGCTCGATGATGGAGTACATCGGCCCGGCGTTCGACACGATCGGCACGGCGCTCAGCGGGCTCAAGGATGCCTGGGATTCACTCACGGGGGCGACGTCGGAAGCCGAGGATACCGTGAGCGCGTCGACCAGTGGCTGGAGACGGTTCGGCGAGGTCCTGGGCAAGATCGTGGGCGGGGCCGTGACGGTGCTGGCGCTCGCGCTCGCGGGGTTGATCAAGACGATCACCGCGGTGCTGTGGGTCGTCGGCGTCATGAAGGACGCGTTCGTCGCGTTCGGCACGGCCGTCGCCGAGGTCGCGCTCGGCATCTGGACCTGGTTCACCGAGACGCTGCCCAACGCATTCAGCTCGGCGCTTCAGACCGTCGTGTCGTTCTTCACGGGCATCGGCGAGTACTTCGTCGGTATCGGTCGGTGGTTCGCGGAGCTGTTTGGCGCGATCGGCGACGCGATCAAGAGCTTCCTCCAACCGGTGATCGACTTCTTCGTGGGCGTCGGGCGAGCGATCAAGAAGGTGTTCGACTTCATCGCGGACCTCGCGATTCGGATCTTGCGGAAGATCCCCGACATCCTCCTGCCCGCGAGCCTGGAGAAGGTGAAGCGGATGCCGCTCTCTAGCGAGGTGAAGCAGCAGGACGAGTTCGCGGCGATCTCGAACACGCAGGCCACCGCGAGCAGCGCCGCGGCGGCGAGCTCGCCGGCCCCCGCGGCAGCCGACGCCCAGGCGCGCATGGGGGCGATGACCCAGCTCGAGGCGAACCTGATGGCCTACGCGAACGAGCAGGCGAAGCTCCGGGGCCAAGCTCCGCCGTTTCAGATCAACGTGCAGGTCGACGGCGAGACCATTGCCCGCGCGGTCCACAACACCCAGCAGGCGAACGCGACGCGCTCGTTCTCGCCGGTGCCGTCGTACTGAGGGACCATGGGGATCGAGCACTCCCGCCCGCCGCGCGTATCGCTCGTGAACATCGCGACGGCCGAGTCGATGGAGTGCCTGTTCAACCCGACGCAGCTCGCGGAGAAGCTGCAGGTGAACTGGAACCGCCTGGTGGTGCCGGGGCTGTCCCATCAGCCGCTCCAGTTCCAGAGCACGAGCAACCGACAGCTGTCGAACATCGAGTTCTACCTCGATCGCACGTTCGCGGCGGCGCAGCCGGGCCACCCCGACATCATGCAGTTCCGCAACTTCCTGAGCGCGCTCACGGTGCCGTCTGGCGGGGCGCAGCACGTGACCGCGACCGCACCACCACGTGTGCTGGTCGTGTGGCCGCGGATGCTGGTCATGGAGGGCGTCGTGCTCGACCTCGAGTTCGAGTACCGCCAGTTCGCCGTGGACGGCTCGGCGCTGGTGTATGCAGCGACCTGTACGTTCGAGGAGATTCTGGACGCTCGGGTGACGAGCGAGGCGCTGCGTGGAGGCACCGCCTGATGCCACCCCAGGTCGGCTCGCGGTACTCGTTTTGTCTCGGCGCCCTGGATTCCGGTGGGATTCGGTACCTGACCGACCGCGAGCCGTACCTGTTCGTGGCGCACCCGGACAACCGCGTACACATCGTCGCGCAAGGCGACACCGTGTTCGGGCTCGCCGGCCGCTACTTCGAGGGGCTGCCACGCGCGTCGGGGTTCTGGTGGGTGATCGCCGACTTCCAACCGGATCCGATCGTCGACCCGACGCTCGAGCTCGAGCTCGGGCGGCGCATCGTCGTTCCGAGCCTTCGTGTCGTGACCGATGTGATCTTGGGGGAGTCGCGTCGAAGGGAGGCCGAATGAGGTCGTTGGTCGACCGGAGCGCACCGGGTGTTCGGATCGTGGCGGTGCCGAGCGAGCGTGCGCGTGCTGGCGAGCCGCTTGAGCTCGCGGACCGGATCATCAGCTTCTCCTACGAGGACTCGGATCGGAAGGCAGACCAGGTCTCGATCCAGCTGGACAACTTCGACCTGACGTTGTTCGAGCGGCCCGAGCTCGTGGGCGGCGCGCTGCTGGAGGTCTCATGGGGGTATCCCGGTCACATGGCGCCGCCTCGGAGGGTGGTCGTCAAGAAGCTGAAGGGGTTCCAGACGCTGACGGTCGAGGGACACGCTCTGAGCATGCTGATGCACCGGGTCGCCCGCACGCGCGCATGGACGCAACAGCGGCGCTCGGATGTGGCGCGGCTCATCGCCGCCGAGCATGGGTACGAAGGTGACTTCGTCGACATCGAGGATTCGGGGATCGTGCTCGACACGATCAACCAGGCGGCCGAGACGGATGCGCGGCTGCTGCGGCGGCTCGCGGCGCGCGAAGGGTTCGTCTACTACGTCGACGACGCGGGCTTTCACTTCCGTCGGCGGAACCAGGCGTCCGCGCCTACGCATGCGCTGAGGTGGTACGCGGACCCGGGGCGTGGGGACGTCATCTCGGTCAACGTCGAGTCCGACCTGACCCGACGCGTCGGCCGCGTCGAGGTCCGCGGTCGAGATCCGCTGGCGAAGAAGACACTGAAGGGGGAGGCGACCACCACGACCGTCGACCGGACCACCCTGAGCGACGTGGTCGAGGTGGTCGATCCGGAGACCGGTCGCACGGCCCTGCAACACCGGAACGCAACCGTCAGCGTGCGTTCGACGAGTGCCAGCACGGAAGAGCAAGGGAAGAAGGAAGCGCGGGCTCGGTTCCGCTCGGCCGAGCGAGCCACGATCAAGCTCTCCGCGCAGGTCGTGGGGGACCCCAGCCTGCGTGCCAAGGCGGTCGTCGAGCTCCATGGGATCTCGAGCCTGTCTGGGAAGTACTACGTCTCGGAGGCCAAGCACGTCATCACAGGCTCGGGCTATGTCGTCGACCTCAAGCTCACGCGCGACGGCACGGGACGTCGTCGTTTGGCTTCCGAGCGAGCGCAAGGGCAGCGACAAGGCGGCGAGCCCAATCGCCACGTGATTCCGGCTGGCGGAGCGCTGACGGAGATCGAAGTCGTGGATCCGGAGCACGGACGCACGCAGCTGCAGTACCGCCGCGACGGTCGGCCGCTTGGGCAGGGCGACCCCGAGGCCCACCGGAGGACCCGATGATGGAGCTGTTCGAAGAAGACGTGGAGGCGCCCGACACGCGCTTCGGGATGTACATCGGCTACGTGGTGGCGCGCGACGACCCCGAACAGCTGGGGCGCGTGCGCGTGTGCATTCCCGGTGTACTCGAGCCGGCGAGCGCCTGGGCGTGGCCGTTGGGTACGGGAGGTGGCGGTGCGCGGGATCGGGGCTGGTTCTCGGTCCCGGCGATGGGAGCAGAGGTCGCCGTGTTCTTCCACCAGGGGAACGTCGAAGCGCCGCACTACCTGTCCGCGCACTGGGGCAAGCCCGAGGGGCGCAGCGAGGTTCCGGAGGAGGCGCGTCAGAGCTCGCCGGACAACCACGTGCTCGCCACGCCGACGTTTCGCATCGAGCTCGACGAGTCGATTGGCGGTCGCAAGCTGAAGCTGACGAACCGCAAGACGGGGGACCACATCGTGCTCGATGCCGAATCGAACACGCTCGCGATCGAGGCGACCACGGCGGTCTCGATTCGTGCGCTCGGCGTGGTCACCATCGAGGGCACGCAGGTGTTCATCGCGGGCCGCGTGGTGCGCCCGACCATCGAGCCGATCTGAGGAGCACGAGCATGGTCGGTCCTCTCTGCTTGGAGATTCCTGCGCTCCCCGATTCGAGGCAGCTCACGCTGCCCGGGGGCGTTCAGATCGAGCACCTCAACCTGATGCAGATCGTCCAGCCGGCATTGACGCCGCTCGTTCCGCTGTTCGATGTGGTCGACGCGATCGTCGCGGTGTTCCACTGCATGAAGGCGATCCCGGACGCGCTTGGACCGCCACCGGATCCGACGGTGCTCGCGGCCACCGTGCCGGAGCTCGCACGGAAGGTGGACAAGCTGCTGCGGCTGCTGCCGCAGCTCTCGCTGCCGGTCTTGGTGGTGCAGCTCGTCGACCTGGTGATCGACACCGTGCGGCGCGCGCAGACCGAGCTGCGCCACCTGCAAGCGCAGGCCATGCAGGTGGAGGGTGTGGTGTCCCGCGCATCCGAGCTCGATGATCCTGGCTTGTTGGCCGTTGCGCAGTGTGCCCGCGGGAACCTCGAGCAGGAGGCCGCGAACGTCGGCAAGCGGCTCGCCTCGCTCGGCAAGCTCATCGGCCTCATCAACGTGTTCGCGGGGATGCTCGGCGGCTCGGTGGTTCCCGACCTCACGGGGGCCTCCGGGCAGCCGCTCGATGCCGCGGTGACCGAGCTCGGCGCGGTGCTCGAATCGTTGCAGTCGGTTCGGGCCACGTTGCCCGCTTTGTGAGGATCATCGATGAACAAGTCTCCTCTCGGGCTGCTGTCGCCGTTCGGCCGCGACCAGAAGCGCGACTTCGCGTCGGGAGGAGACCCGGCGCTGGTCCACAGCAAGGTCGCGCAGGTCCTCGCCACGGAAGGACAGACGCCGCGGTCGACCGGCGAGCTGTTGTGGCGCACGGCGTTCGGCTCTGGACTTCACCTGCTGCGGCATCAGCGGAACGACGACGTGCTCGCGGCGCTGGCGCAGGTCTACGTTCGGGACGCGTTCGCACGTTGGTTGCCGGAGGTGGCGCTCGTCCGTGTGGTCGTTCAGCGCGTGGACGCCGTGCTGCACCTCAGGGTCCGCTACAGGCTGCGGGGAGATGGCTCGGAGGGGACCGCCGCAATCACGCTCTGAGCTGGCCGACCCCTGTCCCCCGCGAGCGACCACGTTCCTTTGTCGTGTTGGACGTGCTGCTCCCCGAGTCGCTGGACCTCACGGACAAGGACTTCGACGCCTTGCGGGCGCGGCTCAACGCGCTGGTCCAGAGCGCGTTTCCCGACTGGTCCGACTTCGCGGTCGCCAGCTTCGGCAACATCCTGCTCGAGCTCTACGCCTTCGTGGGTGACGTGGTCACCTACTACGTCGATAACCAGGGCAGAGAGTCGCGGCTGGTGACCGCGACGCAACGGAAGAACGTCATCGCCCTCGCCTCGATGCTGGGTTACCGGCTGCCGGGCGCGAGCGCCGCGACGACTCCGGTGACCTTCTCCCTCGCGCAGGCGACCACCGCCGCGGTGCGCATTCCGGCGGGGACCGTCGTGCGGACCCGCGAGGTCACGACCCCGGTTCGGTTCCAGCTGCTCGCGGACGTCCTCATTGCCCCTGGAACGAGCTCGGCGTCCGGTGTTGCCGAGAACTCGCAGACGCACCTGCAGGTCTTCGATACCCAGGGGTTGCCGAACCTCGACGTCGTGTTGGACCACACGCCCTACCTCGATGGGTCCGTGCTGGTGACGGCCGCGAACGGCAGCTACCTCGAGCAGCGCAGCCTCCTTGGCGCTGGCCCGAACGATCGGCACTACGTCGTCCTGGTGGATCAGAACGACCGAGCGACCGTGCGGTTCGGCACCGGCGCCAACGGAGCGCCGCCGAGCGGAACGCTGACGGTCAGCTACAAGACCGGCGGCGGCGCCGCCGCGAACGTCGATGCGGGTCGGCTCGTGGTTGTCGAAGGTGTTTTCGCCGATGCCTTCGGACGCGCGGTGGTGGTCTCCGTGACCAACCCGGTGGCAGCGTCCGGCGGAACGGACCGGCAGAGCATCGCCGCGGCGAAGCTGCTGGCGCCGGAGAGCCTGCGCACGATCTCGCGAAGCGTGACCCGCGAGGACTTCGAGATCAACGCGCGTCGCGTCCCGGGCGTGGCGCGCGCTCTGATGCTCACCTCGAACGAGGACTCGACGATCGAGGAGAACAGCGGGATCTTGTACGTGATCCCGCAGCGCGGCGGGCCGCCGACGCCGGCGTTGAAGAACCTCGTGCGTAGGCAGGTCACCGAAGTCTATCCGTGCACGCTCACGTTCCAGGTGAGCGTGCAGGACCCGGTCTACAAGCGGGTCGATGTCGAGGCGCGCGTGTACCTGCGGCAAGGCCACGCGCCGGGTACAGTTCGGGACCGGATCAGGGCGCGCCTCGCGACGATGTTCCGCGTGAGCAACGACGACGGGACGCCGAACCCGGATGTGGACTTCGGGTTCAACGTGAAGGACGCGGACGGCAATCCCCGCGGCGAGGTCGCCTGGTCGGACGTGTTCAACGTCGTGCGAGATACCGAGGGCGTCCGCAAGATCGGCGACCTCCATGGGGACCTCAAGCTCGGTGGCTTGCCCGCGGACGTGCCGCTCGCGATCCGCGAGTTCCCTGTGTTGGGTGTGGTCACCATCCTCAACGGCGACACGGGGGCGGTGATCTGATGGCGATCCGGAACCCGCGCTTCGAAGACGCCGGCGCACAGCCAGGCTCGGCCGCGCACTGGACGCTGGTGACCTT
>JBQCJR010000904.1:0-7827 GCA_051952595.1 Kofleriaceae bacterium
CTCGTGCAGTTCGGGGGGTGGATGGGCTGCGCGCCGCGCGAGCTGCCGTCGACGTTGCCGGAGATGGCGGTGGCCCTGGGCGCGGCGTATTACGGCCTGGTCCGGCGCGGCCTCGCGACCCGGATCAAGGGCGGCACGCCGCGCGCGTTCTACATCGGCGTCGAGACCGGCGCGGCGCGCATGGCGGTGTGCCTCGCGCCCTCGGGGCTCGACGACGGCGCGCGGGTCCAGCTCGCGCGCGACTTCCGGCTGGTCACCAACCGGCCGGTCAGCTTCCGGCTGTACTCGTCGAGCTCGCGCGATGACCAGCCGGGCGCGCTGGTGCCGATCGGCGACGGCCAGCCGGACACGCTCGACGACGGCAGCGATCTGCTCGAGCTGCCGCCGATCGTCACGGTGCTGCGCGCGCGTGGCCGCGGCGAGGTGACGGTGCGGCTCGAGGTCCACATCTCGGAGCTCGGCGCGCTCGAGATCTACTGCGTGGACCGCGATCCACCGGCGGGTACGGCGGCGGAGACCTGGAAGCTGGCGTTCGACATGCGCTCGGGCGGCGCGGGGGCGGCTCCGGAGCTCGCGGCCGATGCGGCGCCCCACCCGCGCACCGACGAGGCCAAGGCGCAGATCCAGACCGCGTTCCGGACCGGCGCCGGGCTCGCCACGCTGACCCGCGATCTCGAGGCGCTGCTCGAGGCGCGCCGCGACGACTGGTCGATGATGACGGCGCGCGCGCTGTTCGACGCGCTCATCGAGGTCGCCGCCGAGCGCAAGAAGACGGCGGATCACGAGCAGCGCTGGCTCAACCTCGCGGGGTTCCTGCTCCGCCCCGGCACCGGCGCGCCGCTCGACGCGTGGCGCGCGCGCGTGATGTGGGGCGTGTTCAACGAGGGCCTCGCACACGGCAAGAGCGAGCCGGGCAAGCTCGCGTGGTGGATCACGTGGCGGCGGATCGCCGGCGGCCTCGCCAAGGGCCAGCAGGACCAGATCTACGACCGGCTCGCCCAGCTGCTGCTCCCGAGCGCCAAGCAGCAGAAGAAGCTCGCCGAGACCAAGGCGAGCAAGCAGGAGCTGGCGGAGATGTGGCGCGTGGTCGCCAGCCTCGAGCGGCTGCCGGTCGCGCACAAGGTGAAGCTCGGCGACGAGCTGATGCGGCGGATGGAGTCGCGCAAGGGCCGCGAGGACGCGGTGCACCTGTGGGCGCTGTCGCGGGTCGGCGCGCGCGTGCCGCTGTACGGGCCGCTCAACGCGGTGGTCCCGGCCAGCAAGGTCGGCGCGTGGCTCGGCGCGCTGCTCGGGTTCGACTGGCCGGATCCGGACAAGACCGCGTTCCCGCTCGCCCAGCTCGGGCGGCGCACGGGGGATCGCACCCGCGATCTCGACGAGGCGACCCGCGGCAAGCTCGCCGCGGCGGTGCGCGCGATGCCGGGCGGAGATCGCGCGGCGAACCTGATCGAGCAGGTCGTCGCGCTCGAGGCGCGCGAGGAGCTGGTCGCGCTCGGCGACACCCTGCCGGCCGGTCTGCGCCTCGTGCTCGACGACGAGGCGACCGGCGACGGGGCGGGCGAGGCGGCTGGCGACGCCGGCGCGCCGACCGGCGCCCGCTGACCGCGCGAAATCGCGCTGCGACAGGATCGCGACAGCCCGGCCGATCGCTAGGATCTGCGCCATGAGAGCTGTCGTGCTTGCGAGCTGGTGCTGGATGGTCGCGTGCGGCGGCTCCACCGTGACCCCGGTGACCAACGCGTCCGGCGGCGCCGAGGCCGATCGCGTCGATCCGCGGATCGCGCAGATCGAGCGCGCGTTGCTGCCCGCGGTGCAGGTCGTCGGCGAGCCGCGCACCGCGACGCTGCTCGATCGCATGCGCGAGCTGAACATCCCCGGGCTGAGCATCGCGGTGTTCGAGCACCACGAGCTGGTGTGGGCGCGTGGCTACGGCGTCACCGAGGCCGGCGGCAGCGAGCCGGTCACCGACACGACGCTGTTCCAGGCCGCCTCGATCAGCAAGCCGGTCACCGCGCTCGCCGCGCTCACCGCGGTGGCCGATGGCACGCTGGCGCTCGACGCGCCGATCAACGACGCGCTGACCCGCTGGAAGCTGCCCGAGAACGAGCTGACCCGCGCCACGCCGGTCACGCTGCGCCGGCTGCTCAGCCACACCGCGGGCACGACGGTGCACGGCTTTGCGGGCTACGCCCCGGGCGCGCCGGTCCCGACGATCGCGCAGGTGCTCGACGGTGCGCCGCCCGCCAACTCCCCGGCGGTCCGCGTCGATCTCGCGCCCGGTAGCCGGTTCCGCTACTCGGGCGGAGGCACCTCGATCGTGCAGCTCGCACTCATCGATCGGCTCGGCCAGCCGTACCCCGAGATCGTGGCGCGCCGCGTGCTCGCGCCGCTCGGCATGGCGCACAGCACGTACGAGCAACCGCTCCCGCCCGAGCGCGCGAAGCACGCCGCGTCCGGCCACCATCGCGACGGCTCGATCGTGCCCGGCAAGCACCACGTCTATCCCGAGATGGCGGCCGCCGGGCTGTGGACCACGCCGAGCGACCTCGCGGTGTTCCTCGCCGAGATCGGCCGTGCGCGGGCTGGCTCGTCGAAGCGGATCAGCCGCGAGATCGCGACCCAGATGACGACCAAGGTGATCGATATCGATGGGGCCGAGTCGATCTCGACGGGCATGTTCCTGTGGGAGCGCAATGGCACCAAGGTGTTCGGCCACAGCGGCGCCAACGAGGGCTTCCGGTCGTCGGCGATGGCGAGCCTCGACGGCGGGTTCGGGCTCGTGATCATGGCGAGCTCGGACAGCGGTCAGCGGCTGTTCCCCGAGATCGTGCGCACGGTGTGGGCCGCGTTCGGCTGGCCAGGAGCCGATGCGCCGATCACGCGGATCGCGCTCGATCCGGCGCAGCGAGCGAAGCTGACCGGGCGGTTCGGGACGAACCTGCCGTTCGCGATCGAGCTCGCCGGCGAAGGCCTCGAGCTGCGGCGCCCGTTCGCGCCGGCCGTCGAGCTCGTGCCGGTCGCGGCCAACGTGTGGATCGCGCGCGACTCCGGGACCGAGCTGCGGTTCGATCCGAGCACCGGCCGGCTCGAGCTACGCAACGGGTCCGGCGCGCCGCGCCAGGTGCCCCGGCTCGCCGACGCCGAGCGGAGCCCGCTGCTCGAGCTCGCCGCCGGACGCGAGGCCGAGGCGATCGCCGCGTGGAACGAGCTGAGCAAGCGCGACCCGAAGAACCCGGCCCTCGACGAGGCCCTGCTCAACGAGCTCGGCTACGACCGCCTGTTCGAGCGCGACACCGCGTCGGCGATCGCGATCCTCGGGTTCATCGCCAAGGTGCGGCCGGGCTCGGCGAACGCCCACGACAGCCTCGGCGAGGCGTACGCCGCGGCCGGCGACACCGCGCGGGCGATCGCCTCCTACGAGACCGCCCTCGCCCGGCTCGCCGCCGACTCGTCGCTGCCGCCGGACGCCAAGGAGCGGCTGCGCAAGGGCGCCGAGGCACAGCTCGCCCGGCTGCGCGCGACCGCGAAGTGATCCAACCGCGTCAGGGCGCCAGGAGCTTCTGCATCGGCATGATCGAGCTGACCATGCTGATGAACGCCTGGATCTCGGCGGAGGTCGCACGCGCGTTCAGCGACAGCGTGGTGCCCTTGCGGGTGAGCTCGACGTCGTTGACGAAGCCCATGTTGCGGAACTGATCGATGTAGTGCCGCAGCTGCGGCTCGGACATCGCGGCGAGCGACTCGCTGGTGAGCTCGATGTGCGCCACCAGGGTGAGCTCGTCGGTGGCGACGAACGACCCGGCCATCGAGACGATCTGCTGCTGGCGCAGCGTCGGGCTTCCGAGCGCGAACCAGACCGCCGCGCTCTGGTCCACCTGCTCGAGCGCGGCGACCAGATCCTGCGAGAACGGCGCGCGTGGGGCGCGGGCCCGGGCGGCCACCTCGCGCAGCTCGGCCTCGCTCACCTGCCCCGAGCCGCGCACGCCCATCACCATGTGTGTGGGATCGACCCACAACCAGGAGTTCTCGCGCCCGCCCTTGACCTGGCGGACCACGTCCCCGTCGACGACGATCTCTGCCTGAGGCTCGTCGTTCGCCGTGCCCGGGATGGAGGCGGCGAGCTTCGTACACGCCACGAAGTCATCGCGCCGGACGCCGGTCAACCAGCCGAAGAACTCGACCGGCGTGATCCGCCCGCCCAGGACCAGATGGTGCATCTTCGTGGTGCGCGCGCACGCCGGATCCGCGAGCGTCTGCTGCATCGCCGGGTCCTGGCCCAGCACGTCCCACGCCTGCCGCAGCGCACTGCTCTGGCGCAACAGATCGACGTCGACGAACAGCACCAGCTCGGAGTCGGACGGCAGCGAGCCGATCATCTGGTCGATCCGCAGCGGCGAGATCGGCGCGGCGGCGGGCGGTGGCGCGGTGGGCGCGGCGGCGGGCGCTGGAGGCGCTCCACCGCAAGCAGAGGCGAGCAAGGTGATCAGAGCGACCGATCGAAGGCGCACGACCGCACACTACCGGATCTCGGCGGGGACGGAGGAAACAGGCGTCGTCTGAAGGTGCGATTCCTCGCCTGCTGTCTCGTCGCCGGTACGCGATAGATGACCTGGAGTGCCTCCGGCGATGTGCTATCGGGACTGCCATGGAGCTGCGCCGGCACGTCGTTGGACCACGGGGAATCATCGGCATCACGGTCGCGCTGGCCGCGTGCTACACGGCGCAGCCCACCCCCGCGGCGCCGCCCGAGTCCGTCGCTTCGAACGCTCCTGCCGATCCAAGCACCGCGTCCGATGCGGTGTCGTGCGAGGCGTTGGCCCACGACCCCGACGACCCCGGGAGCACGAACGCGCGGGCGCTGTGTCGGCGCTATCGCGACGAATTCCTGCCGCCGGTGGCCGCGAGCGCCATCGCCTGCCTGGAGGCGGCCGCGTGGAGCGCTTGCAGCGTCAGCTCCTGTGCCACGCGTGCCCTCGCGTCCGTTCCGGCAGAGATCGATGCCCGTTGCGCGCAGGTCGAGCAGCAGTGCCCGGGCATGGGGGCGCATTGCGCGGAGCACATCTCGGGCATGAACCCGCGGGGCAGAGATCGATTCGCGCGGTGCCTGGTCGACCACTGCGGCACCGGGCTGCGGTTCTGCCTGTGGGATCGCATGGTCAGCCCGTGCGATGACAGCCCGCTGCCACCCGGGCCACCTCCGCCTCCTCGGGCAACGCCGCCCACCTCGCCTTGAAAGGCACCTGGCGGGCGAGGCAGACCGGATCGTGCAAGCTCACTTCGTGCGGCGTCGGGGCGGTGTCTCGGCCAGCGCAGGCCGGCCACGTCGGACGAATGCCGCGAGCTTCTCCGAATCGATGGCATCGATCCACGCATCGTCCGGGTCCGCGTCGTCGTCGCCCTCGTCGTCGAACATCTCCTCGGCGAAGACCTTCAGCAGTCGCGGCGAGAGGAGCTCGCGGACGCGGGGATCGGTCTCCTCGATGAAGGTGTGCTTCTGCGTGCTCCGGATATGCTTCGCGTCGCCCGTGACGAGTCGTGCTTTCACGCCGCCGTGCACCTTCACTGCGTGGTAGCTCGAATAGACGAAGGGCGCGCGGACATCGCCGAACACCTCGCTGCAGGCATCGTTGTCGAGGAACAGGATCGACCGCTCGGCGACGAGATCCCCATGAACCTCCAGGAACCCCCTCGTGATGACGTCGCCGGCGCGTAGCGAGCCCGTGACGATGACGACGGACTCCGGGTCCAGCGAGTCCTCGTAGCGCCCCTTCACGACGAGATCACCGTCGACGATCAGGAGGCCGATGCGCGGCCGTCGCCCGGTCGAGAGCTCGTCGAGAACGAGCCGCCCCACGTGGTGGACGATGTCGCTGTCGGCGCGGTCACCGGCGAAGCGCTGCTCGGCGAAGCGCTTCGCGGAGCGGAGTGCGCTCGACTTCGCGAATCGTCCGCGAATGCGCTGCTTCAATAACAACGATACCGCTTCGGCCGTGAGTGTTCCTGCGCTGAAGCGCTTTGCCTTCGGAAGCGAAGGTCCCTTGGAAGCCATGGAGCCACGGTATCACTCGACCGGAAGCGTATCGGCGCTTGCAAACCTCGAGCGCCGTGTGGCCCCATCCGAGGGTGGTCAAGAACGAGATCGTGGCGTCGCGCGAGTTCGTCCGTTGTGCGGCCCGGATGAACGACCTGCTGTACATCGTCAGCCAGGGCAAGCAGTTGATCGCGGACGGCATCGCTCACTCGAGCCTGATCGGCATGGACGGTGGCGACTGGGCCGACTGCGTCGACACGGCGTGGAGCTCGACGGCGCTCGCGGTCGCTCGCCTGCCGACGGAGAAGGCGGTGCTCGTCGGCGAGGGCGGCGAGGTCGTGACCTACGTCGGCGGCAAGTCGCAGACCGAGAAGCTCACGCCGGCGCCGGTCATGATCCGGCGCGCACGCGAGATCGCGGGCCTCGTGTACGCGTGCGGCATGAAGCGACAGGTCTACAAGCGGATCGCCGACAAGAAGTGGGTCGCGATCCACGCGCCCGCCGCCGGCCCGACCGAGAGCAAAGGATTCGAGGATCTCGACGGATTCTCGGACATCGAGATCTACGCCGTCGGGTGGGGCGGCGAGATCTGGCAGTACGGAGGCACGCAGTGGTCCGCGCGGCAGAGCCCGACCGACGCGACGCTCACCACGGTGTGCTGTGCGCCGGACGGCGTGGTCTACGCGGCTGGACGCGGCGGCGTGCTGGTGCGTGGGCGCGGCGAGACCTGGCAGCGCGTGGCGTGGCGGGACGAGGTCTCGGAGGATCTGTGGGACCTCGCCTGGTATGGCGACCGGCTGTACGTCGCCACGATGTCGGCGCTCTACACGCTCGAGGACGATGCGCTGGCCGAGGTGAGCTTCGGTGAGGTCGCCACGCCAAGTTGCTACAGCCTGTCCGCGCACGATGGCGTGCTGTGGTCGGTCGGACGCGACGATGTCGCGTCGTTCGATGGCAAGGAGTGGACGATCTACACGTAGGCGCTCGTCCGTGCTGCGGTGCCGGCAGGGCGACCAACAACGCCGCGGCGAGCTGTCCCCTGGTGGCGGTCGGACGAGCGGCAGGAACTACCGCGGAAGCGCGAACGTGCCAACGGCCTCGCGCGCCTCGCTCGACGCGTGGTTGGTCGTGACCACCAACGTGCCGTTGCCGGGCAGCTCGATCTCGCGCGTCCACGAGCCGGCGCTGGACAAGCAAGCGAAGTCGTCGCAAGCCCGCGAGATCTGCTGCGTGCACCACGGCCCGCTCGCGGCGACGCCACACAGCGCCGCCCAGCGGTGGTCGCCCTCCTCGTCCCCACTCTTCGTGTGGTGGTTGACCGTGACGTCGAGCACCGCGACCGGCTGGCCATCGCGAGCGAGCTCGCCCGCGACCTCGAAGGTAGCCACCTCGACATAACTCGGCTGGACGCACAACCGGGCGTCGGCGGACGTCGCGACGAACCAGCCCGCGGCCACGTGCAACGCGATGGCACAGCGGCCGTCGTCCGGCTCGTCGCCGGCGATCGCGAGCAGCCGCACCTCGCGGAACGGCAGCGGCTCGCCGGTCGGCGCGGCGGAGAGATCGATCGTTTGGCAGCCGCTGTCCTCGGGGCATGCGGCCTCGAGGGTCGGGTGTGGACCACGGAGGGTCGACAGTCGCGCGGCGGGCGAGCCCGGCTCGCTCGCATCACTCGGCGGTTGCGCCTGCACCTGCGCGGTGGCCGTGGGGGCCGCTGCCGGCAAGGGCTTGTTCGAGGGCTCGCTTTTGGACGACGAGCGGCACGCGGCGATCACGGCCAAGAGGAGAACAGCGGA
>JBQCJR010000905.1:0-2087 GCA_051952595.1 Kofleriaceae bacterium
GATCCGTGCGCCGCCGAGGCGCCCGCCGCGTGGCACCCGGCGCGGCGCGCGGTGATCGAGGCGAGGCTCGCCGCGTCCGGCGCGGACGCCACGCGCGTGGTGGCGTCGATCGATGCCCGCGCGGCCGCCACCGCGGCGCTGCGCGCGGACAGCTGCCTCGCCGCCCGTGGACCGGCCTCGGACGCGCGCGCCCGGGCGCTCCGCCAGCAGCTATGCGTGGACGAGAGCTGGGACGAGGCGAGCGTGTTGTTCGCCGGGCTCGAGGCCGCAGATCCGTCGCACGTGCGCGCCGCGGTCGACCAGCTGATCGGCGTGCCCCCGGTCGATCGCTGCGGCCGCGCCGCGATCCCATCGGTGCCACCGCCGCCGCCCGCCGGAGACGCCGCCGAGGTCCGCGCGATCGAGGCCGCGTCGCGTGCGATCCGCCTCGATCCTTCGACCACGATCACCGACAAGCTCGCCCGCGTGCGCGCGCTCGAGCCGCGGATCAAACGCGTCGCCTATCCACCCCTCGAGGCCGCGTGGCGGAACGACCTCGCCGCGGCGCTGGCCGAGGCCGGCGATCACGGCGCCGCGCGCGGCGAGCTCGAGGCCTCGGTGCGGCTCGCCGAGGTCGCCGGGGACGACGATGCGAGGGTCCGCGCATCGATCAACCTGCTGAACCACGCGTTGGTCACCGGCGCGCTCGACACCGCCGCGCTCGTGCGCACGACCGAGGCGATCGCCGAGCGGCTCGGCAACCCATCGATGCTCGTGGAGCTGCGCCAGACCCAGGCCCAGCTCCGGATCGCGCGCGGCGATCTCCCGGGCGCGCTCGCGATGCTGCGCGAGGCCAGCGCGCGGCTCGCGTCGATCGAGATCGACGCACACCCCGCGGCGGTCCGGCTCGCCCAGAACCTCGGCGCCGCCGAGCAGCTGGCCGGCGAGCTGGGCGCGGCGCAGGCCACGCTCGACCGCGGCGTCGCGATCGCGCGCCGGCGGTTCGGCGATCGCGATCCACGCACGCTCGAGATCCGGGGGGCGCGCGCGACGAACCTGCTCGCCTCCGGGGACCTCGCGGCGGCGCGGACCGAGCTGGCCTCTGTGGCGGAGGGGCTCGCGGCGGCGCTCGGCGAGCAGGCCCCGCCGGTCGCGCAGGCGCGTGGCTACCTGTGCGAGCTCGCGCTCGAGCAGCGCGACCCGCAGGCCGCCGAGATCTGCGACGCGGCGCTGCGCAGCTTCGAGCAGGTGTTCGGCGCGGACTCGCCGCAGCTGGCGTGGCCGCTGACCCTGGCCGGCCGGCAGCGCCTCGCGGCGGAGCGACCGGGCGAGGCGATCGCGCTGTTCGAGCGCGCGGTCGCGACCACGGAGCGCGGGGCGATCGGGCCCACCGAGCGCCCGACCGCACAGGCCTATCTCGCACTGGCGCTGCGGCGCGCTCGGCAGCAACCGGAGCGCGCGAGAGAGCTCGCCGCCGAAGCGCTCCCGCAGCTCCGCGACGAGCCGTCGCTGCGCGCTCGTCGACGAGCTGGCACGCGCGCGCTGAGTGAGGCCCGAATCGCGCTCGCGGCCGGCGCTCCGGATCGGCGGTACGGTCGCTCCATGCGCACCAGCTTCGCGTTCGCGGCCGCGGTCGCGGCGAGCGTCGGCTGCACGCCGACCCGGCAGAACCTGCCGCCGCCGCCGGTCGAGCCGCCGGCCACCGAGCCTCCCGTGACGACCGTCCCCGCCCCTGCCACCCCTGGAGTCCAGCTGCCCCTGGTCGCGCTGCACGGCTACGACGTCGAGGACGACGCCGAGCCGGCGATCTCGGTCTCGCCGACCTCGCTGACCGTCGATGGCGAGGAGGTGCTACCGCTGCAAGGCGGCCTGGTCGCTCGGGACGCGCGCGACGTCTCGCGCGAAGCGCTGATCCCCGCGCTGCGCGACGCCTTCGAGAGCCAGGTGGCCCGGACCGGTCCGCCCGACCGCGTGCTGCTGGCGATCGACGCGCGCACGCCGTACCGCACGCTGTTCGACGCGATCTACTCGACCCGCAGCGACGAGGTGCAGCGGTTCGGCCTGCTCGCGCGCGCCGGCGCGCACACCGTGGTCGCGCCGATCGAGGC
>JBQCJR010000906.1:0-7933 GCA_051952595.1 Kofleriaceae bacterium
TCCACGCAACACTCGGTACCGGCTGGCTCGCTACGCCTTGCCGGGCGGGTCCAACTCCCGCTGGGGCACGTTCGAGGTTTAGCGTTCGATCATCGCGTCCTCCTCGGCTGGCTTCTTCTGGCGCAACAGGATCCGAAAATCTCCCCTGGTAGCAGCAGGCGCTGTGGGCCATGTGGGCAACCGTCGGCCTGTGAGGGCCGACGGTTGTCCAAGCGCACTGTGAGCTGCGAACCACCGCGCACCCTGCTGCCACCTCGGCGCAGGTCACAGTCGCGTCATGTCCACAGCGCTCTGCGCCTTGCGCCGCAGCTCGCCGCCTATCTCCGAACGCGCGGGATATCGCGATCCAACACCGTCTTCCGCTCGTCGCGCGCCGCGGCGCGGATCGCCTCGTCGCACAGCAGGCGCACGTGGTCTGACAACAGCTCGGCGACGGCGTCGGAGCAGTTCATGCCGCTGCGGTCCTTGATGTACTTCTTCATCTTCGACACGACGATCAGGACGTCCTTGTCGACCACCTCGGCGAGCGACAGGCCCTCGGCGGCGGCCGCGGTGGTGGGCGAGGCATCACCGACCACGCGCCGCACGGGCGCGGCGGGCGCGGCGGACGTTGCCGGCGCGGCGGGCGCGGGGCGCGGTGGCGCGGTGGGTGCCTCTGCGGCGAGCTCTCGCTGCCACGCCTCGCGGGTGGGCGCGCGCGCCTCGATCGCGCCGGCGTCGCGGTGGCGCGCGTCGGCGAGGTGGATGTCCCAGCAGGTGACCGAGCAGAACACCAGGCGCATCCGACTGCGATTGCAGGTCGACACGCTACACACCCAGTGCCGCGCGCCGTAGGGGATCTCGACGCGGCAGGCGCTGCACTTCAGCCAGAATTCGGCCATGGGCCGAAGACTAGCTCAGGAACGGCGACGGCGGCGGCGCAGCGCGACGAGCACCCCGAGGGCGAGTGGGATCGAGCCCTTGGCGCTCCGGCCGGCGTCGCAGCACCCGCCGCCCTCGATGCCTTCTCCGAAAGCCTCCACGTCGCATACCTCGCCGGGCTCGCCCGTCACCGTGATCCGGACCGCGACGTCGAGCGTCCGCGCCGGGTTCGTCTCGTCGGTGACCGAGACGATCATCACGTCCTCACCGGCCGCCTCGGGCGAGGTGCACACGCGCACCTGACCGTCGTCGCGCACCGCCGCGGCGCCACGGGCCGGGGGCTGCTTGATCGCGAACCGGTGGCGATCGCTCCGCGGATCGTGCGGGACGATCCGGGTCTCGCCGGCGCTGCCCGGCCCGGCGGAGATCGGCTCGGCCGTGGGCTCGGGGCCACGCGCGACCCGCACGCCGGCCTGCTCCTCGATCCACGCCACCACCTTGTCCGGCCGCGCGTAGATGCCGCCCTCGGTGCACTCGTACCGGTTGTTGTCGTAGCCGCGCGAGGTGACCCCCGCGAGGAACGTGCCGTAGTCGGTGAGCAGGTAGAGTGGGCCGCCCGAGTCGCCGGCGCAGGTATCGACGCCCATGCCGCCCGCGCCGAGCTCGCCCGCCGGCCGCACCGGGGCGTTGCAGCCGACCGACCGCGAGCAATCGAAGTCGGTGATCGTGGTCTCCGCCTCCTGGAGCTCCGGGATGTACCGGTTGGCGTCGCGATCGATCGCGCCGTAGCCGACGATCGCGACGCGCGCGTCGTTCTGGATGTCCGCCGCGGCCCAGCCGGTCGCGAGCGGGCGAGGCTTGCGCTGCGACGCGCGCCCGAGCACCACCACCGTCAGGTCCATGGTGCCCAGCGGGTTGGGGTACTCGTGTCGCGCCGAGACCGGCAGGACCTCGCCCTCGGCAGGCCGCTCGAGCGACGACGTGCCGACGAGCACGTGGGTCAGCTCGGGATCGTTGCAGTGGCCCGCGGTGAGCACGACCGTCGGCGCGATCAGCGTGCCGGTGCAGAACTGCTGCCCCTGGGCGAGGATCGCGGCGACATCCGGCCACTTGCCCGCCGGGGCGTTCTGGCCACCCACGACCTCGGATCGCTCCACCGCGACCGGCTCGTCGAGCTCGGCGCACGCGGGGACCGCGACGGCGGCGAGGGCGGTGACGGTGGCGGTGCGCAGCGCGGCTCGCATGGCTGGCGAATGTCGCACGCCCCGCCCCCACGAGGGCATCCGGGCAGTATCAGCTGCTCGCAGGATGCGACCGGAGTCGCGATCTCAGAGCAACCCCTGCCGCTGGCTTGGCGCCGCGGGTGCGTGGAATGCGCCCGTCGCGCCGGCTAGAGTCCGTGGCCATGTCGACGTTGCGATGGGTCGCGATCGCGGCCGTGATCGGCGGGTGTAGCGCTCCGGCGCGTGGACCCGCGCCGCCGAAGATCGATCTCGAGACCAACGGGCCCCACAAGGAGCAGGTGGCCGCGGTGGTCCGGCCGTACCTCGAGGGCGAGGTGCTCTCCGGGGTGGTCGTCGGGCTGTACAGCGCCGGCAAGCGCGAGTTCTACGGTTTCGGGGCCGGGCCCGGCGGCGCGCCGCCCAACGCGGACTCGCTGTTCGAGATCGGCCCGATCACCTCGGTGTACACCGGGATCCTGCTCGCGGACGCCGTGCAGCGCCGCGAGGTCGAGCTCGACACCGCGCTCGCCGAGCTGGTGCCCGCGGGAGTGACCGTGCCCACGCAGGACAAGGTCGCGATCACCCTGCGCCACCTCGCGCTGCACAGCGCCGGGCTGCCCGCCACGCCACCGAGCCTGTTCGGCCGGACCCAGCGCACCGATCCGTACGCCGCCTACGACGAGGACGCGCTGTACCGCGACCTCAACCACACGCAGCTCGACGCCCCGCCCGGCACGCAGATCTCGTACTCCAGCTACGGCGTCGGCGTGCTCGGCGTGGTGCTCGGCAAGAAGATCGGCGGCGGGTTCCGCGAGGCGCTCGAGAAGCGCGTGCTCGCGCCGCTCGGGATGCGCGACACGTACTTCGTCCCGCCGCCCAGCGCCGCCGCGCGGCGCGTCGGGGGCACCAACGACGATCTCCGCTCGGTGCCGCACTGGAGCTGGAACGCGCTCGCGTCGGCCGGCGCGCTGATCTCGAGCGCCCGCGATCAGATCCAGCTGGTCGACGTGGAGCTCGACGCCGCGGCCGGCGGCACCACCACGCTGCGCGCGCCGATCCGGTTGACCCAGGAATCGCAGATCGAGGACTCGGCGGACAACGCCGGGCTCGGCTGGCAGATCGATCGCTCCGGGCGGTACTGGCATGCCGGTGGGACCGGCGGGTTCCGCAGCTTCGTCGGCTTCGATCCGAAGTCCAAGCGCGGGGTGGTCGTGCTCGCGTCGACCGCCTCGGCGCAGATCGATCGACTCGGCCGCGTGCTGTTCGCCGTGCTCGATGGCGACGACGCGGTCAAGCCGGCGTCGCTGCCGACCGCGGACCAGCTCGCGTCGTACCTCGGCACCTACGACCTCGGCGGGACCCAGCTCGCCGTGGTCGGCGAGGGCAAGCGGATCTACCTCGAGGGCCCGGGCGAGCCGCGGCACCGGATGTCGCCGCTCTCCGGGCACGAGTTCTGGATCGAGGCGCTCCAGGCCGTGGCGTTCTTCCAGCGCGACAGCGAGTCGGATCCGCGGCCCACGCGCGTGGTGTTCAACCTCGGCGGGCGGCAGCTGATCGCGCCACGCGCCGAGTCCGGCGCCGCTGCACCGGCCAAGCCGTAGCGAGCCGTCGCGCTACGGGCAGGGCCCGACGGCCGGGATCGTCGTCCCGGTCAGCCACAGCGCCGCGCACGCGCGCGGGTCGTAGCCGGTGACCTGCTCGATCGTCTCGAGCATGTCGCTCATCGTCGCCGCCCGGGTGGCGTGCGCCTCGTAGAACCTGCCCAGCGCCCGATCGAGCAGCTCGGGATCTCCCAGCTTGAGCGCGACCGCGCGGTAGAAGAACGCGCCGCGGACGTACGGCGCGCGGGTGAACAGGTCATCGCGCAGCACGTCGACCGCGCCGCAGCTCTGCGGCCACACCTTGTCCGTGCCCGGGATGTGCGGCAGCTCGGACTCGTAACCGGCCCACACCTGCGCACCGACGGTGGGCGCGACCACGTCGAGCGCGCGCGCCGCGAGATAGCTGACCGTGCCCTCGGAGAGCACGAAGTCCTCCCAGCACGCGATCCGGATCCCGCCGCCGAACCAGCCGTGCGCCGCCTCGTGGACGTGGGTCTCGATGTCGCTCAGCGCCGCCGAGCCCACGTGCCAGAACGGGTGGTGCTCCATGCCGCCGAACTGGCCTGGGCCCCACTTCGTGGAGACCGTGCCCGCCTTGGGGCCGAACCGGTACGGGCCCAGGTGGGTCTCGAACCACTGGAACGCCTCGACCAGGTGCTGGCTGCCCGCCTGCGCGTTCGCCAGCTCGCCCGCGCCGTACCACACCGAGAGCTCGGTGCCGGCCGCCGTCCGGCCCAGCGGCAGCTCGGTGTACGCGTCGACCGACCACGCGATCTGGTACGACGGCGCCTCGGCGGCGAGCGTCGCCGGATAGACCGCCGTCTTGCCCGCGGGCACGTTCTGCAGCTCGAGCTGGAACGTGGTGCCATCCGCGGGCTCGGAGTGGCACGGGAACACGTTGCCGCAGTAGTACGGCCAGATCAGCGTGTAGCCCTTCGTCGACACGCCGTTGAACCCCTCGTGGTGCTTCCAGCGATACGCGATCTCGACCGCGAGCGGCTGGTCGCTCGCGTCGAGGCCGAGATCGAGGCGGCTCGCGTTCGCGGCGAACGGCAGGTCGGCGCCGGCGAGCTGGACGCGCTCGATCGCGAGATCGCCGATCTCGAGCGTCGCGCCCGGCGTGTTGCTCGGGCCCAGCACGATCGTCGCGGTGCCGGTGGTCGCGGCGAGATCGATCGACAGCTGGGTATCGACGATCTCGCGCGCCGGATTCGCCGTGGGCGGCGTCGGCGGTGGCGCATCGGCGGTCGCGCCGGAGTCGCCGCACGCGGCGAGCAGGAGCCCGAATAGTGACAGCAGTCGCATCGGGCGCGACAGTGGACTGCCCAGGCGGGCAGGTGCAACCGAAAAGCGAGCGAGCCCGGGGCTCGGACCCGGCTAGTAGCGCGGCACCTTGGGATCGACGTCCTTCGACCAGGCCTCGATCCCACCGGCCAGGTTGTAGACGTTCGTGAACCCGAGCTTCAGGAAGTGCTCGGCCGCGCCGCGGCTGCGCCCGCCGTGGTGGCAGTGGAACGCGAGCGGCGTGCTCTTCGGCAGCTGCTCGATCGCCGCCATCGTCTGATCGTCCAGCAGCGTGGCGCCGTCGATCTTCGCGATCGCGCGCTCCTTCTCGGTGCGCACGTCGTAGAAGTGCGCGCCGAACTTGCCCTGGTCGATGAGCGTCTTGAGCTCCTTCGGCGAGATCTGGATGATCGTCGCCGGGCGGTTCGGGTTGTCGATCTTGAACCCCGCGCCCTCGGCGGACTCGACGAAGTCGATCACCACGCCCTCGGCGCGGCCGGCGCTCGCGCGATCGACCTGCACGGTCAGCCCGCCGGTCTCGATCGAGAGATGGCTGGCCTCCTTGGGGCCGAGGTCGAGCTGGTGCTCCCAGCTCGGCGTGATCGTCAGGTGGATCACGTCACCGGGGCCGCCGTCCTTGAGCGCGGCGAGCAGCTCGCTCGCGGCGCGCGGCGTCACCGTGACCTTGGGCGTCTTGGGCGCCGCGACGAGGTCGCCGAGCTTCTTCTCGAGCTCGCCGGACTCGTGCATCTGGCGGACGATGTCTGCACCTCCGACGAACTCGCCCTGGATGAACAGCTGGGGGAACGTCGGCCAGTCCGAGTACTCCTTCATCCCGGTGCGGACGTCCTGGTCCGCGAGGATGTTGACCGTCGTGTACTTGGGGACCAAGGTGTTGAGGATGTTCACGACCGATGCGGAGAATCCGCACTGGGGGAAGCTCCGGCTTCCCTTCATGAACAGGACGACCGAGTCGCTGTGCACGAGCTGGTCGATCTTCTTCTTGAGGCTTGCATCGAGGGTCATTGGAATCACCCGTGGCTGATCAGGCCTCTTCTAGCATGAAGATCGCGGTGCGAGCGGTCGGTTCTGTCAACGACCTCGACACCGCCGCCTGGGACGCGCTCGATCACGGGCCGTCGCCGTTCCTGCGCCACGGCTTCTTGCGTGCGCTCGAGGACTCGGGATCGATCGATCCGATCAGCGGGCCGGGCTCGATCGGCAAGCGGCGCAGCTCCGGCTGGACCTCGGTGTATCTGCTCGCCGAGTCGGGCGACCGCCTGGTCGGGGCGGTGGCCGCGTTCCTGAAGACCCACAGCTACGGCGAGTACATCTTCGACTGGGGCTGGGCGAACGCCGCCCAGCGCGCGGGCCTTCGCTACTACCCCAAGCTGGTGATCGCCGCACCGGCGACTCCCGCGACCGGCCCGCGGATCCTGCTCGCGCCCGAGCTCGGCGCCGAGCGCGACGCGGTGCGCGCCGCGCTGCTCGCGGCGGTGCGCGCGGTCGCCGACGACACCGAGTGCTCGTCGATCCACTGGCTGTTCTGCACCGCCGAGGAGCAGGCGCAGCTCGCCGCGGCCGGCTACTTCCCGCGCGCCAGCATGCAGTTCCACTGGCACAACCGCGGCTACGGCACGTTCGACGACTTCCTCGGCGCGCTCAAGAGCCGCAAGCGCAAGCAGCTGCGCAAGGAGCGCGCCCGCGCGCGCGCCGCGATCGATCGCATATCCTGGATATCGGGCGGCGAGCTCGATCGCGCCCAGCTCGACGATCTCGATCGGTTCTATCGCAACACCACCGACCAGCACGGCGGCCGCGACTACCTCCGCCCCGGGTTCTTCCATCGCGTCGCCGAGACGCTGCCCGACGCCACCCGGATGGTCGAGGTGATCGCCGGCGGCCAGCGGGTCGCCGGGGCGCTGTTCTTCGAGACCGCCGGTGCGCTCTACGGCCGCTACTGGGGCGCCGACGTGCACGTCGACCTGCTGCACTTCGAGACCGCGTACTACGCCGGGATCGATCGCGCGATCGAGCGTGGCCTGCCGCTGTTCGAGGCCGGCGCGCAGGGCGAGCACAAGCTGCTGCGTGGGTTCGCGCCGTGCGCGACCTACTCCGCGCACTGGATCCGCCACCCCGGGCTCGCCGACGCGATCGAGGACTTCACCCGGCGCGAGGCCGCATCGATCGCCGCGGAGCTCGCGGAGCTCGCGCGGTTTGGTCCGTACCGCGGCGACGGACCCGACGAGGACTGACGAGGACTGACCCGCCGCGCGAGCGCGCGCGCCGATCTCGCTCGCGATCGCGTTGCGGCCTCGTTCGTGATCGCCGCGCGAGGACCAGCTCATTTCGCGGGCCGCGCGATGCCGCCCGCCGGGCGCACGCCTACACCACCGCATGGCGGATTCATCCACGCGCGCACGCGATCGCTACACGACGCCGGCGATCCTCGAGTACGTCAACCTCATGCACACGCCGCACGACGCGGCGCTCGCCCAGGCGTTCGACGTCCCCGCCGGGATCCCCTCGGCCCAGGTCCATCCCGCGGATGGCCGCCTGCTGAGCGTGCTGGTCCGCCTCGTCGATGCGCGCAAGGTGGTCGAGATCGGGACACTCGTCGGCTACTCGGCGATCCACATGGCGCGCGCCCTCGCCCCCGGTGGGCGGCTGTGGTCGATCGAGTCCGAGCCCAAGCACGCCGCGATCGCGCGCGCGAACCTCGCGACCGCCGGGCTCGCCGATCGCGTCAGCGTGGTGGTCGGCGCGGCGCGCGACGTGCTGTCGACGCTCGACAAGTACGGTCCGTTCGACGCGGTGTTCGTCGACGCCGACAAGGAGAGCTACGACCACTACGGCCGGTGGGCGCTCCAGCACGTGCGCAAGGGTGGCCTGGTGATCGGCGAGAACGCGTACCTGTTCGCCGAGCTGATGGACGACAGCCCCGGCGCGCGCGCGATGCGTGCG